>SYKE01000236.1 GCA_005798285.1 Actinomycetota bacterium
AACCTATGCGGCGGCCGCCCGATTTGCAATGGAGGGCTCGTACCGCATCACCCTCCGAGTGACAGGTCCCTCCGGGGAGGTGGTCAGCCAACTGGCCCTGAAGACCGGCCAGAACACAGGCGGGCCCGCTGCTCGGACCGGGTCCAGGGAACCACCCTGGTGGATCCTGCCGTGGGTGGTCGGTGGCCTGATCCTGGCGTTCATCGGGTACCGGCTCACGCGGCTTGGAGTTCGACCCGGCTTCCGAACCTTCTTCAGTCCGATTGTCCTGGGAGCGGCAGTCCTGCTGGCGCTGGCCATCGGAGGATCGATGTGGCTCGTGGGAGCGTTGAAGCGGCCCGGTTCCATGAGCCTGGTGGATGCGCTCGCCTCCGACATGTCGAAGATGCCCGCCCCTCCCGGCCGAAGTCCGGTCGCTCTCGCTGCCGTCGAATCGGCGGCCGTCCAGGCGGCGGTCCGCTACACCGGCTCGGCGGTGGGCTTCGTGGAGCAGGATGTCTATCCTCGAGTCACCGGCTCCATCACCTGGATGCCGTACTACGTCAGCGATCCCATCCGCAAGGGCCAGCTTCTGGCGAAGCTGGACAACTCGCGAGTACCAGACGCGGGTGGACGAACGGGTGGCGAACCGCGCCGTCGCCGTGCAGATGGCGGCCATCGCCGGGCTGGAGTATCAACAGGCGCAGGCCGCCGTGGCGCAGGCGCGAGGCGAAGTGAGAAGCCGCGAAGGCGCCCTCGAAGAATCTCGAAGAATGCACTCCCGTGCCGTGGCGATGCTTCAGGAGAGTCAGGCCGGCCTCACCGAAGCCCGAGGGGATCTCAAGAGCATGCAGGCCGACCTGACGGCCTCCCGCCACGAGCAGGCCGCGTCGGAATCGATGCTCCAGTCCGCACGGGCCACCCTGCCCGAGACCGAGGCCATGCTCTCCGCGATGCTGGCGGACCAGGCCTACTGGCAAAAGCAGATAGCCCGCATGAAGGTACTCTTCGACAACGGAGCCGTATCCGGTGAGGAGTTCCAGAGGGAACAGGCCTCCGCCCGTGGCGCCGATGCAAAGGTTCGCCAGACGGAAGCCCGACTTCTGGCCGTGAGGAGCGACATCCGAGCTGCCGAGTCCCAACGGGCGCGCGCCGAGGCGATGGTTGAGAGCGCGCAGGGGAAGATCGCTCAGGCGCAATCTCGTATTCTGGCGATGGAAGCCAAGGTGGAGCAGTCGAAGGCGGAGATCGCTGCCGCGGCGGGCCGTATCAAGATGTCCGATGGGGACCTGGAGGGCGCGCAGGCCAATGCGCGGGCGATGCAGGCGATGGCCCGGGCGGGAACCGGAAAAATTCGTCAGGCTCAGGCGGGAGTACGGCTTGCGGAGGCCTCGCTCGCCACCTCCACCGTGGTTCGCGACTACACCGAGATCCGCTCGCTGGTGGATGGCGTCGTCACCCAGCGACTCATCAGCCCGGGCGTGCTCGTCAGCCCCGGTCAGGCCATCTTGAAGATCGCTCAGATCCAGCCGATTCGATTGCAGGCCAATGTCGGCGATGCCGATCTCGCCCGCATCCGGATCGGAGCGCGGGTCACGGTTCGCACGCAGGACTCCGAGAGCGAACCGCTGGAGGCGCGAGTCACCTCCATCTCCCCTGCGATGGATCCCGTTGCGCGCACGGGAACAGTGGAAGCCCTCTTCGCCAACGTCCCGCGACGGTTTCTGCCCGGCCAGTACGTTCGGATGGAAATCCAGACTCGGCCCACCCGCACGCAGGCCGCAGGCGCTCTGCGGATTCCGTCTGCCGCACTTCGATGGCAAAGCTCGCCATCGAACACCATCCTCTCCATGAAGCAGTCCGCCTACGTCTGGGTCGCCGAAGCGGGCGTGGATGAGGGGTCCTTCGTGGTGCAGCGAGTGGACGTGGAGGCGGGGTCTAGCGACGGCAGCTACACCGAGATCCTCTCCGGGCTGCGGCTGGGCCAGCAGGTCGTCGTTCGCGGTCACGACTCACTTCGCCCGGGCGACACCGTCAGCGCCGTCGCGTGGGGAACCGGCGGCCCCGCGTCTCTCCCCGACGCACGCGTCGTGCCGGGTTCGGGGGGACACACCGGCCACGGCGCCGGAGGGGGCGCGGTGGCGCCGCCCACGGCGATGGATGACTCACGGCCCACTCCCCCGCCTGCCGCCGCTCGACCAACGCGCGCGGAGGACCACTCTGCTCACGGCAAGGGGGGTAACTGAATTGAGTGAAAGCTCAGACCGAAATCAGCCCCCACGAGAACGGTCGCCGCTGCTGTCGCGGGCGGCCACCGCGGCGAGCGCCCTGCCCCGGTGGACCATCGAACACCCCTATCTCATCATCGCGTTCTACTTCGCAGTCTTTGTGATGGGCTCCATCGCAGTGGCCTTCGCGCTCCCGCGGCGGTTTGCCCCGTATGTCCAGAGCCCGATGGTGGGCGTGGTCACGATGATGCCGGGCCTCTCCGCTCAGGAGATGGAACTGTACGTCAGCAAGCCCATCGAAGAGCAGATGGTGAACGTCAAGGACCTTCACTACGTCCGCTCCTCATCGCAGGAAGGGTTCTCACTCGTCACGCTGGAATTCAACTACGGCGTGGACATGAAGAAGGCTCTCTTCGACGCTCAGGCCCTGATGAACGTCATTCAGGCCAACCTGCCGAGCACCGGCGCCAACCTGAAACCCTCGTGGGTCGTCCCCATCGATCCGCTGAACCTTCCCATCCTCTCACTGGCTCTCACCGGAGACGCGGCGCAGGGATGGAACCCGCAGCGTTTGAGAGAGTTCGCGGACAACGAGGTCATCAACCGACTGAAGCGGGTTCAAAAGGTCTACTCCGTCGTCCCGTTCGGCGGCTACCGTCGTCAGTTGCAGGTGGTGGTGGATCGGGACCAGCTTGCGGCCTACCGGCTTTCCATTCTCGATGTTCGAAACTCCATCGACCGCTTCAACGTCAGCCGTCCCGCCGGAAACCTGACTCAGGGCGCCGAGGAAGGGATCGTCCGGGTTGACACGCGCGCCACCAGCGCCGCCGACGTGCTCAACTACCCGCTCATCAGCGTCACCTCCGGAGCGACGCCGGGATCCGGGTCGGCGCCGTCCGCTGGCGCAAGCTCGGGCGGGGGCGCCATGGGGGGCATGGGAGGCGGCGCGAGCCCGGAGCCATCGCCCGCGGGCGGGGACTTCAGAGGGGCCACTGCCGGCTCGGCACGCTCCCCGCGAACCGTCTACATCCGGGATGTAGCCCGCGTGGCGGACACTCACTGGGAGCGGCGAAGCGGCTACCACTACCTGAAGCATCCCCCGAAGGCGGCGGGCGAGGTTTCACCGGCCATCGATGTGTCCATCATTCAGGATCCCGGCAGCAGCTCGACCGAGGTCGTGCCTGCCGTCCTGCGCTCGGTTCGAGAAATGGAGCGCGACTTCCCAGGCATCCGGTTCGAGACCGCTTACGACAACGCACGCTTCACCGATGTTCTCTTCAACAACATCTGGGACGAGCTGATCCTGGCAATCTTCATGACGGGGGTGGCGCTCCTCTTCTTCCTCGGCGACTGGCGCAGCGCGCTGATCGCGCTCGTGTCGCTGCCGGCGTCGCTCCTGCTGGCGATTCTCTTCATGGTGCCGATGGGCATGAGCTTCAACTCCGGCACCCTGATCGGTCTGCTCATCTCCATCGGTCGGTTGGTGGACGACTCCATCGTCGATGTCCATGCCGTCGAGCGACACCTCCGGATGGGCAAGGATGTGAAGACCGCCACCTGCGACGGGATTGGAGAGATTCGCCTGGCGGTACTGGCCGGAACCTTCACCACCTTCGTCGGCCTCTCTCCACTCCTCTTCTGCGGCGGCATCGTCGAGATCATGTTCCGGGAGCTGGTATGGCCGGTCATCTTCTGCCAGATCAGCTCCATGCTCGTGGGCTTCACACTGACCACCCTGCTCTGCTCCAGGCTGCTGCGCCGCGAGGAAGTCCGTGAAGCGGACCGCAAGCACCCGGCGGGGCGAGTGCTCTACTTCTTCATCGACCCGTTTCAGCGCTTCCTGGAGCGCGTGGAGCGAGCCTATGAGCGGGCGGTGCGGTGGACCCTCAAACGGCGACTGCTGGTGGGAAGCGTCATCCTGGCCATCATCATCGGCGGCTTCACGTTTTACCCTCTCATCGGCAGCGAGATGATGCCGCTTGCGGATGTCGGACAGGCCAGCGGCCTCCTCGAGATGTCGCCGGGAACCTCGTTCGAGGAAACCGAGCGAGCCGTCGGCAAGATCGAGCAAATCATGCTCAAGCATCCGGAACTGGAAAAGGGCAGCATCGAGATCGGCGCGGAGAGCATGTTCGAAAGCTGGAGCCCGTTCTTCACGGGCTACGCCATGCCGCAGGCGAACGGCGCCGCTTTCATGCTGACCTTCAGCGACAAGGACGATCGGAAGCGCACCATCTGGCAGGTGATGGATGCCATCCAGAAGGAGGCGTTCGAGTCGATCCCGGGCATACGACGATTTCAGATCAAGGAGATGGGCTCCGACGTGATGGCCACTGCGGCAGCGCCCATCCATCTCATCGCGTATGGCCCCGACCTGAAAGTGCTCGATATGGTGGGTCGCCAACTGGACGACGTGGCTCGCAAGACGCGTGGCGTGTATCAGCCCGCCACGACCTGGACCATCGGCCTGCCCGACTATGAAATCCGTGTGGACCCAACCCGCGCTCAGGAGGTGGGGCTCTCGCCGGAAAGCATCAGTCAGCAGGCTTACTACAGCCTTCGGGGCGGGCTGACCAATGAGTTCTACCGTCTGCCCAACCTCCGGCAGAACACGATTCTGGTTCGGTATGAAGAGGATGCCCGTCGCCACAGCGGGGACCTGGAGAGCCTTTACCTGACCACTCCCGACGGTCGTCAGGTGCCTCTGAACTCCGTGGCCACGGTCGAGCGCCGGGAAGCGCCAACGGTGATCGAGCACGATGGGCTCCGCCGCGTGATGGGGCTCACGGCGTTCTACCGGATCGGCGATCTGCCCTCGATGGATGTGGCGATGAACCTGGTGAGCAATGCTTACGGGGGCAATGAGCGCGCCGGCATCCGGGCCATCAACTTCCCGCCGGGCTATGGCCTCGAAATGCGGGGCGATATGACCCAGATGATGGACAGCTTCCGCCGTCTCTTTATCGGCCTGGGACTGTCGCTCATCATGATGTATCTGATCCTGGTAGCTCAGTTCCGCGGCTTCATTCAGCCGCTCCAGATGATTGCGTCCCTGCCGGATCAGCTCGCGGGCATCTTCTTCCTGCTCTTCATCACGGGCCTGGCCTTCTCGTCGGTCTCCCTGATGGCGTTGATTGTGGTAGCCGGCATGGACATCACCACCGCCATTTTGATGCTGGATCTGATCGTGCAGTATCGGGACCAGGGGGTAGAGCGGGATGAAGCCGTCGCGCTCGCTTGCCCAGCACGACTCCGACCCATCATCATGAGCGCCACGATCACCGCGATCGCGATCATTCCCGCCGCCTTCTTCCCCAAAACCGGCCAGGACGCCTATCGCTCCCTGGCCGTGGTCACCATCGGCGGGCTGCTCACCGGCACGTTTCTCTCGCTCTTCGATGTGCCCATCATGCACACGTTTACCGATGACGTGGTACGGTGGTTCAACAAGATCTTCTTGAACCGGGACTGGTCATGGCCCGTTCAGGCTGCGGAACCCGCTCAGCCCGGATCGAGCGGGCCCACCCCTCCCCCGGCCGGACCGCCCCCCGCTGCCGCACCCGCCGGAGACTCCGCATGACCATGCATCGCACTGCCGGCGCAACCTTCGCGCTGATCACCGCCCTTCTCGCCGCCGCCCCTTCGGTCGCGCAGTCGTCGGCCGCCACGGATGCCCCGGCGACGAAACCGACCTCCGGAGATCCCAAGCAAACCGGCGGTGTCGTGCCTGTTGGGGCGCTCCTCTCGACCCGGCCACGGCTCCAGGAACGGCTCACGGTGCAGCAGGCCGTGGCCATTGCGCTGCGAGAGAGTCCTGTTGTGCGCGGGGCTGTTCAAGAGGTGGAGGTCGCGGTCCAGCGGGTACAGGCCGCTCGTGCGGAGCGCCGTCCGTGGGTTTCCGCCAACACCTTTCTCTCGGGAGGCAGCGCCGCCAACATTCTGAACAGCCCGGCGGCGGTGCAGCCTCAGATGACGATGGCGCTGCCCGCAGACGCATTCTTCGATCAAAACGTCAGCCTGATGTACCCCCTCTTCACCGGAAATCGCCTCCGCGCGATGGTGATCCAGGCTCGAGCCCTACAAGAAGCCTCCCAGGCGGAACTCGAGACCACCCATCAGGATGTCGCCTTGATGGTGCGCCTCGCGTACCGCGAGGTGCAGGCCCGCAGGAGCTTCCTGGGCGTCTACCGCGCCGCGCTCGATCAGAACCGGGAGCGTCTCAGGATCGACAAGCTGAGCTTCGAACAGCAGCGGGTGCCCCGGTTCTATGTCCTGCGCGATGAGGCGGAGGTCGCCACCGCGGAACAGATGCTCACCAACGCCGAACGTGACGTGGAGATCAGCCTCATTCAGCTCAAGACGCTGATGGGAGTTCACCTCGAGTCCCAGCTTGAGCTGACCGAACCCCTTCAGTTCCAGCCCAGCAGCACGCTCCTGGCCGCGCTGGGCGCGGGCCCCACCCCACCCGCAGAACCGAGCGGCGGAGGCGATCCTCAACTCCTCAAGCTTCTGGATACCGCCGAGCGCTACCGCCCGGAACTGGCCGCCGCCGCCCGGCGCCGTGACGCGGGGACTGCCGAGGTGGAGGTGTTTCGCGGCGCCTACCGGCCTCAGGTCGGCGTCGGCATCATGGCGGACCTCATGAAGATGAAGGGACAGCCGTTGTTCGGTGGGACGACCTTTGGGCTGACGGCCTCGCTGCCGCTCCTGGACGGCGGCGTGCGACGGGCGCGTGTCGGCGCTGCGCGGGCAGAGGCGCAAAAGCTGGAGGAAGCGCGGCGCCAGGTCGCACTGCAAGTCGGTCAGGAAACCGCCACGGCTCTGGCCAACCTGCGGGCCGCAGAGCGAAATGTCCACGCCGCCCGAACAGCGACCACTGCGGCGGAAGAGAACCACCGCATCGCGCTGCTTCGCTACAGTTCCGGCATCGGCATCAACGTCGAGGCGTTCGATGCGCTTGCAGCGCTGGTGCGAGCGCGCAATGCCGAAGTTCAGGCCCTTTACGAACACCAGGCAGCCCACGACCGACTATTGCGGGCCGTTGGCGCGCTTTCCGGTCCGGGTTCTCCCCCGCCGGTAGAAAAGTAACGTCTCCTGCTGATGACCTCCAAGACAAACGCCTCCGACCTGGCGACAGGCAGCCCCGCAACCGCCGGCGCCTCGCCGCCGTGGGTGCGACCCATTGAAGAGTTGGCCCTGGATCTGCAGATCCAGCTCACCCAGGGCCTCTCCTCGGTGCAGGCGGCGCAGCGGCTGGCCGCGGATGGGCCGAACGAAATCCGCAGCCTCTCAGGTCCGAATCCGCTGATTCTCTTTCTGGGGCAGTTCAAGAATTTCGTCATCTGGGTCTTGATCGCCGCCGCCGGCCTGGCCGCGCTGCTTGGAGAGAGTGCGGACGCCATCGCCATCGGAGCTATCGTGTTCTTGAATGCCGGGATTGGATTCTTCCAGGAGTACCGAGCGGAACGCGCTGTCGCGGCCCTGCGGAAACTCGCCGCGCCCCTGGCCTGCGTCCTTCGAGATGGCCGCTCCAGCGTGATTCCCGCGTCGACCGTGGTGCGAGGCGATGTGCTGGTCTTGACCGCGGGTGACCTGGTCGCCGCAGATGCGCGTCTGTTCGAAGCCGCATCCGTCCGCTCCGACGAAGCCTCGCTCACCGGAGAGTCCCAGGCGGTGGGGAAGCATCCGAACCCCCTCTCCGCGGCTCAAACCGCCCTGGGCGACCGGCTGAACATGGTCTACCTGGGCACCAGCATTGTGGGCGGCCAGGGTCGGGCACTGGTCATCTCCACCGGCATGAACACGGAAGTCGGCCGGATCGCCTCGTTGCTGCATGAAGCGAAGGACGGTCAGACTCCGCTTCAGCGCCGCCTGGATCGAGTCGGCCGATCGCTTCTCTTTGCCAGTCTGGGGATTGTCGCGCTGGTCTTTGCCCTCGGGCTCTGGCGCGGCGAACCGCCCGGCGCGATGCTGCTCACCGCCGTAAGCCTGGCGGTGGCCGCCGTGCCGGAGGGGCTTCCCGCGGTCGTCACGGTGGCTCTTTCGCTGGGCGTCGGAAGGATGGTGCGCCGCCACGCGCTGATCCGCCGACTGCCGGCCGTCGAGACACTGGGGTCGGCTCAAGTCATTTGCTCAGACAAGACCGGCACGCTCACGATGGGCGAGATGACCGTGCGAGCGATCTGGCTCTCCGGGCGCGAACTGGAGGTGACCGGCCGCGGTTACAGCCCGGAAGGCGAACTCATCGAAGCGGGCAAAGCTCTGCCGAAAACCGGGGATGATGCGCTGAAGACCGTGCTGACGCTCGCAGCCGGCTGCAACGAGGCGGAACTCGACGAGCGCGACGGCAAGTCGGGAATCGCGGGGGACCCCACCGAGGCGGCGCTTCTCGTCGTTGCCGCGAAAGCCGGCGTGCTTCGCGCCGATGTCGAAGAGGCCAACCCGCGCCTCCGTGTCCTTCCGTTCGACTCCGAACGAAAGCGGATGACCATCGTCCGACAGACGGCAGACGGTCCACGAGAATACGTCAAGGGCGCGCCGGATCTGCTTCTCTCTCGCTGCATCCACCTCCTGACCGCCGACGGCTCAACAGTGGCGATGACCGACGCGCGCCGCGCAGAGATTGAGAAAGCCAACGGAGACCTTGCCGGACGGGCCTTGCGCGTCCTCGGCGTGGCCTACCGAAACCTGGCTGAGTCGGAGTGGGAGCCCCTCGGCGAGGATGAGTTGGAGCGAGATCTGGTCTTCGCCGGACTTCTCGCCATGCATGATCCGCCCCGCCCCGAAGCTCTGGACGCCGTGAAGCTCTGCCAGCGGGCCGGGATCCGGGTGGTCATGATCACCGGAGACCATCCAGCCACGGCCGCGGCGGTGGCGACCGAACTCGGGATACTGAGTCCGGGAGACGAAGTCGTCTCGGGCCTTCAAATCCAGAACTTGAAGGACAATGAGCTCTCCCAGCGGGTGGAGCACATCGCGGTGTACGCACGGGTCACCGCAGAGGACAAGCTGCGAGTCGTGCGCGCCTTCAAATCCCGGGGCTCCGTGGTGGCCAGGACAGGGGACGGCGTGAACGATGCGCCCGCCATCAAGGAGGCCTCCATCGGGATCGCGATGGGAATCGCGGGTACCGAGGTTACCAAGGAAGCCTCGGACATGGTGGTGACCGATGACAACTTCGCATCCATCGTCGCCGCCGTGGAAGAGGGTCGCGGGATCTACGACAACATCAAAAAGTGCCTTCAGTATCTCCTGGCCGGCAACACATCGGAAATCCTGGTCATGCTCTTTGCGGTGCTGATCGGCTGGCCAATGCCGCTCATCCCCATCCAACTGCTGTGGATCAACCTGGTGACAGACGGCCTGCCCGCTCTCGCGCTGGCCACGGATCCCGTTGATCCGGACGTCTTGAGTCGGCCTCCGCGCCCGTCAAAGGAGGAGTTCGCCGACCGGGACTTTGTCTTGCTGGTGGGCGCATCCGGAGTCCTTAAGGCGAGTGTCTCGCTACTCGCGTTCTGGTACGGACTTGCCATTGAGAAGGACCTGGCTACGGCGCGCAACTACGCCTTTTCCGCGCTCGTGTTCTCGGAGCTCTTCCGCTCCTTCGGCGTCCGCAGCCCCATTCGGCCTTTCTGGAAACGGCAGGGGCCCGGCAACATTCGCCTGACCCTGGTGGTGGCGGCATCCGTTTTGATCCAGCTCGTCATCCACCACTTCCCGCCGCTGCAGCGGGTTTTCGGGGTGGCGCCGATCTCTTTGATCGAGTGCGCCGCGCTCCTGGCGCTCGGCACCGCGCCGTTTTTCATTCTGGAGATCTGGAAAGGGCTCGTCGAGAAACGCGCGAGGGCCGCTATCGGCGCCGCCATTCCGCCCGCAAAGGCCTGACACCCTTGATCACCCGGTCGAAGCCTCGATCGGGAGCAACTCGGCATCCTCCCTGGCAAAAGGCACATACCCCTCCGGCCAGGGCAGGTACAGCTTGCACAACAGGCGAAGCGAACTGGGCGCTGACGGAGTCGCCCGCTCCACGAAGAGATAGGGTTCCGCCGTGCGCTCCGCCAACCAGGTGATCTCAGGCGAGAGGTATCGCGGCACCCAACCCAGGCCCCGACCCAGTTCGTCGGGTCCGCCGGCGGCCACGATTAGAAGCGCATCCGGGTCCTCGCCGGGTTTGTCGGGCTGCGGAACCACCCGCAGCGGGTCGCCGGGCTTCAGCGCCGCGATCCGCTCGGCGGCTCCATCCACATGCCGAACGCCATGCGCCAAAAAGTACAGCTCCAGCTCGCCGCTGTCGGTGCGAACCGGAAACGCCGCCAACTCAATGTTGTCGGTGACCCTTCGTCCGGCGCTTCGCTCCAGGATTTGCATCGGGTCGGCGGTCACTTCAAGTCCCAGAGCCGCCACATATCCGGGAAAGTCACTCCTCTTGCTGGAGAGCACTCGACCCGATACCAGCGGAAACGGATGTGCGGATCGGTACTCACGGTTCAGCGCAGGAAACGCGAGGAGAGGCGCGTGCCGATCCTCACCCCCGAGTCGCTCCGCCCCGCGGGTATACCGAAACACGTACTCGCCCTCGGCATATGAGAGCTGCCCGATGAGGCTCCACCGGCGCGTCGCCTCATCTTGCCACCCCACCATCAAGGTGCTCATTTGCGGGGTCCATCCAATCCAAGCAGTCGGCTGCGAGTGTGCACAAGGAACTCCGCGGCAAAACAACGGGCAGCCCCGCTCATCCGCTCGCCAGGCATTCGCTCGACCAGCCCCCGGAGGTCAGCCTCCGAGATCGAGTGCAGGCGTTCTCGCCAGTACGCGGCGGCGTCCGGTACTCTCGCCGCCGCATCGGCAAAGGCGTCCACCGGGCGCAAAAGCCTCGGCTCTGGATCGTCGGAGAATATCTTACAGCGAGCACCTTCGGCATACGTGCCAACCGAGTGGGTCTTCAGCATTTGTGAGCGCTTCACATCGGAAAGTTCTCTACCGAGGCATGATGCATGGTCGTATGTCGGCGCCAGCCGCAATTCTCGATCCGAGAGCTTGGGGCGGGATAGCACAGCCCAGTTGTAGTCGTGCCTGTCCGTGTTCCCTATCAGGCAGTCCAGCATCAGGTAACCAGTAAACACGTCTGATGCCTTCTTCACTGTGCCTGCCCCACAATCCATCCCGTCTGGAGCCCCTACAGTCTCAAGCGCCCAAAAGATGTTCTTTAGAGTGTGTTGTCTCCGCTCACGCCCCTTGGAGCCGATCGGATTGTAATTGGGCCCAAGCATCCGGCAGAGCAGGTCGACGCCATGATCTACTTCCTGTCCCGGCGAGCGGAAGTTATAGCTGATCACGCCTCTTCTGCCTTTCCACACCCCAAGATCATACTCTGCATGGGGTAATTGCAACCGGTGGGCGAGCCAACTCGCAAGCACCTCCGACCAGTCTTCTCCGGACTCGCGGCGAGCATACTTGAAGAGCGACCGACTACTGTCCGGGTTGCCGGGCTGGACGCGCTCCGGGTCAAAGAACCAGTGCTTCTCCTTGGCACCTCCTGGCTCGACCGCGAGGACCAGGCAGTCAGAGACGTCTCTTATGTTGACCGGGTCAGCCTGTCCCCTCATCTTGTCTCCACCCAACGGAGCATAGGAAGCATCCCATCCTGTAAATACACCGTCGCGTCAGACGTTGTGATGAGCGACCTGGTTCTGCCTTTCGTTCACAGGATTACTGGTACAGGTTGGTGGAGAGGTACTTCAGGCCGGTGTCGGGAATGACGGTCACGACGACGGAACCGGGCGCCAGGTCTCGGGCTACCTGGAGGGCGGCCCAGACGTTGGCGCCGCCGGAGAAGCCGCCGACGATGCCCTCTTGGGCCGCCAGGTCCCGCGCCGTCTCGATGGCGTCCTGGTCGGTGACGCCCACCGCGTCGTCGCAGTCGGCGGCATCGAAGAGAGGCGGGATGCGGTTGTAGCCGGTTCCCTGGATCTGATGAGAGCTGTTGGTGACGGGGATGCCGGCGAGCGGACGAACGGTGGCCGGTTCCGCGGCCACGCAGCGGATGGATGGGCGCCGCGCCTTAAGCGCCCGCGCGACGCCGGCGAAGGTCCCGGCGGTGCCCACCGATGCGACCCACGCATCCAGGCGCCCGCCGGTCTGCTCCCAGATCTCGACGCCCGTCGTCTCCGCGTGGGCCGCCGCATTGTCGGGGTTCTCGAACTGGTCCGGACGAAACGCCCCGAGTTGCTGGGCGAGTTCCTCGGCGCGGCGCTCCACCAACACCAGATCCTCGCCCGATACCTGTCCGGGACGGCCGCCCCCCGCTTGCGGAACCAGCACGACCTCGGCCCCGAGTGACCTCAGAATCCGCTGTCGCTCCACGCTGTTGCCCTCCGACATCACGGCGAGGAAGCGGTAGCCCCGCACCGCGGCGACGATCGCCAGGCCGATCCCGGTGTTGCCGCTCGTCGTCTCCACGATGGCCCCACCCGGCGAGAGGAGACCGCGCTGTTCCGCGCGCTCCACCATCCTGCGGGCGATCCGGTCCTTCACGCTGTGGCCGGGACTGTAATACTCCAGCTTGGCGAGCACCATGCGATCGGTGCCCTCGCAAAGGCGCTCGAGCGCGACCAGCGGAGTCGAGCCGATGGTCTCCACCACCGATGGGCTCACTCCCGGACCCGGATGCCTCACGCCAGAACCTCTCGGATAGCGCGGGCCAGCAGCGGAATGCCGGCGCGGATCTTCTCTTCCGTGGAGCTGACGAAGTTGAGACGGAGCGTGTTTTCGCCGCCGCTCTCGGGATGGAAACTGGAGCCGGGAACGAAGACCACCCCCAGGGCGAGCGCACGCTTCAGAATCTCTCCGGCGCGGCATCCCGGGGGCAGCCGCACCCACACAAACATCCCACCCCTCGGACGCGTCCACTCGGCGCAGTCGCTGAGCTCGGCGTCGAGCGCGGCGAGCATCACGTCGCGGCGTGCGCGATAAGTCTGCCGGAGGATCTCGATCCCGGGCTCCAGATGGCCATCGGTGATGTAGCGGTACACCACCCGCTGCGTGAGGGAGCCGGTGTGGAGATCCGTGATCTGCTTGAGTTGAGCCAGGCGCTCCACCAGGGGCGGCGCGGCGCAAAGGTAGCCGACGCGCAGGCCCGGCGCCACCGTCTTGCTGAACGTGCCCGTGTAGATGGCGGCGGGGTTTTCGGCAAGGGAGCAGACCGGCTGCGGCGCTTCGCCCTCGTAGGAGAGATCGTGATAGGCGTCGTCCTCGAGCACGAGCACGCCGGCGCCCGCGGCAAGTTCCGCGAGCCGCTGTCGCCGCTCGGGCGAAAGGGTGAGGCCAGTGGGGTTCTGGAAGTTCGGAAGCGTGTAGAGGAGCCGGGGCCGCCCGGCCAGCAATGTGGGCAGGGTGTCGAGACACATCCCCGCTTCATCCAGGGGAAGGGTGCGGTAGCGCGCTTCGTAGCTGTCGAAGGCCTGGACGGCGGCGAGGTAAGAGGGGTTCTCCAGTGCCACCGTATCTCCGGGGTTGAGCAGCAGACGGGCGGCGAGATCGAGCGCCTGCTGAGAACCGTTGGTGATCAACACATGGTCGGGAGTCGCCCGAAAGCCGCGCCGACGGAGCAACTCAGCCACCGCCTCCCGAAGCGGTGGGTAGCCTTCGGCCGGGCCGTACTGCAATGCGGCCCGGCCGTCCTGCGTGAGCGTTTGCTCGGTGAGCGTGGCCAGGGTCTCGGCGGGAAACAGCGCCGGGTCGGGAAGGCCGCTGGCGAAGGAGATGTAGCTCCCCGCCGCAGTGGTCTTGATCAACTCCATGATCGCGGATGCGGTTACGCGGTCCATCCGGCGGGCCAACATGGAAAGCTCCTCGTTGAGGGAATAAATTGGTTGGCAGGCGAAGAGCACAACCCGTGCCGGGGCCCACCGATGTTGGGATAAATGCCCGGCTCACAAGCCGGCGGGAGTTGTTACCCCTGCTCCGCCGTCATTCCGCCGGGACCTGAGACATGTCAGGCCACTGCGTATGCCATCGGGTGGCCCGCTCGAAGGCTAGCGCCACCCTCAGGATCTCGGCCTCTCGGTACAATCCGCCGACAAACTCGATGGAGACCGGCTCATCGCCCAACAGTCCGCAGCGCGTGATCAAGGTGGGATTTCCCGTGAGGTTGGTGAAGGCGAGGGTGGAGCCCGCAAAGGGCGGAGTCACCAGCACATCGATCTCCGCCATGGAGGCGAGCACCTCCGATTGGAGCCTTCGCCGCAGGCGAAGGGCCTGCAGGTAGTCCACGGCAGGAACGGTGGAGCCATAGCGGAAGGTGTTGGGCCAGGAATTTTCCGCCTGCCGTTCCAGCAAATCCAGTTTCCCGGATGCAGTCAACTCCTGGAACGAAGCGGCGGACTCCACGGTAATGATCGTGCCGATGAGCGCCTGATAGGCCGGATTGCTTTGCGGCAGCCGGACAGGACGCAGACCGAGATGCTGCCTGCGGAGCACCGCCAGCGCGTCTTCATAGATCTTCCGGCGAGGCGTACCCGCTTCGAGTCGCTCGAACGCCTCCGCATCGTACCCCACTTTGATGCGGGAGAGCGGCTGACCGCCGTCCCAGCGGAACGGGAGATCGGGAGCGCTGGTATCCACGCCGTCCGCGCCATGGATGGCGTGGAGCACCACGGCGCAGTCCTCCACGGCCCGACACATGGGACCCAGCTTGTCGAGGGTCCAGCAGAGCGCCATCGCGCCGGTGCGGGGGACGCGTCCGTAGGTGGGCCGCAGCCCGGTGACTCCGTTCGCGACGCTGGGACTCACGATGCTGCCGTGTGTCTCGCTGCCGATGGAGAAGCCGACCAGACCCGCCGCAGTGGCGCTGCCGGGCCCAGCGGAGGAGCCGCTGGAGCCGCGTTCGAGATTCCACGGACATCGGGTGATGCCGCCGAACCAGTGATCTCCCTGGGCCAACTCTCCCATGGAGAGTTTGGCGACGAGCACGGCGCCCGCCGCCTCAAGCCGTTTGACCACGGTGGCGTCGTAGTCGAACACCTGATTCTCGTAGGGTCGAGCGCCCCAGGTGGTACGAGTGCCACGCGTCGCCAGCAGGTCTTTAGCGCCCCACGGAATACCGTGCAGGGGCCCGCGATACTCCCCCGCCGCGATCTCCCGATCGGCTCGAGCCGCCTGCTGCAGGGCCAGTTCCTCAGTGAGCGTGACCACGCATCGGAGCGGAGGACCATATCGCTTCAGGCGTTCCAGGTACATCCGTGTAAGCGAAGTGCTGGAGATCTTTCGAGCGCGGATGAGGCGCGAGAGCTGCACCACGCTGAGAAACGCGAGCTCGTCCGAGGCCGCTCGCACCACCGGAGCAGAGCCCGCTGCGAGCTTGAGCGCGGGACGGCCCGTTGGCACACGGACCCCGGGGATGCGAGGATCAAAGTGGGTGGCCGGCTCCAGGCTCTCAGAGAGGTGGCCCTCCCGCATGGCCTGAAGCGCGGCCCGAGAGCGGCCGGCCCGCCGGGCCACCTGTTCCCGCTGTGCGGGGGTGTACTCTCTCCCGGAAACGCGAGTCGCGGCCTCCACATCGGCCTGCGACACACTCGCGGCGCCCTGTGCTTCCGCCTCATCAGCGGTTGCCGCCGCCGCTGCCGCGGCGACGGCCGTTACCGCGCTTTTCATGACGTCTCTACGCTTCAACGGCTGCTGGCCTCACCGACGGCGGGCGCCGGCGTCAGGACTTCTTGTTGGGAAGCGCGGCCAGTTCGTAGCTGGGCTCTTCGTCGCTGGGAAGCCCCTTCACGAATTGACGCGTGCTTCGCGCCACTCCGGCGGGGTCCAGCCCGAGCAGCTCCAGCAACTTCTCTCGCTTGCCATGCTCGACGAACCGATCCGGAATGCCCAGACGCAGCACGGGAACCCGACAGCCGTGGTCCTGCAGCATCTCCAGCACCGCGCTCCCGAAGCCTCCCTGAAGCACGCCGTCTTCGATGGTGACCACCCGGCCGCACCGGCGGGCCGCTTCCAGAATCAGCTCGGCGTCCAGCGGTTTGACGAAGCGCGCATTGAGCACCGTGGCGTCGATCCCCTCTGCCGCGAGCAACTCCGCCGCTGCCAGCGCCGGCGTCACGCCGTAGCCATAGCCGACCAACACCACATCGTTGCCGTCGCGCAGGGTCTCCCCCACTCCGATCGGAAGGGGCTCCGGATCCTCGATCATCGGTACGCCCGGACCGCCACCCCTCGGGTAGCGCACGCAGATGGGGCCGTTGTGCTGGACCCCCGTTGCGAGCATGCGCTGAAGCTCCGGCTCGTCCTTCGGCGCCATCGCCACCATGTTCGGGATGGAGCGCATGTAGGCGATGTCGAAGACGCCCTGGTGAGTCGGGCCATCATCCCCGGCAATCCCGCCGCGGTCGAGGCAGAAGAACACCGGGAAGTCCATGATGCAGACGTCGTGGACGATTTGATCGTAGGCCCGTTGCATGAAGGTACTGTAGATGGCGGCCACGGGACGCATGCCCGCAGCCGCCAGTCCAGCGGCAAATGTGACCGCGTGCTGCTCCGCCATCGCCACATCGAAGGTCCGCTCGGGGAAGACCTTCTGGAACTCCAGGATCCCCGTGCCATCCGGCATGGCGGCGGTGATTGCCACAATGTCGGTGTTCTTGCGAGCCAGGCCGATCAGTGTCTTGGCGAAAACCTTGGAGTAGGTGACGACGCTGGATGTGGACTTCGCTTCACCGGTCGCCGGGTCGAACGGGCTGGTGGCGTGCCACTTGAACGGGTCGTTCTCCGCCGGAGCGTAGCCCTTCCCCTTCTTGGTGAGCGCGTGGATGATCACGGGGCCGCCGATCCGCTGCGCCTGTCGGAGGGCCGACTGCAGGGTCTCGATACAATGCCCATCCAGCGGCCCCAGGTAGGTGAAGCCGAGTTCCTCGAACAGCATCCCGGGGATGCAGAACTGCTTCACGCCGTCCTTCACCCGCGAGAGGGCATCCAGAAGGCGGTCCCCGAACGGCACGTGGTGCAGGACGGTATCCGCCTGCTTCTTGGCCCAGAGGTAGTGCGGTTCCGAACGCACCCGTCGCAGCGACTCGCTGAGGGCGCCCACGTTGGGGGCGATCGACATCTCGTTGTCGTTCAGGAGGACGATCAGATTCGAATTCTGCGCGTGTCCGGCGTTGTTGAGCGCTTCCTGAGCCAGGCCAGTGGTGAGCGAGCCGTCGCCGATCACGGCAACCACGGTCTCAGTCCCGCCGCGAAGATCCCGAGCGCGGGCGAAGCCGATGGCGGCGGAAATCGAGGTGCCGCCGTGCCCTGCCTCGATGTGATCGTGCGGGCTTTCGGAACGCTTGCAGTAGCCGCTGATGCCGCCGAGCTGCTTGATGGTGTGAAACCGCTCCCGACGCCCGGTGATGAGCTTGTGAGGATAGCTCTGATGGCCAACATCCCAGATGATGATGTCCGTCGGGCTGTCGAGCACAGAGTGCAGGGCGAGGGTGATCTCCACCGCGCCCAGGTTGGGAGCGAAGTGGCCCCCGGTTCGCGCGATACTCTGAATGATCTCCTCGCGAATTTCAGCAGCCACCTGCTTCAAATCGTGGGAGGAGAGCTGTTTCAGATCCGCGGGATCGTTGATTGAGTCGAGGATTTTGGTCATCAGCGTGCGCCCATCTCAACGCCGTCGGCACGCTGGAGCAACTCCTCGCGGCGACGCAGAAAACTCCCGAGGATCCCGTTTACAAACTTACCGCTGTCTTCCATCGAGTACTTGCGCGCGATCTCGATGGCGTCGTTCACGACCGTCTGGGTCGGAAACTCAGGGTGTTGGATCAACTCGAAGAGGGCCATTCGAAGGACATTCTTGTCTACCTTCGCCAACCGGTCCAACCGCCATCCCTCGGCCAGGAAGCCGATGATGCGATCCAAACGCTCCACGTCGGAGGAGACCCCCCGGACCGTTGCCTGCACGTACGTCCAGTCTTCGGCCTCCGTTCGATCGGCCTCATGGACGGTTTCCAGCACTTCATCTGCTGAGAATCGTCCCACCTCGGCCTGAAAGAGTGCCTTCAGGATCAGTTCGCACGCGCCTCGTCGTCGGATCATCCATGAACCAGGTTGCCAAAGTCGCGCCCCCGGCGGCTGATGCCACCTTGAGAGACGCTTTACGTGTTTTATCCCACGCTGTTCCCACGCCGACGCCTTGCAGCGAGAAACAGATCCAATTTCTTGGTGTGGGTTGCGATTTCCTTGCACTCCGCTCGGCGGAGCCGTGGACGGAGCCTATCCCCCCAGGAAGTACTGGCGGAGGAAACTGGTGAACAACTCGCCCTTCCGGAACTCTTCGTGCCGGAAGAGCTTGCGGTAGAACGGCAGCGTGGTGGGAACCCCTTCCACGAGCGTCTCCGCGAGGCAGCGCTCCATCCGCGCCAGGGCCTGGTTTCGATCCTTCCCGTGAACGATAATCTTGGCCAGCAGTGAGTCGTAGTTCGG
>SYKE01000237.1 GCA_005798285.1 Actinomycetota bacterium
CAGCATTGAAGGGCCGCCGATGTCGATGTTCTCGATGGCTTCATCCAGGGTGCAGCCGGGTCGGGCGACTGTCGCGCTGAAGGGATACAGGTTCACTACCACCAGATCGATCGGCGTGTAGCCGGCGTCACCCAGCTGCGCCATGTGGTCTGACTTGGAACGATCGGCGAGGATACCCCCGTGGATGGCAGGGTGGAGCGTCTTGACCCGCCCCTCCATCATCTCCGGGAATCCGGTGACCTGCTCGACCGGGACGACGGGGATCCCAGCCAGCTTCAGTGTGCCGGCGGTCCCTCCGGTGGACAGTATCTCGATCCCCAGGCGAGTGAGGCCCAGAGCAAACTCCACGACTCCGGTCTTGTCAGAGACGCTGATCAGCGCGCGGCGTACCTTCGACAAAGGACTCCTCCAGCAGGCCAACCGGGCTCCGCGAGGCGCCGCGGGTCCGGATCTACGGGGAACGTTCTATCAGAAGGGCCGGGTCCGAGGCGGCTCCCATCGGGTCGAGAGAGGTCAGATGCCGCGGTAGATCTCCCGCATGACTTCCCCCTGGTTGATCACGACGGGTCGGCCCTGAATGTCGGTCACCTCGGTGCGAGGATCGATTCCAAGGGTGTCGTAGACCGTCGCTCCCATGTCGCAGGGCATGAAGCCCTTGCCATCCGGGTAGCCGGCCCACTCGTCCGAGGCGCCCACCACGGTTCCGCCCCGGACGCCCGCTCCAGCGAAGACGCCGGACCAGACCCATTGCCAGTGGTTCCGACCATCCCGTTCGGAAGCGTTCACGGCGGCGCCCGTTACAGACTTGCCGAGCACCGGGTTTCGACCCATCTCGCTCGTGCAGATCACCAACGTTTCGTCGAGAAGTCCGTGATCGCTCATGTCCTGAAGGAAGGCGCTGAACGCCTGGTCGAAGGGCGGCATCATCTTGTCCATCGAGGCATCTTCACTCCGATGGTAATCCCAGGCGTTCAGATTCCCGATGTTCACCTGAACGTACTTCACCCCCGCCGCCGCGAGACGCCTCGCGAGGAGAAGGGACTGTCCCCAGGTGGTGCGACCATAGCGGTCCCGTATCGCCACAGATTCTTGCTGGAGATCGCAAGCCCGACGCGTCTCCGCCGACGCCGACATCGCGAACGCACGCTGGGTTACGTCCGACTGCTGGCGGATGCTGGCGTCGCTGTCCAGGTCCCGTCGCACGGAGTCGATTCCGGCCAGGAGCCGCTGCCGATTATCGAGACGGTCGATGGTGAATCCCGCTGCGGGGACCAGATCCGGAACTCGAAACTTCGCCTGATTAGGATCTTCCTCAATCACCCAGGGATCGAACTTGCTTCCCAGCCAGCCAGCCGCCTCTCCCGGCACCGGAGTTCCCTGGTACTTGATTCGATAGGGCAGGTGGATGGCCGCCGGGAGGCCGGAGGCGTTGGGACGAAGGGCGCTTACCACGGAACCGAGCGAGGGCCAGTCATTCCGGGTCGCGAAGCTCTTGAACGTCGCGGGCCGCCGATCGATCCCCGCCAGCACTTCTTGATGACCCGGAATGTGGTTCTCATCTTCGGCGCCGAGAGTGAGAGATCGGACAATGCAATATCGGTGAGCGTGGCGTGCGGTGAGTGGGAGACGGCTTCCGATCTCTACGCCGGGAGCACTGGTGCGGATCGGTTGGGCAGTTCCGCGGCAGTCCGAGGGAGAGTCGGGCTTCACGTCCCACAACTGCATCTGCGGTGGTCCGCCGGGCAGCCACACCATAATTACGCGTTTGGCCCGCGGCGTCGCGGCGACGGCTCTTGCCGCGAGCAATCCCTCCGTGGTCATGCCCAGGGCGCCGAGGAAGCCGACCTGCAGCGCTTCCCGCCTCACGATTCCGGTGCGGTGGATGTGGGGGACTCTACGACTTTCGTGACGCATGGAAACCTCGGCGGGAATCCGCACTGAATCGCTGTCTCCCGATTCCCGGTGGGTTTCGACACCTGGATTGCGCCGGGGTTGCGCCCCGGTTCCGCCTGTCGGCCCGCAGGAGAGTTCCATCCCACCTTGCGAACTTCCAGATCGACGGTCGGGAGACTTTGAACGGGATCAGCTATGTCGGCACGAACGCAATCGATCGGTGAACCGCTGCAGCACCTGGGGGCCGCTCGGGATGGGTTTACCACCCGACCTGTGATCGCGAGCCGCAAGGGAGTGGTCACCGCCGGCCACTATCAGGCCGCGGCGGTGGGACGCGACATCTTGAAGGCCGGTGGCAACGCGATCGACGCTGGGGTGGCCATGGGCTTCTGCCTGGCGGTGCTGGAGCCGCATCTCAATGGAATCGCCGGCGAGTCGCCCATTCTCATCCACCACGCCGCCACGGGCCGAACCGTCTCCATCAGCGGGCAAGGGATTGCGCCTCGGGCAGCGACCATTGACTGGTTCCGCAGCCGAAGCATCGACTTGATCCCGGGGGATGGCCTCCTCGCAGCGACGGTTCCCAGCCAGGTAGACAATTGGCTAACTGCTCTAGAGGAGTTTGGAACCCTCTCGGTAGAGGCCGTGCTGGCGCCCGCGATTGAACTCGCGCGGGACGGCTTCCCGATGTACCACGGGCTTCGTCGCTGCATCACGGCAAACGAGGAGCGCTACCGAAGTGAGTGGCCCGGCTCAGCGGCAGTCTACCTGCCGGATGGCGCCATTCCGGCCTGGGGCGACAACCTCCGGAACCCAGAGTGGGCCGACGCGATGGAGCAACTTCTGATCGCCGCACGCGATGCGGCACCACGGGGCCGATCCGCGGAGATCCAATCAGCGAGAGAATCGTTCTATACGGGACCGATCGCCGAGCGCATCGCGGAGTTCTGCCGGGACGAGCGTTTTGTCGACGCTACCGGGTTCTCGCACGCCGGGTTACTCACGTTTGAGGATCTGGCTGAGTATCGCTCGTTCGTCGAGGAGCCGACAACGGTGAACTACCGGGGGCTCGATGTCTTCAAGTGCGGGCCGTGGACCCAGGGTCCGGTGTTCCTCCAGCAGTTGACGTTACTGGAGGGGTTCGACCTTGCAGCGATGGGGCACAACTCTGGGGACTATCTTCACACGTGGATCGAGTGTGCGAAGCTGGCGTTTGCCGATCGGGAGTTCTATTACGGGGACCCCCGCTTCGCGGATGTACCGATGGAGCGGCTGCTCTCGAGGGCCTACGCCGAGGAACGCCGCAGTCTTGTCGATCCCGGCCGGGCATCCATGGAGTTACGGCCGGGTCGTGCCGGATCCAGGCCCATGAAACTGATCCTCGGAGATGAGCGTGCGTACGTGGGCGACACGACTCATCTGGACGTCATCGACGCGCAGGGCAACATGATCGCCGCTACTCCCAGCGGGGCCTGGATCCCAAGCAGTCCGGTGATCCCCGGATTGGGTTTTCCGCTGGGAACTCGTGCTCAGATGTTCGCGTTGGATCCGACCCATCCCAACTGCCTCTCGCCAGGGAAGCGCCCGCGAACAACGCTTACCCCGTCGCTCGTACTGAATGCCGGGAAACCGTGGGCTGTATTTGGAACTCCGGGGGGTGACCAGCAGGATCAGTGGACGCTTCAGTTTTTCCTGAACCTCGTCGACTTCAAAATGGGGGTTCAGGAGGCGCTGGATGCGGCGACGGTTCACACCTACCACTTTCCCTCGAGCTTCTATCCCCGGGCGCAGTTCCCGGGAAGAGTCGCGGCGGAGGGTCGGATCAGCGATTCTGTGGTCGAGGACCTTCGTGGTCGTGGACACGAAGTCGAGCACGTGGGTCCGTGGTCGCACGGCCGCGTCCTCGGGATCCGGATTGATCCCGATCGGGGACTCATTTTCGGTGGAGCCTCCCCGCGGAACGAAACCGGTTTTGCACTTGGATGGTGAGTTCGGCGGCGCCAGTTGTCGAAAACGGCGACTTCGGCTACATACTAGGGTGTAGTTAAGATGGTGCGATTGTTGCAGGAGTTAACAATCGTGCAATCGAACTGCTCAAGTAACGATCAACTCGTACGGTTCGGCCCCTCCCCGGGGGTGAGCCTGTCTGCGGCGATCGAAAGCAGCCTTCCTGTTCGTCTTAAGGAGGTAGTAAGTGCGACTATCCGTTCGTCGAGCCTTTACGCTCATTGAGTTGCTCGTGGTGATAGCCATCATCGCGATCCTCGCATCTATCCTCTTCCCTGTCTTCGCCCAAGCCCGAGAGAAGGCAAGGATGATCACGTGCCTTTCTAGCGCCAAGCAGATCGGCACCGGCTCCATGATGTACGCTCAGGACTACGATGAGACCATCATACCGTGGTTCCAGCGCACCGGCCTCCCCAATACCGGGGGCCGCCAGGATGTCAGCCCGTGGCCGGAGCTGATGCAGCCCTACATCAAGAATGGCGCTCCTCCGCGCGTCAACGTGACCGACACGAGCAACCTGCCGCCCCAGGGCTTCTTTAAGTGCCCGTCGTTCAACCCGACCGAGTTCAAGCGCGTCGCGGAGTTGCCGGACTGCGACGGCGCCGGAGCGCTGAACAGCTACATTCCTCCGCGGCAGTACTTCGCCAACTACGGCATCGGTTTCGGCGCGATTGCGGTCGGTGGGAGTTGCACCCAGGCCGATCCGTACTACAAGTTCGCCGGGAATGATCCTCGCATCGCTCAGGCGACATTGTCGACGGTTAGCCGGCCGGCCGACTCCGTAATCGTGACTGATGGCTTCACCGGGATCATCCGCGGCGGCGGTGTTGGCACGACGATGGGCTGTGAGGCCGCCAACAGCCATCAGGGCGGTGGCACTCACATCTTCGTGGATGGACACGCCAAGTGGATCGCCCGAAACTCCGAGCGGTACATCGAGCGGGATGCCGCGGGTTGTTGGTTCAAGAAGTACTACTCGGTGGACAAGGGCTAGGCGAGTTTGATGAAGTCAGCTTCCTTCAGACTTGCTCTGCTTGCCTTGCTTTCGGTATTTGTGCTCTCGCTCGTCATCGGCTGTGGTGGCGAGCAGCCCAAGCCTGACGCCGGAGGGACCTACTATGAGGGTCCCATGAAGGCCAAGGGTACACCGGGTGGCACGCCGGGAGGCGGCACGGACACAGGGACCAAGTAAGACTGGACAGTCATCGCCGCGGGAGCCCGCTCCCGCGGCGATCATCTTATCCGGACGCAGTGCCGTTCGGGAGCGGTAGAATACGTAGCGTCCGGCGGTCAAGTCTCTCGGGCGCTACTGTTTTTGTTTCTAGCTTCGGCAGCGCGTGCCTATTCGAATGCCCAGCCGCTCTCCGCGTTCCGTATCCCGAGCCGGAAGCGTCCGAGATCGCCCCGACCGACATCCGGCCGGCACACCCAATCCCGTACGACGGGCTCTTCTCCTCCTCGCCGCAGCGGTCCCGATTTGCGGCTATTGTCTCTACAGCTTGCGTCCACGCTCCACTGCGGAACTGGTGGCGGACGCGAGCCGTTCACCCGATGGGGCTCGATCCGTGGCCTCCGCCGTCCAGCGTCTGGATGACGAGGGACGGCTTGCAGAGGCCCACGGGCTGCTGACTCGAGTCACCGCCTCCGGCGCTGCCGAGGTGCACGTCGTGGAAATGGCCGCCGAGGTGGCGGGCCGAATGGCGGACCGCGAGCGGGCGTTGCTCCATGCCGAGTCCCTCCGGCGAGGCGCTCCCGACACGGCGAGCCAGGCGGTTGGGAGCGCGGCAGCAAAACTCGCTCACGGCCGTGAGGATGAGGCTCGTGAGGATCTGCAGACAGCTCTGGACCTGGATCGGTACTCCGTCTCCGCGATGCTGATGTTGGGTGAACTCGATTTACGTCGACGCCGCTTTGCCGCAGCCAGGGAGCTCGCTCTGCGAGCGCAGACAGCGGGAGATCGGAGCGCTCGGGGAGCTCGACTCCGGGCACGTGCAGCTCTCCAGTGCGGAGATCCATCTGGAGCGTTGGAGGCGGCGGAACGAGCGGTTGCGATGGGGGGCGCTCCCGAGTCGCGTGTGGTACTGGCGGAAGTCCTCTCTCAACGCGGGGGCCCCGACGGGCTTGCGAGGGCTGTCGAGGAGCTGCGCCGAGCTCTCGCGACGGGGGTACCCAGTGCGGATTGGGCCCTCCAACTGGGACGCATCTTCCGAGCTCAGGGCCGCCATTCCGAGGCCGTCTCGGCACTCCGAGCGGCGATCCGGATAACGCCGGAGTTGCTGGAGGCGTACCCGCTTCTCGCCCACAGCTATGAGTCGCTCCAACTGCCGGATGTTGCAGCAAAGGTCCGAGCGCTCTACGCCGGCGTGCAGCCGGACGTAGATCGGATAGCGGCAGCTCGCTTTCGCGCCGGCGTTGCTCGCGGCTCGCGAGACTCACTCCTCGCTCTTGCTCAGGCCTACGTCCGCGCGGGGCGAGGTCGGTTGGCCGCAGAGATTCTGCAAAAGCCGCCGTTCTCGCGCGACGGAGACCCGAGAGTGGCAGAACTACGGAAGCGAGCGACTCTGGAACCGGAGCGCCTCATCCCGTCACTTCCCGAAGACCCGGCGCGAGACAAGCCCCCGTGGTGACCCGATCCATCCACCGTGCCACAGCGGGCACGATTGGGGCTCTCGCGGCGATCTCCTTCCAGGTCGGGTGTGCGCCGACGTCGCCGAGCCCGTTCGCCGTGCAGAGCAAACCCGCCGCCTCCCGACTCCTGTTCCGGGACCGTGCCGCGGACGTGGGCCTGACCTTTCAGGCAGGAATCCAGGGCAAGTCTCCCCTCAACATCTCTGAGCTGATGGGGGGCGCCGCGGCGTGGCTCGATTACGATGGCGATGGCTGGGAAGACCTCGTCTTGGGTGGCCCGACCGGTCTGTGCTGTTACCGAAACCTGCGTGGCGAGCGGTTTTTGGAAGTCACCGACTCGGTGGGTCTCCCTCGAACGCTCAAGGGGGTCCAGGGGCTCACGGTTGGTGACGTGGATGGCGACGGACACCCGGACCTCCTCGTCGGACTACTCTCAGGCGCGCGCCTCTTCCGGCTCCGCGCAGGCGGACGGTTTGTGGATGCCACCACCTCCGCCGGGATCCGTCTGGGGAGGTGGGTCTCCGCGTCCGCCTTCGCCGATGTCGATGGCGACGGCGATCTCGATCTCTATGCCGGACGGTATCTCCAATTCTCGGCCGCGATGCCGCAGTTCCATCGGGAAGGCGACGCTCAGCTCACGCTGGGGCCGGCGGCGTACGAGGCCGACCGCGGGGATCTGCTGCTCAACGACGGCGCGGGTCGATTCCACGTGGGAACTGGCGCCGCCGGGCTCTCGGAAGCCCATGGGAAGACGCTTGGCGTCATCTTCGGCGACTCCGATGGGGATGGCGATGCCGATCTCTACCTTGCGAATGACGAGGTGGCGTGCGACTTCTTCGTTAATGACGGCAAGGGACACTTTCGAAACGATGCCTTGCGGAACGGAACCGCTCTCTCGTCCGCCGGTACCCCGCAGGCGGGTATGGGAGTGGATTGGGGGGATTACGACGGCGATGGGGCCGAGGATCTGGTGGTAACCACATTCTGGTCTGAGCCCACCAGCCTTTATCGTCGTTTGTCGGAGGGACTCTACGAGGAACGGAGCCTGGTGGATGGACTCGCTGGACCGACCACGCGGTGGACAGGCTTTGGGATTGCCTTTGAAGACCTGGACAATGATGGGCAGATGGATCTGATGCAGGCGAATGGTCACGTGGAGGATCAGCGAGACCGGGTCGACCCCACCGTGGGCTACCGGCAGCCAACCCAGGTCTTCAGCAACCAGGCGGGCAAGTTCTCGGAGTTCCCGGCTGCGGTTCCGGCAGAGCGAGTTGTCGGTCGAGCCCTCGCGACGGCGGATTACGATCGTGACGGTAGGATGGACGCCGTGGTTGCTAGCCTGTCCGGCCCGCCGGTGCTGCTGCATAATGAATCTACGGGAGTGGGACGCTGGCTCGGAGTACGCGTAAAGGGCCGGGGTCGAAACGGCGAAGGCATTGGGAGCCGTGTGACCGTGATTTCCGGCTCCCGGAAATGGGTCCGCGAGGTGCGGCGGAACCGGAGCTATTACTCTTCCACCCCAATTGAGCTGAGATTTGGAGTTGACGCGACTGAGACCGTAAACGTTCACGTCAAGTTTGCAAGCGGTCGAGTTCGGGAGATGGACGGGTTGGAGACGAATCGCAGCCACGAGGTGGTGGAGGAGTAGGGGACATGGTCCGTCTGGCGATGGTCGGCTGCGGGCAGATTTCCGAGCGGTTTTTCCAGCAGGCCGCACAGAGGCCGGACGTTGAGTTTGTGGCCACCTGCGCCCGTACGCTCGTCAGCGCCCGGTCGCGCGCGGACCAGTACGGCGTGCCGGACGCCTACGACAGTTTCGAGCGGATGTACGATGAGGTGAAGCCGGACGGAGTCGTGGTGACGACGCCGCACTCGGTCCACGCCGCCCCTACCATCGCAGCTCTGAGACGCGGCATCCACGTGTTGAACGAGAAGCCGATGGCGACAACGCTTTCGGACTGTCGCGACATGGTCGAGGCCGCCCGCGCCGGCGGGGCGATTCTCATGAACCTTCCGCTCGATCACTCCCCTGCATTTCTGACGCTGTTGGAGCACTTTACGGAGGGTTGGATTGGGAAGTGGACCGGCGCCGAGTCCGTTTTGATGATCCCTGGGCCACCTCGGGACAACTGGTACTACGATCGTTCGGTGGCGCAGGGCGGCGCCATGCTGGACTGCCTCGTTTATCCGCTGAGCCGTTTGATTTCACTGCTCGGACCCGCATCTTTGGTCTCCGCTCACGTCAACACGTTGATCCCACATCGGATTGTCGGAGGCGGCAAGCGAGTGGAGTCCGATGTCGACGACAATGTGACGCTGATCGTGGAGTGGTCCACCGGCCAGCAGGCCGTGGTGCGTACGCTGTGGGGCTCCTCGTTCACTCGAAACGACACCAGCATCTACGGCCGGAGAGGGACGCTTTGGCTGAGTGGAGGTCAGGTGATTCTCCACGCCCCCGACGGTGGTCCCGACGGCGCCGTCGCCACCGAGTGGCAGGGGTTGAAAGACTGCTGGAGGATTCCGATCCCGGACTCGACTCCCAATGAATCGCATATCGATCACTTTGTGGAGTGCATTCACTCCGGCGCAGCCCCCCGCTGCAGTGGTGAACTCCAACTGCACGTCCACGAGATCCTATTCGAAGCCTACACTTCCGCCGTGCTCGGCGAACGTCGAACGCTGCAGACCACCTTCACTCCCTGGACGAACGTGGATCCGGACCTCTACGACACGCGATCGAGCTTCATCTAGCGCTTCCGGGGTCCGGTGTCTGGGTTGGTTCGCGGCGGCGACCAGGGGTGTTGCAATCGGGCTAGAATATGCACATCGTGCCCCGCCCCTTCTGGTTTGTAGTTCCCACCGTCATCGTGGCGGATCAGTTCACCAAGGCATTGGTTGAGCGGCTGATCCCTCTGAACGGCCCTCCCATCGTGGTGGCGCCGGGCGTTCTCGTGCTCAGCCACGTCCAGAATCCTGGAGTTGCCTTTGGCCAACTCTCGGGTGGGGGACCCCTTTTGATTGCTATCGCCCTGGCTGCGGCGCTCGCGCTCACGCTCTTCCGCGTGCGGCGCCTTCGCAGAGGCGAGCACATGCCGACGATCCTGGAATTCGCACTGGCTCTCCCGATGGGGGGCGCACTCGGCAACCTGATTGACCGGTTTCGGCAGGGCAAGGTGACCGACTTCTTCGATCTGGGTTGGTTTCCGGTGTTCAATGTCGCCGACTGCGCCATCACCGTTGGCGGCGTTCTGCTCGCGATCTACTTTCTTTTCCTGGAGCAGCCGCCACAGGCGCAGGCCCAGGTAGCCATCGAGACGCCGGACTGATGCTTCCCCGCCTGTTTCAACTCGGTCCGTTCACGGTGCACAGCTACGGGCTGATGGTGATGCTCGGCTTTGTGGCCGGAATTGTGCTGTCTTCTCGACTGGCCAAGCGACGAGGTTTGGCCGGAGAGGCCCTGGTGGATGCGGCTCCGGTGATGCTGCTGGCCTCGATCGCCGGTGCGCGGCTTCTCTTCGTAGCTCTGAACTGGGGTGACTTCGCGGATCGACCGTGGACGATTCTCTCCGTGTGGCAGGGAGGGATGTCGTTTCACGGAGGCGCGATCGCCGGGGTGGCCTCGGGAATTTATTGCTTGAAGAAGCGCGGGCTCTCTCCTGCGATGATGGTGGATGCCGCGGCGCCGGGTCTTGCGGTGGGTTATGCGATTGGGCGCATCGGGTGCCTCCTCAACGGCTGCTGCCATGGAGGTCCTTCGGATCTCCCCTGGGCCATGAGTTTTCCGGATGGCGAGGACGGAGTCCGCTACCATCCGGTGCAGTTGTACGCCGCCATCCTCAATGGGTTGCTGACGTGGTGGCTGGCTCGACAGTATCTGGCGCCGCATCGGGTCGGTCAGGTGATCAACAGTTTTGTCGGCTGGTACTCTGTTTACCGATTCCTCATTGAAAGTCTCAGGCGAGGCGTCAGTGCTAAGGTGGTGTGGGGTGGCCTCACAGAGGCACAGTGGTTCAGCGCGTGGAGCATCGTGGCTGCAATTGCCGTCCACTTTCTCCTGCTCCGCGGAACGACCCTGTTGGGCGCCGCACCACATCGCGGTGAACCGCTCGGGGAGACGAGCGGATGATTCAGGAGCTGCCGTGTTAACCCGGAGTCAGATCGATCAGTATCAGGAGACTGGTTTTCTTGCCGTGGAGGGCGTCTTCGCTCGAGAGGACCTGGAATCCCTGCGCTGTGTGACGGATGAACTGGTGGAGCAGTCCCGCGCAGTGGCGGAGCACACGGACGTCTATGACCTGGAACCGGGCCACTCGTCGGAAACCCCTCGGGTTCGCCGCATCAAGTCGCCCTGCACGGTACATCCACTCTTTGCAGAGATCGCGTCAAGACAGGTGCTCCTCGATTTGGTCGCCTCGCTTCTCGGTCCCGCGATTCGGCTCCACGGGAACAAGATGAACCTCAAGTCCGCAGAGTACGGCAGCCCGGTTCAGTGGCACCAGGACTTTGCGTTCTATCCGCACACGAATGACGATCTGTTGGCGGTTGGGATCGCGCTGGATGATTGCACGCTCCAGAACGGGTGCATGCTGATGCTGCCGGGGAGTCACCGAGGGCCGATCCTGGATCATCATCAGGACGGATTCTTCGTGGGCGCAGTTGATCCGGATCGCGAGGGGCTGGATCTCGCGCAGGCAGTTCCCGTGCCTGTTCACGCGGGGGGAGTCACGCTCCACCACTGCCGAACGCTTCACGGCTCGGCACGGAACACGTCGCCGGCTCCGCGCCGGCTCTTGCTGCTGGAACTCGCAGCCGTCGACTCATTCCCTGTGATGGGGATTCCGGATCTGGAGAGTTTTGATCGCCGGATCCTTCGGGGCCAGCCGACTGCGAGCTATCGGGTCAAGTCCATGGACATCCGTCTGCCCTTCCCGAAGCATGAACGGGGTGGCTCTATCTACGAAATCCAGACTCCTCTCCGGGCAGGAGTGTTCAACTGACTCCAGGCAGGGGAGGCGCCTGGAGAACAGGGATTGCGAAGGAATGCGGTACTGGAGCCTGGAACCACTCGATCCGAGCCGGCTGTCGGCGCACGCGGCAGACGCATGGCACCGGACCATCCTGCGCGCGCAGGATGAAGCCCAGCCATCCGACCCGCACCCCTCGCTTCGCCAGACCATCGATTCCCTCACACAGACCCCCGCGTTTGTCCAGGTGCGGCACGTGGTAACCTGGGACCCATCCCGTGAGGAGATCCTCGGACGGGCCTCCGCAGCGGTATGGGACATTGGTTCCAACGAGCACATCGCGATGAACCGCCTCTGGGTGGATCCTCGTGTGCGACGACAGTGCCTGGGATTGGCGCTGGTCGGCTGGGCGGCGGAAGCCTGCCGAGACTGGGGACGGCGCCTCATGGTGATGGACACCTCAAACCGGGTGCCGAGTGGTGAAGCTTTCGCCCGCAACTTGGGGGGTACTTCCTGCCTGGACACGCGCATTAACGAGGTGGTCATCTCCGAGATCTCAGCAGAGTTGATCACCGACTGGCTCGGTCGGCGGGCGGAGGTCGACCCGCGGTATCAGATCGGGTGGTGGGATCAGGCTTACCCGGCGGCCGATCTGGATCGGGTTGGACGGATGAAGGATCTGGTCAACGATGCCCCCCATGGCGAACTCGATTTCGAACCCATCCGACACACCCCCGAGATGCTGCGTGAGTTGGACCAGCGTCTCGCAGCCCGAGGAGTTCAGCGCTGGACCCTCTACGCCGAGTGCCGCGAAGATGGGGAGATCGCCGGCTACACAGAGACAAGCTGGCATCCTGATCGTCCCACCCTGCTGTATCAGGAAGACACGGCGGTGGCTCCGAGCCATCGAAATCGCGGTCTTGGCCGCATCCTCAAGGCCGAGATGTTGGCCCGCGTACTTCGCGAGCGACCCACAGTGACTCGCGTTCGCACCGGGAACGCCACTCAGAATGGGCCGATGTTGAAAATCAATCACGAGTTAGGTTTTCGGGAAGCTTACCGAGTCACAACCTGGCAGTTCGAGGTGAGTCGGATTCTGGAGATTACCGGAGATGCTCGGGCCTCGTCAGAATTCCAGCGGTAGCTCCCCTTGACGCGGGTACGAAGTTGGCGCCTCCGGAAGTATGATGCCGAGGCGTTCCGCAAGCTCCCTTGCGTTGCGAGTTGCGTTGCCGACATAGTGGTTGTTGAAGTAAGCGTAGGTCGCTCCATCGCCGGAGGCGAGGAGGGACGTGGCGAGGTGTGCGATCTCGTCCACCTCGCCGGCATCGTACCGGTAGTGGTAGCGCTCCCAGGCGTGCTGGTGGTCCCACCACTTCTCGCTGTTCCGCCCGTGTAGACGCAGGTAACCGACAGATCCGGTGCGAGCCACCCGCGGCGGCATCAGGCCGGAGCCACGAGGCGCATCCACGCAGCAAAACCCCAGCCCCAGTTCAGCGAGCCGTTGGTAAGTCTGAGGATGATCCCATTCCGATCGGCGAAACTCCACGATGAGCGCGGCATCCGGGAACAGCTCCGGGAGCTGGCCGACGCGGCGCCAATTCTCCTCGGAAGGAGCGAAAGGCCATGGGTACTGTACCAGCAGGCAGCCGAGACGACCGCTTTCCGCGAGAGGGCGGACGGCATCACGGAATAATTGCACCAGCGAACCGTCCACCTGTGGAGTGTGAGTCAGCGACTGATGCGTCTTGACGGCGAACTCAAACCCAACCGGAGTCTGGGCCACCATTCGGGAAAACGTCGCGGGAGTGGGAATTCGGTAGAACGACGCGTTGATCTCCACGGTGTCGAAGACACGGGCGTACCAGCCCAGCATCTTCGTCCGCGGGAGGTCCGGCGGGTAGAACGGTCCGCGCCAGTCGTCGTAGCTGAAGCCCGACGTGCCAATTCGAATCCCCATCTCCCGACTCTTACCCGATCACGCCGCAGTGAGAATTGCCAGGAAGTCCGCTGCTTTCAAACTGGCACCGCCCACAAGGGCGCCGTCGATGTTGGGACGCCCCAGAATGTCGGCGGCATTGTCCGGCTTGACGCTTCCGCCGTACTGGATTCGCACCGCTCCACCCGCCGCGGCCCCGTAGAGTTCGGCGAAAGCAGCTCGGATTACGCCGCACACCCGGTCTGCCTCGTCGGCGGCGCAGGTTTCACCCGTGCCGATCGCCCAGACGGGCTCGTATGCGATGACCACCGTCGCGGAATGCGAGGCATCCAGGCCGGCAAGGCCTTCTCGGATCTGGGTCGCGACCACGGAGTCGGTGTCACCGGCGCGGCGCTCGGAGAGGGTCTCACCGCAGCAAACGATTGGGACAATGCCGGCCGCCAGGGCTGCGTGGGTCTTCTTTCGGACGGAGGCATCGGTATCGCCGAAGAGCTTCAGAATCTCCGACGTGAAATCCGGTTCCGGAACACCGAAGCGTCCTCGGCGCTCGGAATGGCCGATGATCACGTGTGAAACCCCCAGGTCGGTGAGCATGCCCGGTGAGACTTGTCCGGTGTAGGCCCCCTGACTCTTCCAGAAGAGATCCTGGGCTCCGACACGCACGAGCGTTCCTTCGGCGGCCTCGATTGCGGAAGCGAGCGCGGTGAAGGGCGGACAGACGACGGCTTCGACCTGGGACGACGGGAGCGCGTGCCCGATCTCACGTACGAGCGCACGGGCTTCGGAAGCCGTCTTGTGCATCTTCCAGTTGCCGGCGATGATGGGAACTCTCACGCGAAACTCCTTGAACGGGCATCGGTACATCAAAAAAGGGGCGGCGTCTCTCGACGCCACCCCCAGGATATCACCGCACGAAGACTCACCTTTTGCGTTTGTCGTCGCGCTCGAGTTCCTTGTCGGTGCGATCCGGCACGCTTCGTCCCGACTCGATGTCTGAAATCATCTGCTTGATGCGCTCAATCCGATTGCCGGTAAGGGGGTGAGAACCGAACAGGCCATTGACCACTCGATTACTCTCCTCGCCCTGGCTCTTGAGGCGCTCCAACATGGTGACCGAGGCGTCCAGTTCGTAGCGGGCCGAGTGCATCGCGAGCAGCCCACCCCGGTCGGCGCGGTACTCGTCTTTTCGCCCAAAGCTCGAGACATAGGCTGAGGCGCCGGCATTGGCAACGGTCCCAACCGTGCGGTTCTTGGTGAGGACACCCAGGAGAACCGCGGCGATCCCTACGGGGAGCGCCTTCTTCTGCTGGTTGCGAGAGTGCTTCTCCGCGACGTGAGTGACCTCGTGACCCACCACGAACGCCAGTTCGTCATCGGCATACCGACTATTCTCCAGTTCACGAATGAGACCCAGAGTGACGTAGATCCGCCCGTCGGGGAGCGCGAAGGCATTAATCGCCTTGTCGTGCTTATCGCTGCGGCCACCGAGGATCAGCGCGCTCTTCAAGGAAAAGCGGCCGCTTGAAGTTCTATTCACTGCATCGACAATTCTGCCAACAACCCGGTCCATCTGTTCGTTGAGCCGACGTCCCTCTCGGGACGAACGGTCCACGACACCAAACTCCTTTTCGATCGACTTGCCTTCGTCCCCACCTTGAGCGGGAACGGACGCGGTCGTAGCGAGAACCAGGGCCCCCATCCAACAGGCGAGCATCCAGCGACGTTTCATAGAGTCAACTCCTCTCAACTTCGCGGCGCATGCCGAAGCTGTCTACCGTTACATCATGACAGAAGGGTTGGACGGGCGGTTCCATTTAACTGTTTTGGGCCTTTGTTTAGTGAGTTTCGCCGGTCTGATCCGAAAGAAGCTCGGGAGAACCCTCCGATGCCCCTCGCCAACTGGCGAACCCAGGTCTACAACGTGATCGGCTCCGTGCTGTTCAACAACCCGCACCGCTCCGTCCATTTTATGTTGACACAGCCTGATGGCAGCCTGGTCGACCGAACGACCCGATCTGCGCCGGTGCGCCGACTCGCCGAGACATCGGCCGAAGGCGGGCGACAGTGCCTGCAAACGATCCAGTTCGTGCACCATGCCCTCATCCCACCCGGCGGACGGCACGTCCACGAACTACACGTTCACCCCGATGCAGAAGAGCTGGTGATCATCACTCAAGGCTGCGGTCGGTTTCGCATCGGCCCGGAGACACATCTGGTTCGGCAGGGCGATGTCGCGTACATCCCACCGAATGCCGACCACAGCCTGGAGAATGACTCGAACGACCTGCTCGGAGCCATCTTCGTCAACGTTCCGGTAGGCGATGGCCTGACTCGACTTCGAGAGATGCAGACAGCCGAAGCCGCTGCTAAAACACCAGGGTTGTAAGGGGCGCCCGCGGAAGCGTCTCGAGGTCAAGTTCATCACGGACCCCCGAGTCCAGCAGACTGTGCCCGGCGGCGGCAATCATCGCTGCGTTGTCGGTGCACAGTTCCCGGGAGGGCATGTGAAGCTCAAAGCCATGCCGCTCCGCAGCATCTCGAAGCGCCGCCTGTAGCGCTCCGTTCGCGGCCACCCCACCCCCCAGCAGCAGGTGTCGTACCCTGGCGACCCGAACCGCCTCCACGGAGCGGCTGACCAGCGTATCGATCAAGGATGCCTGGTACGCAGCGGCGAGGTCGGCCGTGGTGCAGCCTTCCGCTGGGTTTGCAATCTGCCGGAGCAGTGCGGTTTTCAGTCCGCTGAAGCTGAAGTCCAGGGCGCCCTGGGTGCGCGCACGGGGAAAGTGGACCGCGTCGGGGCGGCCCTGGCGGGCCAGGCGTTCCAGAGCGGCGCCGCCCCCGTGGCCCAAGCCGAGCGCCCGGGCGCCTTTGTCGAATGCTTCGCCTGCGGCGTCATCGAGTCGGCGCCCCATCCGCAAGTAGTCGTGGAGCTTTCGAACATAGAAGAGTTCGGTGTGTCCCCCCGAGGCGATGAGCGCCACCGCCGGAAACCGAGGGCCGCCCGCCGCAAGCATGGCCCCAAAGATGTGGCCCTCGAGGTGGTGTACTCCCACCAACGGAAGTCCGAGCGAAAGAGCAATCCCCTTTGCTGCCGTCACGCCCACCAGGAGTGAGCCGATGAGACCCGGCCTGTTGGTGACCGCGATTCCTTCGATATCTGTAAGTGTGGCGCCTGCCTGGCGAAGCGCCTCCTCGACCACGAGTGTGATGATCTCCACGTGTCGCCGGGAAGCGATCTCCGGCACCACCCCTCCATAGGGTTCGTGAAGTTCCGCCTGAGAGGCGATGACATTGCTTTCGAGCCGCCATCCCTCCGTCAGGATGGCGGCGGCAGTCTCATCACAGGATGTTTCGATACCGAGAACACGCATACTTTGCTCTTACCGGCGAGATTACTTCGGTTTGGGACCTGCAATAATCACGCTCGCCCGATCCGGGTGCAGGTGGCGGGCTGCTGCGGCATTCACTTGCGCGGGTGTCACAGCGGAGTAGAAGTCCCCGTACCGTTGGATGTAGTCGGATCCCAGGTTGAAATACTCCATCTGCCAGAGCAGGGTAGCCATTCCGGCATTGCTTTCCAGGCGCTGGGGAAACCGTCCGGTGAGATAGGAAACCGTCTCGGCCACCTCACGAGGCGTGACGCCGGACTTCCGGATTCGCTCCACTTCCCGATCGATCGCCGTCGCGGCTCGGCGAGCGTTTGCCGGGTTGGCGCCGAGCCCGATCGAGAAAGGGCCAGGATAGAGGTTGGAGTCGAAGAAGCTGAACACGTCGTAGGCCAGGCCCTGACGATCGCGGATTTCGTCCCCGAGCCGGCTGTTCAGGGCGCCCCCGCCACCGAGGATCATGTTCAGCACCTGGGTCGCGTAGAAGTCCTTGTCAGAGCGTCTGAGGAGACCTGCATGCCCCCACCACACCGAGGTTTCACTCTTGTCGGGGAGGTCGATCTCCTCCCGAGTCCGGGCGGGCCGAAGGGGCAGATCCAGAGACGGGAGCGGTCGGGCGCGAGGATTGGGCGCCCAGTCCCCCAGGAGTTGCTCGATCGACTGGAGGGTTTCGGCTCGCCTGAAGTCGCCGGACACCACGAGGATCATTCCGCCGGGGCCGTATTGCCTGGAGTGAAACTCTCGGAGACTGTCCGCGGTCAGTCGTGTCAAACTTGCCTTCAACTCGGCGAGAGAGGGCGGGCGAAGAGCATGACCCTCCGGATAGACGCTCCGGAGGAACGCGCGATTTCCGGTTGCCGAGGGATCATCCGCCTCGAGTTCCAGCCCGCCAAGCAGTTGCTTTTGTTCGCGTTCGAACTCCGCCGTGTTGAAATCGGGCCGTCGGAGCGAGTCCGACATCGCGCGAAGTAGTACCCTCAGGTCGCGAGACAGTGCCTTACCGGAGACCTGGAGTGTGAGTTCGTCGGTATTTGTGGAGAGGGACGCGCCGACCCCTTCCAACTCGCGAGCAAACGTATTGGCGTCCCGGCCACCGGCTCCCAACGTCAGACAGCGGGCGGCGAGGTCCGCAATTCCCGGCGCTTCCGACGGGTCGTAGCCATCCCCCGCGGCGAGTGACGCCTGAATGGCAACGGTTGGGCTGGAATGGTTCTCCTGGAACACGACTCGAATGCCGTTGGCGAGGCGAACTCGATGCGGCGGGATGCGAGGCGCAGCCAGCCGGGTACGCCTGGGCAACGGGACGGCGCGATCTCCCGGCCTGGCCTTTTCCACCCGGGCAGAGGCTTCGCCGCCGACCGGACCGCTCATGGCGCCGGCGCTCGTCGGGATGAATACCCCGGTCGTGGAGGCCTCCGGCACGAAGTACTTCCGTGCCACGTTCACGACATCCTCACCACGAAGCGCCCGGACCCGGCTGATGTAAGTGTCCAGGTACCGCCAGTGGATCAACGAGTCGTAGTAGCCGATCTGCTCGGCTTGCTCGCTGACCGAGTCGGTTTGAAAGACAAAGCTGGTTTCGATCTGGTTCTTGGCGCGCTCCATCTCCTCCGCAGTGGGAGCCTCACTGCGCGCCCGCTCGATCTCGTCTCGAAGCGCCGCCTCCAGTCGCTCGGCCGTCACGCCCGGAGCCGCCGTGGCGGTGAAGAGGAACAGGTAGGGGTCCTTTTGGGTCGGGGCGCCGGCACTGACGTCGGTGACGAGTTTCTTGTCTCGGAGCGACTTCTGCATTCGGCTCGCTCGGCCGTGTGCCAGAACCATCTGAAGGAGATCCAGCGCGTAAAAGTCCGCGCTTCGAGCGGCAGGTCCGCGATAGGCGATCTGCACGATGGGGAGGTTTCCTGCGCGACGGATGGTGACTCGTCGTTCTCCTCGTTGGGGGGGCTCTTGGGTGTAGACCGTCGGCGGGTTGGGACTCCGGGGAATGGCGCCGAAGTGTTTGCGGATCAGACTCTGGACTCGGGCCGTGTCGAAGTCGCCCACCACGACGACAGCGGCGTTGTTCGGGGCATAATAACGCCGGTAATAGTCGTAAATCGCGTTTCTTGAGACGTTCTCTACATCCTTACGCCAGCCGATGATGGGCCACTGATAGGGGTGGCTCTGGAATGCTGCGGCAGCCACGGCTTGAGAGAGAATCTCCGTCGGGTCATTCTCTCCACCTTCGAGCTCACTGCGGACTACGGTCATCTCCGACTTCAGGTCCGAGGCGTCAATCCTGGAGTTGATCATTCGATCGGCTTCCAGGCCGACCACCAGCTCGAGCCGGTCCGCTGCCACCGTGGCCCAATAGCGGGTGGCATCGTAGTAGGTACCGGCGTTGAACGTGGCGCCGTTGGCGAACAGCGTACGCGAAATCTCTCCGGGCCGAAGCCGCCTGGTGCCTTTAAACATCAGGTGTTCGAGCAGGTGAGACACGCCGGTGATGCCGGTGTGCTCATTGCGAGATCCCACCCGATACCAGACCGAGAAGTTGACAACCGGCGCCGAGTGGACCTCTTTCGTGATAATTCGCAGGCCGTTGGGGAGTTGAATCTCGCGAACACCGGCAGTGACTGCGGCGATTCGCGGGTCCCGCGTGGACTGCGCCTGACTCGGGATGTTCAGCGCCGACGTCAGGGCCGCAAGGGCCAATAGCGTCACGGCTCCCCATCGAGCGCCGCGGAAGGGGATGCAGAGGTTTGGGGTACTGCGGCTCAACGGTGTTCCTCTCAGGCGCCACAACAATTCGGCTGCGCTAGCCTCCGGTGGGAACGCGTGCGGCGCCGATCACTTCTCGGATGTTCGCCACCCCGTGGTCAACCATCCAGGTCTCCAGACCCTGAATGACTTCCGGGATCGCGCGCGGGTTGAAGAAGCTAGCCGTCCCCACCTGAACCGCGGTCGCGCCCGCCATCAGAAACTCAAGCGCATCTCTCCAGGTGGAGATCCCGCCGATACCGATGATGGGAATGCTCACCGCTCCCGCCACCTCGTAGACCATCCTGACCGCGATGGGGCGGACGGCGGGGCCGCTCATGCCTCCGGTGCGATTTCCCAGAACCGGTCGACGTTTGTCAATGTCGATCACCATGCCAACGAAGGTGTTGATCATCGACAGTGCGTCCGCTCCGGCCGCTTCTGCTGCCCGTGCGAGAGCTGTGATGTCGGTTGTGTTCGGCGACAGCTTCGGAATGAGGTGAGTTCTGCACACAGGTCGGCAGGCGGAGACGGTGTCCATCACCGCCTCAGGTGTGACGCAGAATTCGGCATGCCCCCGGCCCACATTCGGGCAGCTCAGATTGAGCTCGATTGCGGATACGCCGGGTTGGGACGATAACAGGCCACAGAGATCGACGTACTCCTGAAGGGCATTTGCGGACACGTTCACCCAGACCGGGATTCCGAGTTCCCGCACGCGGGGAAGCACGTCCCGAAGAAAGGCCTCCGGGCCCGGGTTCTGCAACCCGATGGCGTTGAGCATCCCGGACGGGGTCTCGACGATCCGAACGCCGGCATTGCCGGGGCGAGGCCGTGGCGTCACGGCCTTCCCCACGAGCGCTCCCATGTCCGTGAGATCGAAGAAACGGGCGTACTCTTCGCCCCAGCCGAAACAGCCGGACGCCGGCATCACGGGGTTCTTCAGCTCCATCCCGGCCACCGTGACGCTGAGGTTGGGGCGAGCGGACTGTTTGAGCTCCATTTACAGGGTCTCCCAATCGATGCTGTCCCGGTCGAAGACGGGCCCCTCGGTACAGACGCGTGCAAACCCGCCTTCTCGACGGGGAACCGTGCAGCCGAGACACGCCCCGACTCCGCACGCCATCGGCGCCTCCAGCGCGAGTTCCGTAGGGGTCTCCAGCGTCTTTCCAAGACGAGCCACGGCTTTGAGCATGGGTGTTGGGCCGCACGCATAGATGGTGGCGCGAGCGCTCTGTACGGCCTGCGGCAGCAGATCTGTGACATACCCCTTACGTCCCTGACTGCCGTCATCGGTCGCGATGCGAACGTTGGCGCGGGCGCGTCGCAGCCGATCGATCCCAACCAGGGAAGATTCGGATTGAGCTCCGATAAGCGCGATGACCTCCATCGGCACCGAAAGAGCTGCAAGCCGCTCGGCCCAGAAGACCAGTGGGGGCACCCCAACTCCACCGCCGACCAACACCACCCGATCGCCTTCCGGCAGCCGGAATTGACTACCTAGGGGTCCCCAAACCGCGACCCGTCTACCTGGTTCGTGCTCCTGGAGCCGGGTCGTCCCTGGTCCCACCACGCGGTAGAGCAGTTCAATGCATCCGCCCTCCACGTCGGCGTGATAGATGCTGAGCGCCCGCGGCAGCAGGGGGTCTGTTCCCTGGATGCCTCGAACCATCACGAACTGCCCGGGTCTCGCGCCGGCGGCAATCTCGGGTGCATCGAGAGTGATAACCCAGTGATCCGGCGCCACTTCGTGATGGTCCAATACCTCGGCGTGCAGCAGTTCGATCGCTTCGGGCAACGTCAATCTCCTCCGGGCAGCGAACCCGGGGCTTCTAAACAGAACTCTACCAGCCCATCCAGTACTCTAGCGCGCTTCAACGGGGGGAGCTCCCACCCGAGTTTTGCAGCGAGCATTCGGTGATCCAGTTCCAGGCTTCCGTCGGATTGGACCTGAATCCCAGGCTTCCGAGGAAGCTTGTCACGAAGCATCTTCGTGATCAAGGGTCTGGGAACCGGAAGGATCCCCAATCGTGCCGAAAGCACCTCGATCCGCAGCGACCCCGCATCACTCGCCGCCGGACGGATCACCAATTCGACGCCTCCCCTTATGTTCAGGCGCAGTCGAATCTGGCCCGAGCGCACGTGAACCACCGTCAGCGGGACGCCGGGCGGCAGCAGCAGCTCCAACGCGGGTTGGGAGATAGCGATGGTTGCGCTTTCGAGGCGTCCGCTCCAGCGGCCACCGGCTTCGGGGGGGTGCGCCCTCCCCCGCAGGCTGTGAATCGTGATGGACACGTGGCGCGCCTCACTCCGTCGAGATGCGAACGGCTCCCGCGCTAAAGGAAATCCTGAGCGATCCGGCGTTGAGCACGACTTCTCCGCGCTTGTCGTCCCGAACGCCGTTGAGTCGGACGCCGGTTTCGGTGAGCGCGGCGAACGGCGGAACTTCGCCTTCCGGCACGCTGCCAGCCAGGATCAGGTTCAGCGCGTCCTCCGAGATCGAGAAGTCGAGGCGTGAGATCGTGACGGCGCCGCCTTTCTGCTGAACCAGGTCGGCGAGACCCTGTGAGGAAATCTCAATCGCGGCATCGTGGACACGAATGCCATCCGGAGCAGAGACACGGGTTTCAGATTCGGGCATGTTGTCTTCCTTCAGCAAGTCTCTCTCGCAGAGCTCCCGCCATGCGAATCAACCCTCTGATGAGTAAGAACACCGGAGGCGGCAGACGGTGACGATAATGCTTCTCATAGAACCGTTCCAGGCCCCGGTGGCTTTGGCGAATCGCCTCAGGCCGGATCTGGCGCGTGCTGGCGCCTCCGTCGTGCACCACGGTGAGACCCGGCTCGTACCAGATTTCCCAACCCATTTCCTTCATCCGGAAACAGAGATCTACATCGTTGAAAAACAGGGGAAAGCCTTCATCGAACAGTCCCACGGCGTCCAACGCGGACCTTCGAACCAGAAGCGCCGAAGTCATGGGTTGATCGACCTGGGATGGTCGGTCCTGTGCCAGCCGGCGACAGCGGTAGTCGCCCAGCCGGCTGGTCGGAAAGAGCCTGGCCAGGGCGGTCAATTCGCCCAGAAGTGCAATCGGCTCCGGAAAACCTCGAACCGACTGCTGCGCCGTACCGTCGGGCGATACTAGCCGGGGGGCGACCGCCGCGGCACGGGGCCGCTCTTGAACGAAGTGCAACAGCCCCGCGAGAGTGTTGGCCGTCACCTGAGTATCCGGGTTCAGCAGCAAGAGGTACTGTCCCCGAGCTGCTCGGATTGCCTGATTGCTGCCTGCGGAATAGTTGAGATTCTCGCTGTTGGCGAAGAGGCGAACCTCTGGGAACTCCGAGCGCACCATCTCCGCGCTGAGATCCGCCGAAGCGTTGTCGACGACAACCACTTCAATGTCAGCGGCGAAGCCCTCGGCCATTGCCTGACGGAGGGAACCCAGGCACGCGCTCAACTCTTCGCGCGTGTTCCAGTTCACAAGGATGACGGAGAGATCCACCGTCTCAGCTCCGGTAGCTCAAGCAGCAGGATGTCGGGCTTCGGATCGGCGAAGGCGTCGGCTGCGCCCCCCTGCGCCACGATCCCTGCCGTTCGCATTCCCGCGGCAATGCCACCCAGGATGTCCATTCGATGATCTCCAATCATCAGCGCGTTCTCAGGCCGGCGTTCCAGCTTTCGGAGCGCGAGCCAGAGATGCTCGGGGTGCGGCTTCACATGCGGGGTGTCGGATCGGGTTACCAGCACGTGGTGGGGGAGTGGAGTGCGGGAGAGGGTGATTACCACGGCCTCCGGGCAGTTCCGGGTCACGATTCCCACCCGGATGCCGTGTCCCATCAGCCACGACAAGGTGTCACCAGCGCCTACTGCTTCAACGCCGCGGTGTGCCGCCTCGATTTCGATGTCTTGGAGGATCCTGTCCGTACGCTTCCGGAACTCCGACGGATCCTTCAGTCGCCGGGCCGCCTCGCCGATGATTCCAAGGACGTCCAACCCTCGGAAGCTCTCGGCTTCGAAACCCTCCGCCTCAGTCGCTTCCAGAACGGCTCGCTTCATCGCCGAAAAGTCGATTGGCGTGTGCACGAGCGTCCCATCCAGATCGAACAGGGTTGCTTGAATGTCGCTCCATCCTCGATGCGCCGCGCTCACGCCGCGTCCGGCGTCCTGAGGCGGCTCGACAGCAAAAAGGCGACGGCAATGATTACGGCAGCGCACCAGAACGGATAGGCCGGATTCTTACCGAAGAGATAGCCACCGGTCGCCGGTCCGATGACGCGGGCGAGGCTGGAAAACCCCTGCGATACTCCCAGGGTCGACCCCTGCGTGACTCTCGCAGCTCCGCGCGAGATGAGACTCTGAAGACCGGGCACCGTGAGCGCTTGACCAACTCCCAGGAGTACCATGATTCCGGCCAGCATGGGGACGGTGGCGGCGCTCGGCACCAGGACAAAGCCGATACCGAGTAGCAGCGTACCGGAAACCACCATCTTCGGCTCACCGATTCGACTCGCCATCCGGCCCGTGAACCCCCCCTGGATCAGGGCGACCACGAAACCCATAAACGCAAACAGGTAGCCGGTCTGCGACTCATCGAGCGAGTATCGATTGTGACACAGCAATGCGATGGTCGGCTCCAATTGTGACCACGCCACGGTGGAGAGGAAGAAGAGGGAGATCGGTAATCCGAGGGAAGGATCTCGAAGCGCCGCGGCCATTCGGCTCACCCGGGTGCCGGGTGGAGTCACCGCCGACGCAGCGGCCCTCACTTCGGCCGAGAGCGACTCCGGCAACCTTCGGAGCGCCATCAGGAAGTCGATGAACGAAAAGCTAGCTGCCAGCAGCCCGACAACCATCTGCACGTTGTGCCCGCCGCTGCGAGCAATCTGACTCCCCATCCCAGCGATCGCTGGGCCGAAGATGAAGCCAAGGCCGAAGGCCGCGCCGATCATACCCATTCCGCGCGCGCGATTTTCGGGAGTGGTCACGTCTGCGATATAGGCCTGGGCAGTCGAGATGTTTGCGGCCATGATGCCGGCAACCGTTCGGGAGACGAACAGCAGGGTCAGGCTCGGAGCAAATGCGAAGATGACGTAGGAGATGGATGAGCCGAGGATGCTGAACAACAGCACCGGTCGGCGCCCAATGCGATCTGAGAGGCGACCCCAAACCGGAGCGAAAAGAAACTGCATGAACGAGTAGGTCGCGGCCAGCACGCCGATCTGCCACTCGAGAGCCCCGTGCTCCGAAGCGAATCTCGGAAGGAGGGGAAGAACGATACCAAATCCGACCAGGTCGAGGAAGACGGTCAGGAATACCACGCCGAGCGGGCCGCGACGCATACGGACTCATCCAGTTCAAAGAGGGGGGGAGACGGCTCCGGGGTCCGGAGTGAACGGTCTCCCCACGATCAGACTTACTCGGCGTGTGGCGTGGGCGTGTGCCTGCGTTTGCGGGCGAGGATCAGGTGTGCGAGCACGAGCACCACGACCAGCATCGCGGCATGGGGGATGTGGGCGAGGATGGTGTGGACGAAACCCGTCTGCTCAATGTGGATGATCCCGCGTTTTGTCGACTCATGGTAGATGAGATCGTGCGCCACCATCTCTCCGCCAGTCCAACCAAGGATTGCGGCGCCCACTTCCGCCAGGCGCGGGTACTTGTCCAGAAGCACCGAAATGCCCTGGCTGCAAAACATCACGAGCGGAATACTGAGGAGCAGGCCGAAGATGATCAAGCCATCGTGACCCCCGCTGGCGCCGCCGACAGCCAGAACGTTGTCCAGGCTCATGACGATATCCGCCACGGCGATCACCTTTACGGCGTGCCAAAACCCCTGTATCTCGTGGTGATCCGCGACCTGCTCATCTTCGATGAGGAGCTTGACCGCGATCCCCGCTACCAGGATGCCGCCGACCAGACTGAGAAACGGCACACTCAAAAGTCGGGACACGAACAACGTAGCGATCACCCGGATTATGACCGCCATTGCGGCGCCGATGATAATGGCTCCTCGACGCTGACTGGGGGACAGGGTGCGCGCGGCCATTCCAATGACGACTGCATTGTCTCCGGCCAATACCAAATCGATGGCGATGATCTTCAACGCCCCTACTGCGACGCTCTTGGTTTCCTCGGCTAACAGCAGATTCTCCACGATGACGAAACGGTGCTCCTCCCAAACGTCACGGCAGCGTCAATCACCGCCAGTTCTCAGGTGCGACTCCGCAGCTTCGGAAACCTGCCTCGGTGTGCTGCCGCCACAAAACACCAACCGATGTGCTTCGAGGCACATGTGGGAAATCCCGTCTTTTGGACCCTAGAAATCGCCTCGCGACGCCCTCCTCCGCAAGCTGCGTTGACAATCCCCGAGCCCTGTGCAACACTTCATCCGGATGAACGGATGAATACCCGAGAGCCCGCCCTTTTGAGGCACCTGCCAACCCTTGCCGACGCCACGCGGTGTCGCATACTGCGGTTGCTGTCGCGTCAGGAGTTGACGGTCACCGAACTGTGCTCAGTCTTGCAACTACCGCAGTCCACGGTCAGCCGTCATCTCAAGACTCTGCAGGACGATGCGTGGGTGGACTCCCGGCGCGAAGGGACGAGCCGATTTTACACGATGTCCCTGCCGCACCTGGATACGGAACTGCGGGAGTTGTGGTCCCTCGTGGCGTCGAGTTTCACCGAAACGGGGGTCGCCGCTCAGGACGATGCCCGATTGGATGAGACGCTTGCCGGACGCCGGTCTCGTTCGCAGGCGTACTTCGCTTCTGCAGCGGGCCAGTGGAATCACATTCGGGGAGAACTGTTCGGCACGGCGTTCCACCTCTCCGCACTGCCGGCGTTGTTGGATCCGCGGTGGGTGGTGGGCGACCTGGGTTGTGGAACAGGTCAGGTCACTGCGGCAGTCGCGCCCTTCGTGCAGCGGGTCATTGCAGTGGATCGCTCAGTTGAGATGTTGACCGTTGCCCGCGAAAACATGGTGGCGACCCACAACGTGGAGTTTCGACAAGGCGAGCTGGAGTCGCTTCCGATTGCAGGCGCCTCGCTCGACGCGGCTGTGCTGGTGCTGGTGCTCCACTTCCTGGCGGAGCCGGCCGGAGTCTTGAAAGAAGTCGCCCGAGTGGTCAAACCGGACGGGCGCCTGCTGGTTGTCGATATGGCGCCTCACGATCACGAGGAATACCAGCACCAGATGGGGCACGTGTGGCTCGGGTTTTCCCGGGAGCATATGGAGCGCCTTCTTGTCACCGCGGGGTTCACACCCCAGCGACACTGTCCGATGCCCGCCGCTGTAGATGCGCGCGGGCCAAATCTCTTCGCCGCGAGTGCGCGGCGAGCGACCCAGGAGGAAGCATGAGCACTGCGCTGATGGAAGTGAAGCTTCGCGGCCTGGAAGGTGGGAACGAACACCTTCCTCGCCTCCCCTACAAGGTGGCCGACCTGTCACTTGCGGAATGGGGCCGCAAGGAGATTCGACTGGCCGAGCATGAGATGCCCGGCCTCATGGCGCTCCGACGCCGCTATGAGGGACAGAAGCCGCTCGCCGGTTCGCGGATTATGGGCAGTCTGCACATGACGATCCAGACCGCCGTTCTCAGCGAGACTCTTGCCGATCTC
>SYKE01000238.1 GCA_005798285.1 Actinomycetota bacterium
CGCCAGTCGCCTTTCGCAATTCACCATTCGCCCTCCCCCTCCCCCTCGACTGATGACAGAGCAGGTAGAAGAGCCGGAACTCGTCGTAGAGTTGGCCGTCGAAGATCGCCTCCAGGTCGAACTCGACCATGGACTGACGGGAGAGGCTGTTGTCGTCGCGGAGGATGCGCCAGCGGAGGCCGTTGGAGACGAAGCCCCAGAGGTAGTCGTCGCTGGCATTCAGGAGGAGCTGGACCATGCCGTGCGGCGTCATCCGTGCGGCGGGGGTGGCGCCCGGAGACTTCCGGTCGAGTTCCAGGTTGCAGCCCACCAGATGGATCGGCACGCTGCCGTAGAGATGGGAGACGGGGAACTCCCGTTCGCCGAGGGTAAGGCTCTCCCGCAGCGGGTCCAGAGCGCCGTAGTCCAGCGCCTTCAGGATTTGCAGCAGCCATCGGTTTCGCGTGAGACTGGTTCCGCTTTCTTGCGGGGCCAGACGCTCGCTCGCTGTTCGGAACGCGCGCCACGGCGCCTGCAGCGCATTCCATGCGCGACTCGCGGCTTCGCGGAGTCGCTCGCCGCTCAACCCGTAGGCCTCGGGGGTCATCCCCTCGAGCGTCGGATCCTCTGCATGGATGCGCCGCAGGATGCTGGGCGGCAGAATCGCGCCCTCGCTGCGAACGGCGGTCAGCCCGAGGCGTTGAACACGAGCCATCAGTCACCTCCTGGGGGAACTGTAAAGGAATCCTTTACGGTTGCCGGGCCTATCGCTCGGCGCGAGCCGACGATCCCGCTCCTGCTCCTGCGTGGACGGAACCGCTGGAGGGGCGCCCTGCGCGCGGAAACTCCGTGGATCGCGGGGGATGCGTGAAGTCGGATCATCGCTCGAGTCGCCTCAATTCCTCGATGGCGAGGATCAGCGCCGGGAGCGTGTCGGGAGGCGAGGGAGCATTTGGCCGCGAGAGACGATGGAGCTCCTGAGCCGCAGGTCCGATTCGCTCATCGCACATCCTCTCACGCTGGCGAGTGTTCGGCGCGATGCGGCCTGCTTCATCCCGTTTGAAGTCGTACTGTTCGTCCACGGGAACAGCCGTTAGCCCGTGGATCCAGGTCTCCATGTTTCGCCGGGGGACTATGACGGCGATACGCTCGCCCGGACCGCGAGGCGGCTCCCCCTGCGCCCGAAGCGCCTCCGCCAATTGACTCGACCGTTGTTGAACCGTCAGGTTGTCGGCATCTACGTGCACGGCAACAGCAGAGAGATTGGCGCCTTTGCTGACCCGATTACGGTGGGACTTCATTTCCACGGGGTAAGACTGGATGACCCAGTCGTAAGCGCTCTGTTTACCCGCTGGAGCGATCCGGAGGCGGACTCCTCTGGGATTCAACGCCCGTTCCACGTACCGTTGGACGAGGCGCCCGGATCGCAAATCCTCCGCCAAGACGATCACCTCGGCGATTCGATCACCCATGTTGCCATCCTCGCGCCATAACTTCGGCGGGTGTTAAGGGAAGGTCCGCATCCGGCTTGTACCGGATGCCGGTGGTGGGGCCGCTGCCTCCCCTTTCCAGGAGGATTCCGTGATCCAGCGCAAGCAGGTTCAGGATCTCTGGATGGTGCGAGGCAAGTATGCACTGAGCCCCGTAGTCGTCCACGCGATCTGCGATATCGAGTAGCCAAGGTTGGATCTCGGCTAGCGCTACGAAGTTGTCGGGCTCGTCAATGCAGAGAGTGGCACCCTCCTTCAGGACGAAGTGCAGCAGCGCGTAGAGTCCGATGAGTGCGCGCTGCCCGTCGGAGAGCTCCTGGAGGCCGAGCCAAAACGTACCCCGCCTCCGCCTCCCAGGCGCGATTGGCTCATGCGGTTGCTCGAAAGAGGCGCGCAGAACCATGATTCCCTGCCCTAGATCGTGGAGATCCAGGCTCTCCATTCCCGCAATCACCTGCCGCATGTCGGACAGATAACTCGCACCCGCAGCAGCATTTGTCACGAGGGCCCGGCGGTACCAGGAAGCAAAATTGGAGAGGTCCCGCTCCAGATCGGGTTGCTCCTTTTCAGACCTAGCCGCCATTCTCGGTGCGTCGATGCGAACACACGTGGTCATTCGCATCCGCTCCTTGAACCAGTCGATGTGTGGAATCTCTGGGTGGAGGACGGTACCCACCGCGGAACGGTTCCAGTCAAACGTAAACGTCGGCCCCTTCTCATAGGAACGTCGGTACAACTGCACCGTTCCCTCCCGGAAGCTAAACATTGGTCGATCTTGGTGAAGAAGCTCCTCCGAAAAAATCCGAGATCGGCCGCTTGCTTCATCTTGCTGAATCATTAACACGTAGCGGATCGGGCCGTCTTCCCCCTCGAACACAATCTCGAACCGCTGCTCGACTGGTCCCGGTGACCCGTTCCTCCACCAACGCGGCACGCTGGAAAGCGGGAAGAGCGGTTCATCCGATTTCTCGTCGGCGATTCGTTCCCCCTGGACGACCAGCTCCCGTATTGAGGCAAGAGCATCAAACACGGAAGTCTTACCAGCCCCATTGAGGCCCATTAGCAAGTTCTTGGTGCCAAGCTCCAGAGTGAGGTTCTCAATCGCTCGAAACCCCCCTATCGTGAACTGAGTAATCATCGCTCACCGCCTCCTAGCACGGGATCCCGCTCAGTCTCCATGGAGCCTGGCCGAATGTTGGTCGCAACTTTGGAGTGCCGCTCCGTACCCAGCGATATGGCCGACATCCAGGTAGTGATGTGGAGTTCACTCATAATCATCCCCTCCCGAAGGGCAGCAACAGGTAGAGGCCCAGCACGTCCGGTTCTCCCTGCACCGTCACCCGCCGCGCTGTCTGTGCGCCTTCGAGCGCCCGCCGTACTCCCCGGTGAGCCTGAAGCACTTCCTTCGCGCGCCGCTGCGCAAGGTCGTCGAGCGCCGGGCGGAGCGCATCCAGTTCGCCGAGGACGGCTTGCAGGAAGTAACGCGCCTGGTCCGGCGGCACGTTGCCTTTCGGCGGTGCGCTGAGCAGCGGCTCCAGAGCGGCTTCGTCCAGCCACTCCGGCTGCTGTGGGAGTCCCCGAAAGCCGGCCAGGGCCACATCTTCCGCCAGCAACTCCCCCGCGGAGGCCGGCGTCTTGCCCGATCCCCCTCCCGTCGTGAGCTGGAACCGGAAGCGCAGCACAAGGATGGTTGTGAGAATGGGAACGGCATCCGTCGCCGTTACGCCGCAGCGGCGGGCGGCGGCGCCCGGGTCGCCGGAGAGCGCCGCGTCGAGCACGTAGGAACTCAATGCTTCAACCAGCGGGTGGGTGCGGTTGAGGGAGACGACCCCCTTCGCCGGCGCGGCGTCGAACGTGGCTCGAATGGGCTTCTCGTAGCGCAGGGCGTCGCGGAGGGCCAGGGGCGCTTCCGCGAGGTCCAGGGTCAGCGTCTTGCCAGTGCCCTGCATCCGGCATCCATAGGCAGTCAACGCGTCACCGACGAACCGCTCCACATCGATCGGCGCGCCCAGCGCCCGGCGGACCTCATCCAGCTCCGGCTGGACCTCCTCCGCCTTGATACCGTGCTGCGCGAACAGGGTGCGGCTCTTCTTCTCGCGATCGGCCGCCTGATCCCATTCCTGATTCAGGACACTGTGCTCTCTCAGCTCCATGTCATCGAAGAGAGAAAGCTGGCTGGTGTCGCTGGAGCCGCGCATCAGCAGCGACTCGAACACCGCCTCGAGCACCTTGTCGGAGTTCATCGGCACGGGCACTGAGATGCCGAGCGAGTTGCGGATGGTTTTGTGCTTCTTCAGCAGGATGTTCAGCACGATCCCGTCGACCGGGTTGTCCTCGCCGTAGAAGGTCACCACGCGCACCTTCGGAGAACGCTGGCGGAAGCGATCCACCCGGCCCTCGCGCTGCTCGTGTCGCGTGGGGGCCCAGGCCAGATCGGCGTGAACCACGGCATCGAAGCTCTCTTGCAGGTTGATGCCTTCGGAGAGGCAGTCGGTGCAAACGAGAACGCGAGACTCGTGGGCGCTCAGGGCCTGCACGCGCGCCTCCCGCTCATCGTGATGAAGTTGTCCGGTGACGCACGCCACCTCCGGGCCGCGGAGGCGCTTGCGCAGTTCCTCGGCGAAGTACTCCGCCGACGGGATGTACTTGCAGAACACGATGGGGGAGAAGCCGTCCTTCAGGAGGTCCTTCACCACGGCGGCGAGCGCGGTCAGCTTGGAGTCCCGGGCGCCCATCAGGGTTTCCGCCTCTCGCGCCATGGCGAGAAGCTTCCGCCGGGTGAGGGAATTCTCGGCCTCGAAGTCGGCGCCGGGCGCCACGTCCACCGCCTCGGCGAGCTCCGCCTCCGCCAGGTCCATCACGCTGCTGCGCCCGAGTTCCTCAATCTCGGCGGCGTCCTCCGAGTCGGCATTATTGGCGCGTGCGCGCAGGGTCGCCGCCGCTGCGGCCGGGCTGGAACTGATGCTCCGAAGCAGCGCCAGGGCCGACCACCACCGGATCCGCTGCTGGAAGCGCGTGCCGGAGACATCGCTTGCAATCTCGCGGGCGTACTTCAGCGCGCTGTCCAGAAACTTGCGATAGTCGCCGTGAAGCTTGTAGGTCCGCTCCGCTTCTTCCCGGTCAGGAAACGGCGTGTCTTCGCGCATGTAGTGGAGGATGTCGCCCCGCCGCCGCTGCACGAACTGGGCCGCCAGCGCTTCCCGGTGATGTCGATTGCTCTCTCCGGTCATGTCATCCGGCAGGGCGGCGAAGTCCGGGTTCAGCAGCGACAACAACGACCGGAACGCCGCTTCATTGCCGCTGTGCGGGGTCGCGGTCACCAGGATCAGGTGCCGATCCGCCCGTGCGCCCAGCGCCTGGAGGAGCCGAAAGCGCTGCTGCTGCGCGCCCTGTCCGCTCTGCGTGCAGGTGTGCGCTTCGTCGACGATGACCAGCTCCGGACACGTTCGCAGGAAGTCGTTCCGCCGTCGTTCCGACTTGATGTAATCGAGCGAAACCACCGTCACGGGGAACTGCTCGAAGACGGAGACACCGGGCGGGCAGTGGCGCTCCAGCTTCGAGACGGTGCTGGGCAGCACCAGAACCGGCTCCAGGTTGAACTTGGTTTCCAGCTCAGAGCGCCATTGATCGGCCAGATGCGGCGGACAGAGCACGCAAAGCCGGCGGCACTCGGCGCGTGAGATGAGCTCCTTTGCTATGAGGCCCGCCTCGACCGTCTTGCCGATGCCGGCGTCATCCGCGATCAGCAATCGTACCGGGTCCTGTCGCAGCGCCATGAGTAAGGGTACGAACTGGTAGGGTCGCGGCTCCACCGCGATGCTCCCGAGCGAGCGGAACGGCCCGGCCGACGCGCGAAACCCCAGCCGAACCGCATCCCGCAGCATTCGCGCCGAGAGCAGATGTCCGGCCTGCGCGGGATCCGGGAGCGCGAACGTCGCGGCCGTCACCGGCTCCAGCTTCGTGAGGATCGCGGTTGCTTCCAGATCCGGCGCGCCCAGCGGCTTCACGCGAAGGAGCGCCGGCGTCGACCCGGGCTGCACGACCCACTCCCGCCCGCGCGCTCGGATCAGGGTTCCCACGACCGGCACGGCTCCGAGGGAGCGGGAGGTTTCGTTTGTGGTCTTCAACGCAGCGCTCCATACACCGAGGGGTTTTCCCGGAACTTCGCGACCCAATCATCCTGATGATGGAAGCGGTGAACCACCCATCCCTGCATCAGTAGATTCATCGTCTGCTCCTGGTCTCGCTGTTGCCTCGCGGGGTAATCGTGGGGCGGCCCGTCCACATACACGGCCACCTGAGCGCCGTCGCTGCCCATGTAAACGAAGTCGGGCACGGTGTTTACAAGCTCAGTCTTAATCCTCTGTTGCGTCGCCGTCGGCAGGTGGAGGCCCAGATCCTCCAGCAGCCGGAGCCACGAGCGCTCGAGTTCCGACCCACACGCCGCCAGCAGCCGCTCGAGGCGTACCGCGCGGGGATCGGGTCCGCCGGACGCCTGGACGTCGCCGTCCCTCAGCGCCGCCAGCAGTTCTACAATCCCGGTTCGATCCAGCAGCGGGTGGTCCAACTGGTTGCCGTACGACATCAAGCAGTCATAGCAAGCCGTGCTGCACCCGTCCCTCGCTCGGGGATGTCGCCCCAGGTTCTCCAGCGTCTCCGGATCGTAATGGCACAGCTCCAGCGCCACCCGCGCCACCCGGGAGAGCGCACTCGCGTCCTCAATGAGGCGGCGGAGCACCCCCGCCCCGCCTTCCGCGGCTTCGTAGAAGAGTAAGCACTGGCGCACGTCGGCGCCCGGCAGCGGTTCCGCCGCCAGTTCGCTGTCTTCAAGCTGGTAGACCTGCTGAATGGCGGACTTGAGGGCCGCCTGCAGGCTCGCGCTCTGTTCGGGGGTCAGAGGCGAACCCCACTCGAAGATCAGGGCGTTTCGCCGGTCTTCCACATAGGGGATCACCCGCTGCGTCGTTTGCGCCAGCTCCGAGCCGGACTCTTCCATCAGCGCATTGACGGTGTCCCCTTCCGAGGCCACCCACTTTCCCTTGCGGTAATCGAGGAGGTATCCGAGTCGGGCTCGATCCTTCCGCCGGTTCCAGCCGACGTTGACTCGCCAGAGCGTGGCGGCCTGCGCGTAGGTGAGACTTGCGAGCGGACCGGCTTCGCCGACCACATCCGCACGAGAACATTGCTCGTCGCCGACACGTCCCTCGAAACGGATGCCGGTGCGCAGCTCGTACCCCTGCCGCATCCGCTCCTCTTCATCACACGTGATGCGGTCCCGCCGACGCAGATTGACGGACTCCAGGCGGAACAGGTTTTCCATCACCGCCTCTGCGCCGAACGGCGTCCGGCAGCGCTCGCAGAGGTCTGCGGTCTTCGCCTCGGGGCCGGCGTGGAGGTAGCCGCACGAGGCACAGAGCCGGGCGCCCGTGGTGACGACCTGACCGCCTTCTTGCACGGAGCCCGCCGGCAGCATCACGCGGTCCACGAGGTAGCGCGAGCCTTCGTGATAGACAACGGCGCCTGGTCCGAACTCGGAGATGGCGAGGAAGCGGGGGCGGGAGACGAATTCGTCTCGTCCCTTGTTTCCGCCGCGACCAGGCACATAGGCCGATATCGGCAGGCGCGGGAAGTTGTAGCCGGGCAAGAAGCCTTCTGCTGCCAGGTCTCGATAGGAATAGAAGTCGCCTTCGTAGATGCCCTCGGCTTCGGTCAGCAGCCG
>SYKE01000239.1 GCA_005798285.1 Actinomycetota bacterium
CCACTTCTGGATCGATCGTGCGGACCAACTGGTTCAGCGGTACCTCGGGGCGCGCAGCAGCCACTTCTCCGTGATCCGACGCCAGGCGATCGGGAACTATCTCTTTCAAGCCCTGGCTAACGCAGCCACGCTCGGCGTCGGAGGGTGGCTGGTGATCAATCGCCAGCTCACCCTGGGCCAACTCGTCGCAGCGCAGCTCATCGTCTCAACCGTCGTGGGCTCCCTCGACAAGGTCATCAAGGATCTGGAGTCCTTCTACGATCTACTCACCGGGCTCGATAAGGTGGGGCACGTCACCGATCTTCCGGTCGAGCGCTTCGGCGGCAGTCCAATCGAAACTCCACCCGGCGGAGCCTCCGTATCTCTGCGGAGGGTGCGATTCGCCTACAGGGGTCGGGCAGAACTGCTGACCGGGCTGGACCTGGAAGTTCAGCCCGGCGAGCGGGTCAGCCTTGTGGGCATTTCAGGAGCCGGGAAGAGCACCATCGCAGGTCTTTTGTGCGGCCTGGAAGAGCCGACTCACGGTCTGGTCGAGGTCTGCGGTCGGGACGTCCGAGACATCGATCTCGACAGCCTCCGTTCCTTCGTCAGCCTTGTCAGCGACGAGAACGGCATCTTTGAAGGGACCATCGAAGAGAACATCCTCTGCGGGCGGAGTGGACTCACCCACGAGGATCTTCAATTTGCGCTGGACATCGCACGGCTCGACGACGACATCGCGACCTTTCCGGACGGGCTGCAGACGTATCTCGTGTCAGGGGGTCACAACCTGTCCCACGGCCAGGCGCGTCGGCTGATGATCGCCCGTGCCGTGGTGGAGCGACCCCGGCTGCTCATCCTGGACGAGGCCTTCACCGGCATCGACGAAAGCACCAAGCTGGCGATTCTCAACGAGCTTTACGACTCCCGACACGCCTGGACCTTGATTGACATCTCTCACGACGCCGAAGTGGTGCTGCGATCCGGTCAGGTCCGCGTCCTCCAGGAGGGCCGGATCGTGGAAAGCGGTTCGCCACGCGCTCTCGCCTTGCGCGATGGAGCCTTTTCACAGCTCTTCCCGGATCTGGCGGAGCTCATTCGCCGAGCGCAGCCGCTGCCGGCGGCGGTTTCCCCAAAGCTGGAACTGACGGAAGCGGACGAGGCGACCCTTCGGACGGCCGGCGTCCACTCCGTCGCGGACCTGCTTGCACTCGGCGAGCGCCGCCTCGCGGCGATCCCGAGTATCGGCGGTCCCAGGGCGCGAGAGATCTGGCGCGAATTGGAGAACGCCGGCCTCGCCACCCTCGCCAACGCGGGGCTGCGCGCCCTCTCCACCGTCCCCGGAGCCGGATAACTCCCCATGCCGACCACCATCGCAACTCCTTCCGGGCGAATTGGCCCGGAGTCGCTGAGACTTCTTGCGCCCCGACCCTGGGCGAGGACCTTCGCGTTCGTGCTGCTGCTCTTGTTGGCTCTTACCGTGGCCGGGTTGATCTTCATACCCTGGCAGCAGTCGGTGACCGGCGTCGGACGGGTGATGGTCTACTCCGCCATGGAGCGACCCCAGAGCATTGAAGCGCTGATCCCTGGGCGCCTCGTTAAGTGGGACGTGCAGGAAGGTCAGGATGTTCGGGCGGGCGAGTTGATTGCGGAGATCGACGACATCGACAGCAAGTTCCTCGACGCCGCTCAACCGGACCGGCTCGCGCGTCAACGTGAGGCGCTCATGCAGAGAAAGCTGGCGGCGGAGACGCGGTTGGCGGCGCTCATGGGCCAACTCGAAGCCCTGGGCCGCTCCCGAAGCGCGGCGGTTCCGACCGCGGCCGAGAAGGCCGAACAGGCCGAACAGCGGCTTCGCGCCGCTCGGGAGGCGCTGGTCTCCTCCCAGCAAGCCTATCGGGCCGGAAAGGAAGCCGTGACGCCCGCGGCGCGGGAGCGGGCGAGGCAGGCAGTTGACCGCGAGCGGGCCGCGGCGGAGGCTCTCGTTGCCGCGGAGCAGACTTTGAAAGGTGCGACGGATGTTGGGGTGCCCTCCGCTCGCGAGAAGTTGGCCCAGGCCCGTGAACGCCTGACGGCCGCAGATGAAGCCCAGATCGCTGCCCAGCAAACCTTTCAGATAGCCGCCGAGGTGATCGTGCCCACCGCACGGGAGCGTGTCGGACAGGCGGGCGACCGCCGCAAACAGGCCGAGCAAACGCTCACTGCAGCCCGGCAAACCCTGCAGACAGCTCAGGTGCAGCGCAGGCGGATCCAAGAATTGTTCCAGAAAGACCTCCGCTCCCGACGGGATGACGAACTCGCACAACTGGATCTCGTTCGCGCACAGACCGAGGTGGAACGCTCGGAGGCGGCGCTCGCTGCCGCAGATCGCGACGTACGAGTCGCCGCGCTTGATCTCGAACGGGGGCTGGCCGAAATCGTCCGCACACGGACGGAGGTCGCACGAGCACGGACCGCCGTGGACATTGCCCGACGCGAGGTGTCGATCTCCGAACTCGATCAAACGCGGGCGCAGGTCGACCTGGCCCGGGCACGCACTGAGGTGGAACGGGCCCGAGCCGCCGTCGATATCGCCCGCCGGGACACTCGGGTGGCCGGCCTGGACGCCAATCGAGCTGACTTTGAACTGACGCGCACCGGGACCGAAGTAGAGCGCTCGCGGGCTTCACTCGACATCGCTCGGCGCGACACCCGAATCGGAGACCTGGATCAACTCAAGGTCGACGCGGACACGACGGCGACTCTGAGCAGTGTCCAGGCATCCGTGGCTTCTGCTCGCGAGACGATCGCATCCATGACCAGCGACATCCTGAAGATCGAGGTCGAACTCGAGAACGCCCGGGCTCGTGTCGAGCAACAGCGCGTGCGTGCCCCTCGCGACGGGAAGATCGTCCGTCTCGGCAAAGTCGGCGCCGGTGAGACCGTGAAGGCGGGGGACGTGCTCGCGGTCCTCGCGCCCACGACTGCCGACCGTGCGGTGGAAATTTACCTCACCGACAACGATGCGCCGTTGGTGGCGCCCGGGCGTCCCGTGAGGCTGCAGTTCGCGGGCTGGCCCGCCGTGCAGTTCACCGGCTGGCCCAGCGTGGCAGTCGGGACCTTTGCGGGTCGAGTCACCGTTGTGGACGCTATCGACGATGGTTCGTCTCGATATCGAGTCATCGTTCAGCCGGACCAGGAGAGGATCCGAGCCGGCAAGGATGAGCCCTGGCCTCCAGCCGGTTCGCTGCGCCCGGGAGCAGAAGCCACCGGTTGGGTGCTTCTCGACCGCGTATCACTGGGGTTCGAGCTCTGGCGACAGTTCAATGCATTCCCACCCACCGTACAGCGGGAGCCGATCGGGAAGAGGGACGCTAAAGGTGGCGGCTACCCCGGGGGAGTGAGCTATCCCTCAGGAGCGGGCAAGGAAAAGCTCCCCGAGCAGGGCGAGTTAAAGCTGCGAGGCAAGTAGCCTCGGCGAGCGGGTGCATCGCCGGCGGTCGGTCTGCCGCGCCCGACCACTCGATGGGGATGAGTTGGAGTGCCGATGGGTATTGGAGTTCGATGTGTCGTCATCGGGTTGGCAGCGTGGGCGGCGTTCGGGTTCGGGACCGAACCCGCTTGTGCGGATGACTCGGATACTCAGCAGTGGTCCTTGCTGGTCGTCAACAAGAAGCTCTCAGAGCGCTGGCTGGGCTACTTCGAAGTCCAGCCGCGCTTCGGCGACAACGCGTCCGACCTGGAGAGGTTGCTCATCCGGCCTGCCATCGGGTACCGGCTGAGTCCGAAGCTCTCCCTCTGGCAGGGATACGCGTGGACGCCGCTGTTCAGCCCGTTCTTCGACGGTGAGCACCGTACGTACCAGCAAGTGCTGTACGATACATCGGTCGGCGCCACCGGGGTGGTCAGCCGGACTCGGTTCGAGCAACGCTTCATCGAAGGGGCGGGTGGGACTTCTCACCGCGTGAGGTCGATGCTGCGGCTTTCGCACCCGATCAGCCGTGATCGCAAGTGGCTGGCCATCGGCTACGACGAACTCTTCTGGAATCTGAACTCCACCGACAACGGTCCCGTTCGGGGCTTCGATCAAAACCGGCTGTTTCTGGGTGTGGGTCGTCAGATCAATTCCTCGCTTCGGGTGGAGACGGGCTACATGCTCAATCCCGTCAACCGACCTCGCACTCGGGCCGACCGCCAACTCCACAACTGGGTCGTACAGCTCACGCTGAACCTCTAGTCGTCATCCACCGCCAGACAACTCCAGTAGCCCCAACACCCCTTCGACGTTTACCGCTCGAAGATCCGTTCCCCGGCGCGACGAGCGGTCGGGGCACGCGCCGGCATGCTTGCAGAGCATGACAACCCGCCGGACTGGGTCGACGCGCCTACCCAACAGCCACAGTCTCCGCCCACGCGATCTTGACGATTTCTTGATGAAGTCGGGTCCTACCGTGACGTCTGGTTGCCACCCCTTGCGGTAGACAATTGGGTCCCGTGCGACGGGCGCGGGAACCGCCCCATTCCATCGGCTTTGAGGCCTCCGAGCCCATCCGAGAGTGGCGTGGGAAACGGCAATCATCGAGTTAACTGCACAGAATTTGGAGTTCTGGTCGAAATGGCGGCACGGTGGCGCAGAGTTCTTTTCGGTAAACCGCTGGCGACCCGGCACTCGGACCACCAGCGCCTGCCGGTGTACATCGGCCTTCCGGTCTTCGCTTCGGATGCCATCTCCTCGGTCGCCTACGCCACCGAGGAAGTGCTGCTCGCCCTCACGTTGGGGACGGGCGTCGCCGCGTCGGTGGCCCTTCAACAGGTGTTTCCGATCTCGGCGGCCATCGCAGTGCTTCTGGCGATCGTGGTCTTCTCCTATCGTCAGACCATCTTCGCCTACCCGAACGGCGGCGGCTCGTACATTGTCGCAAAAGACAATCTGGGCGCCACCGCCGGGCTGACCGCAGGCGCGGCTCTGCTGATCGACTACGTTTTGACCGTGGCGGTCAGCATCGCGGCGGGTGTAGCGGCCATCGTTTCGGCCTTCCCCGTACTCGAGCCCCATCGGGTGGGGCTCTGCCTCGGGTTTATCCTGCTGCTGACACTGGCCAACCTGCGTGGACTGAAGGAGTCAGGATCGGTCTTCATGGTTCCGACCTACGCCTTCCTGATCGCGATCTATGCGCTGATTGCAGTCGGATTCTACAAGTATTTCTCCGGATCTCTCGGTCACCTCGCGCCGACAGCGGATGCACATCCGGTCGAAGCCGGCGCCGGTGGCCTGACACTGTTCTTGCTGCTCCGAGCCTTCTCGTCGGGCTGTGTGGCGATGACGGGGACCGAGGCCGTGAGCAACGGCGTGCCGGCGTTCCGAGCGCCGGAGCGACAAAACGCCTCGACGACGCTCGTTCTGATGGCGGCTATTCTCGGCAGTCTGTTCCTGGGGATCAGCTTCCTGGCGTGGCAGTACGGAGCAAGTCCCGACCATGAGCACTCCGAAACCGTCATCTCCATCCTCGCCAGCGGCATCGTCGGCCGAAACTGGCTGTACTACTTCCTGCAGGTCTCCACGTTTCTGCTGCTGGTCGTCGCCGCGAACACGGCTTATGCCGACTTCCCGCGGCTCACGATGCTGCTCGCGCAAGACCGATACCTCCCCCGACAATTGACCCACATCGGCGACCGCCTCGTCTTCTCCAACGGTATTGTGGCGCTCGCCCTGCTGGCTGCCGGGCTGGTGGTTGCGTTCGGCGGCATCACCCATCACCTCATTCCGCTGTACTCCGTCGGCGTGTTTCTCTCATTCACGCTCTCGCAGGCGGGCATGGTGCGCAGATGGTTTCGACTCCAGGGGAACGGCTGGCAGCGGAACGCCCTGATCAACGGATTTGGAGCGATTGCGACCGGGCTTGTGCTGCTGGTGGTGGCCTACACCAAATTCACCGCAGGCGATCCGATCTCGCTGTATCCCGTCACCACCCCACTCGGATACTGGCTCATCGTCACCGCCGTCGGTTTCGTACTGATCTCTATGGGTCACCGTCGATGGGGCTGGTGGTTCCTGGCGATGAGCGCCGTGGGGCTGTTGCTGTGGGGTCTCATGGTCCGTTCCCCCCTGCTCGGGTCCGCTCCTGTTCGAATGGGCGCCTGGGTGGTGATCGTGATCATCCCGATGCTCATCTGGATGTTCAGCAGGATCCATGCCCATTACGCGGAGGTGGCCGAGCACCTGACGATGACGCGCCACTCCCGGATTCCGGGTTTCAAGCACACGGTCCTCATCCCGGTCTCCGGCGTCAATCGTGGGATCATGCCGGCGCTGGCGTATGCCCGGTCTATCGGCGGCGACGTGCGGGCCGTGTATGTGGAGATCGACCCGGTGCGCACCGCCGAGTTGATCGATCGATGGCAACGGTATGAGCCGGACATTCCGCTGGTGGTGCTCGACTCCCCTTACCGATCCCTCACCGATCCGTTTCTCGAGTATGTGGATCAGGTGGAACGAGAACGGGATGACGATGTCATTACCGTGGTGATCCCGGAGTTTGTCACGGAGAAGTGGTGGACCCGAGCTCTCCACGGTCAGAGTGGCCTTCAGCTCCAACTTGCGTTGATGTTCAAGCGGGGTGTCGTGGTAACCAGCATTCGGTACTATCTCACCAGAGATCTGGGTGAGATGCCGGATCACATTCTGACCAGCAAGCTGCCCGCGAGCGAGGTCGGTCCGTCCTGAGGCGAGTCTGTCGATCGCGAGTTGCGCCGCGGTCGACATCGCCAGGAGATTCTCAGCCGGATGGCGCTTCCCGCCGCTGCACCCGCCGTACGATCCGCCGTGGCAGTCCGTCTGGGCCGGCAGTGGAGCCTGCGTCGATCGCTCGGAGTGTGGGGTCACGTCGGAGCTGCGGTTGCGGTGGCGCTCATCACGCTCGCCATCGTGCTGCTGCCCGGCGCGTCTCATCTCTCCAACATTTCGATGCTCTACCTGCTCGGAGTGATGGGAACTGCACTGCGTTATGGAAGGCGCGCTGCGGTGACGGCCTCGCTGCTGTCGTTCCTGGCGTTCGATTGGTTCTTCACCGAGCCAAGGTACACCCTCACCGTCAAGGATCCGTCCGAGTGGCTTGCGCTGTGCGTGTTTCTCGTCACTGCGGTGGTGGTGGGGCACCTCATGTCGCTCCTCCGAGCTCGGGCCGACGACGCCCGGCGGCGAGAACGCGAGGCGGCGGCGCTCGCGAATGCGAGTTGGGCCGTGGCCTCACACATCGAGCGGGGCGCGGCGCTGGCCGAGGTCTTGAAGCGGGCCGCAGAGATCGTCGATCTCATGAATGCCGTAATTCTCGGCCCGAGATCCTCGGCCTGCGAAAGCCCCGTGTTGGCTGCGCTTCACGTCGGGGCCCCGCTGCCGGGCCCCCTCCCGGATACCGAGGCAACGCTGCCCGACGACTGGCCCATCGCCGAAGCGGGATCGGCAGGGGTCGCCTCGGCATCCCATCGAGTGACGGTCCCCCTTCGAACCGAAGCTCGGCGGTTGGGTCTTCTGGTGCTCTGGCTGACGGTAAGTTGCCGCCCCACCCCGGAGGAGCGTCGGGCCATCGTATCGCTGGCCAATCACGCGGCTGTGGTTCTGGAGAGAGAACGGCTGGCGCAGGCGGAAACGCACGCACGCGCATTGGAAGAGGCGGACCGCCTCAAGACGGCGCTCCTTTCCATGGTCTCCCACGACTTTCGCAGCCCCCTGGCCTCCATCAAGACCAGTGCTTCCGTCCTTCTGCACGAGGGGAAGCCGGTGGACGATGTCACCCATCGGGAACTGCTCACGGGGATCGAGCAGGAAGCGGATCGCCTGAATCGTGTCGTGGGAAACCTTCTGGCGCTGTCTCGACTCGAGGCCGATGCTTGGAGACCGCAATGCGAGCCAACCGATCCCGCAGAGTTGATCGGAGCCTCCCTGTCTGGCTTCAACGCCGAGCAGAACCGTCGAATTCGCGTTGAATTGTCGCGGGCGCTCGACGAGGCATGGCTGGATCCGGTTCAGATCTCTCAGGTGCTGCACAACCTGGTCGACAACGCGCTCAAGTACTCCCCCACCGACCAACCTGTCGTCGTCTCCGCCACGAGTCGGGGAGAACGGTTCGTCGTTCAGGTCACAGACAGCGGACCCGGGTTGGAGCCCGGAGGAGAGGAGCAGGTGTTCCAGCGGTTCTATCGGGCGCCGAGCTTTCGAGAGAGCTCGCTCCCCGGGGTCGGAATTGGCCTGGCGGTCTGCCGAGGACTGGTGGAGGCGCACCACGGAAGCCTGACGGCAGCCAACTGTTCCGAGGGCGGCGCTGTGTTTACGCTCGAGCTCCCGATGCAGGCGGCCCCGACAACGGCAGGCGACAGCGGATGAAGGTGCTGGTGATTGATGACGAGCCCCAGATCCGGCGGGCACTGCGGGCTGGCCTGGAACGGAGCGGACACACCGTCCGACTGGCGACACACGGCGAGGAGGGGTTGGACGAAGCCGCCCTGCACCCGCCCGACCTCGTGATTCTGGACCTCGCCCTCCCTGGAATTGATGGCTTCGAGGTGTGCAGGCAGCTTCGAGAGTGGTTCACCGGCCCGATCATCGTGCTGTCGGTCCGCGAGGGCGAGACTGACAAGATCCGTGCGCTCGATCTGGGTGCAGACGACTACCTCACCAAACCATTCAGCCTCGCTGAGCTCCTCGCGCGGATGCGCGCGGTACTGAGACGCGCTGGCTCTCTGGACACCGAGGAACCTCCCGTGTTCACATCCGGCGATCTAACCGTGGACTTCGCCCACCGTCGCGTCAGCGCCCGAGGCGCGGAGGTGCACCTGACCCCGATTGAATACGGAATTCTCCGCTATATGTGTCTCAACCCGGACCGAGTGCTGACCCACCGGCAATTGCTCACTGCCGTGTGGGGCGCGGAGTACGCGGAAGACACCCACACGCTTCGCGTTCACGTCGCCAAGCTTCGTAACAAGATCGAAGCCGACGCGTCTCGTCCGCGATACATCCAGACGGAACCCCGAATTGGCTACCGGTTCCGTCTGGACGGTTAATCGGCGCCGGATGCAGCGGGCTTGAAGGCGGGATTGGGTTGGCGGGGGATCTTTGCTCCGATCCGGTCCACCCAACTCAGGAGTTCCGCGAGCAGGCGGTCCCGCTCTGCGGGACGCTCCGAGGCGAGATCATGACGCTCGCCCGGATCCTGACTCAGGTCGTAGAGTTCCACTGCCTTATTCTTCGGGACTCCGGCTCGCCCAACGTCGAGAGCCCATTCTTCGTGGAAGAGATGCAGCTTCCAGTTCCCATCCCGAATCACGGTGGTGGGCCGGCTCCGAAATCCCAGCTTCCGATCTGACTCTCTGGCCCGGATGACCGGATTGTCGAGGTACCCGGGGAAGTGCCAGAACAGCGGACGCGGGCTCAGGGGCGCTTCGCTGCGGAAGAGCGACAACAGATTCACTCCGTCTAGCGTTTTTCCGGGTGGCGTCTCCGCCCTAGTGGTCTGTCAGGGCGGAGTTGATTCTTCACCGGAGCCTCGGACGAAGATGTGATTCACTTGGTGTGGAGGTAATCCCTGTGCCCAAGAAATACCGCGTGACGCTCACACCAGACGAACGCGAGCAGTTGTCCGC
>SYKE01000240.1 GCA_005798285.1 Actinomycetota bacterium
CGGTAGGTCTCGACGAGCGACCAATAGGCGTGGGTGTGTGCGCCGCGGGTTCGAGAGTTGCGTCGAAGGAACATTCGCGCAGTCTACCTGAGGCCAACCCGGGGCCGTGTCTACACTACATCCTCAAATCCGGACTTTCCCCATCCAAAAGCCCGGAAACTCGGGGGGAAACAGGCCAAATCGAGGGTCAGAAAAAACTCCGGGTACCCCCAACTGCGGAACTTGGGCTAATTCGTGCGCCACCGTAAAGCGGTATCGGGCGGCATGCAATTCCGCGCCGCGCTCATCGTAATAGATGGTGCTTCTGTCCGTCGAAAGCGCCCCTTCGGCGCCCGCCCGGGCTCGGAAGCCCGGGATCGGCACCAGATCCAGCCCCATTCGCTCCGCGATCAGGTCCACCGGGACGGGAATCTCTCGGGATGGGTGGTGTTTCGCGAAGATCGTGTCTACGATTTCGCTGATCTCCTCCCTCTTCCTAAACCGTACCGGCGGAATCACTGATCCAGGCCTCCCGGAGCGTGTCTACAACTTCCTGCATTTTCTCATCCGTCAACGGGCCGTTCTCCAGCGTTCTGAAGAAGAGCGGCAATTTGCCGGCCAGTCGTTCGTCGGACAGAATGGAGCCCGGGATCTGCCCCCTTCCGATGGCTGCGAGGCGCTCCAGTTCGCGAGTGTCTTCGCACGTGCTCGTCAGTTCCAGCGCCTGCAGGAAGTCCGCCAGGCGCTCCGAGGGTGGCGGGTTCAGAAGTCCCCGCTCCAACTTGCTGTAGTTCGAGGGGTCTGCCGCGATCCGCAAGCAGAATTCGCGGAGGCTCATTCCGCGCTCCAAACGCAGGCGCTTCAACGCCGCGCCGAATGTCTCGTCCATGTCGCCATTGCCTCACCGCTTCGCATCTCTGTGTGTGGTATGGAGAATACCACGCTGTTCCCATGGTATCCTTCGTTTCGTGTTTGCGACGGTAATCTGTTCTCCTTTTGGTGACTTGCAAGCTCGCGGCCGTAGAATCCCAAACTCGGATCCCCCTCGGTTCAGCGGGCGAGGGGATCCGCCAGCCAGGTGAGGTTCCGCGCCAGCAAAAGCTTACGGGATGGCTGGATCCGATCCAGCCATCCCGCTTTCCAGGCGTTCATCGTCGCGCCGGAGTCGACCGCGCGTGTGATCGAAGGCGTCCGGAGTCTAAGGCTCGTTGCCTCGATGGCCGTCCAGGATCTGTCCGTTCTCCGCATCCACGCTGATTTGCAGGGCTCCTCGCTCCGGATGGCGGTAGTTGAGGGTCCATGCCACGCGGGCTGACGGGAGGTACCTCGGAGTTCGCGCGGGCTTCGGGGCCCACACGTCCGAAGGCTGAACAACCTCCAGGATAGGACGTTGCCGCGTCAATTCCCCGGTTGGCCCAAGGCGGTTCCGCAAGAACTGATCCGCTACGTCCCAGGCGGTTGCTTCCGTCATCACGCGCCGTGTTGGAGCAGCGGGCGGCGTGAAGTAGTTGATGGAGAAGCCGGCGATGGCGCCCGAGACATCTACCACCACAACTGCGCCTTGCTTCTGATAGGGAACTGTTCCGTTCGTTACGCGACTGTAGTTCACCGCCCACATGTCGATCTTGCCGTTGTGGAGTGACGGTTCAACCTCATAGAAAGTGAGGTCTTTTGGTGCACCCACCCAGCCAAGCACCCGGTCAGCGACTTTCCGGGCGATCTCCATCGTCGGCGCCGCACCATGGATGGGTTGCCCGGCCGCCCCCGGGGCCGTGTAGCTGAGGATTTGACTTCCATCCGGGCTGAACTGAACCTTCGCGCGATTGCGGAAGTGTACGGTGAGTCGCTCCCCGCCCCGGGGGGGCCTGGCTCTATGGAGGTTTGGGCAACTTCACTGGGTTCGCCGTCAAGTCGCTTTAGAAGTTCCATCGCACGGGTTTCCATCGACCCCGTTGGCGCCGTCAGGCTGGAACTCTTCGGAGCTTCCAGGTGTTGCGCTGCGGCCCGAGTCCCAACGGCGAGATGAACTGCGATCGCGGCAACCACCCAGACAAAGCACAAGCGCTTCATGGTAAGTCCTCTATCTTCAGGTACCACCGGGTGTCCGGGCTTCCGTAGGCTCCCTTGATCTTGGTGGTTCGGTCACCGTGGATCACTTTGGCCACGGTTGAGCCATCAGTGTTCCTGGCTGGTGGGGTCTTCCCATGCCCAACTTCGCCACCGTCACGATCTTTCCTGTTGAAAGGTTCTTTGGCACGAAGCCCGCCATTCTCTCGCGGCGTTAGAGTTCTGGGCGCTGTTGCCGAACCCGAAGTCCGCCCGGTTTTCCACGGTCAGTAGGCCTGGCAGTGCCAGGTTTGGGTGAGGAGATCGAGGAAGAGGGTCAGGGCGCGGCCGTCTTCGAGCACGGCGAGGTAGTAGCAGCGGCTGACTCCCTGGCGCCACCATTCGTCGTCGATGCGCCATTGGTCGCGGATGGCGGTGATGCGGTGGCGCGCTCCGCGCTCGCCATGGGCTCCGGGGAGCGCCACGGCGATGGGGCGGTCCTCGGGGCCGAGCGTTACCTGAACGGGGAAGGGGCGGTTCAGGGCTCGAAGCTGATGAGGCTGTACCTCCGTTCCGGAAGGCGGGAGTGGGAGTCCACCGCCACAATTCGGGAGACCGGCATGCGGCCGACCCGGGTCGAGAGGTTTCGCAGCTCCTGCAGCAGACGCTCCCTCCGCTCCTGTTCCGGTTCGCGGAAGAGGGACCCCTGTCCGTTCAGCGATGCGGTGAGGGCGGTGAGCGTGAGAGTGAGAGTCTCCACCGCTGCCGGAGGCGGGCGGCGCTCCAGCAGATCGAGAAGGGGCGGCAGGAGGCGATCCGGCAGGGTGGCCGGTTGACGGTAGGATGCGGTCAGGATCCAGGTGATGCCGCTCTCCAGTCCGGCTTCCAGGCAGGCCTGTCGAACGCCGCGGCCCCGTCGCTCCCGACGGTTGAGGGCGCTCTCCAGCAGTTGCCGGGCGGCGTGGCGCAGGGGTTCCAGCAGGGTCTCCGGGGGGGAGAACTGGAGGGTTTCGCGGAGGGCCGCTTCGTGGGTGAGGGGCCGCAGGGGCTCCTCGTCCGTGCCCTGCGAGAGCATCCAGATCCGGCGTCCCTCCCGGCCGAACTGCGCCAGCATGGCCGGCAGTTTCAGATCCGCGATCTCGCCCATGCTCCTCAGGCCGAAGAGCTCCAGCTTGCGGCGGGTGGCCGGGCTCATGGCCAGCAGCTCCGCCGGCAGGGCGCGGAGGAACGGCCGCCGCGCGCGGTCGGGAAGCCAGAGGCTGCGCTCGGTCTGGAGGACGCCCTCCAGCGGACGGGGTCGGTGCGCCGCCATCCGGGCGACGAACTTCCCTCGCGCCACCCCGATCCGGGCCCGCATGGGGGTTTCCGTCACGGCTTCCAGTTGCTCCAGCAGCGTTCGGGGGGAGTCGTACAGACGAGATCCGTCCGTGCTCGGGAGAGCTGTCCCGTTCGAGGGGAGCTCTTCCGAGACCAGTCCTTCCAGGCCCAGAAACAGGGCTCCGGGTTCCGAAATCTCTACCTGAGGCGTGATCGTCTCGAGGGTCTGGGCGATCCGAAGGGAGATCTCCCGGTAGCCCGCTTCGTCCTCCGGCAGCAGCACGGCGTGGGGCGCCGTCGCCAGAATCTCCCGCAGCGGCATGCCCGTCCGCACTCCCAGGCGATGCGCCTGGGCGGAGCAGGCCGCCGCCGCCGGCTTTCCGTCCTGGGTCAGCAGCACCACCGGTCTGTTTCGGCACTCGGGACGTCTCCATCGCTCCACCTGAATGGGAAAGGCCGGGAACCAGGCGCAGGCGACCAGCGTCTCCGCGGGGGGACGGTACGACATCGCGGGCCTCTCACTGGAAAGCAAACACTTGTTCGATAGTATATCCCCACCTGCGGGCCTCCGCAGGTGTTGTTCGGATGATCCGTGGGGGTGGACGGGCGGCCGGTGGCGAAAGAGGATCGAACGGCGAGGTGGCGAACGGGAGAACGAGCCGACGCAGGCGGGCGCCGGGCGATCCGTGGGGCGAAGCGCCGAATTGGATCGTTTGCAACCGCGGCAGCCGTCGACGTGTCTCCAACTCCCGAAGAATCGGGCCGAATCCGGTGAACCCTATTTCACGTCTTCTTGCACCCAGATCCATCTCTGTCGCAGCCTCTCTCGCCGCCGCGATGCTGGCCGGCGTGATTGGAATCGCTGCGGCCGCCGCCGTGGCTCCGCCGAGTCCGGAGAGCGGCTCGGCGGCGATCTCTCTGCTGGGCAGTCGCTGCGGGGCCTGCCACGCCGCACGAGGGGGTAAGGGTGGGTTGAACCTGTCCAGCCCGGCGGGAATCGCCGCGGGCGGTATTTCTGGGCCGGTGGTGACTCCCGGGAAGCCGGCGGACAGCCGCTTGCTGACGATGATCGAGAGCGGAAAGATGCCTCCCGGCGGACGGCTTCCGGCGGCGGAGATCCGCCGCATCCGAGACTGGATCGCCGCGGGTTCGCCGGGCCTGCCGAAAGAGAGCGGACCCCGCATCACCCAGCATCAGATCATTCCGATCATGTACCTCCGGTGCGCGCCGTGCCATGGCGGCCGGCGGAAGGAAGCGGGCCTGGATCTGCGGACGCCGGCCGGAATGCGCGCCGGCGGCAAGTCCGGACCGGCTATTGTGCCGGGGAAGCCCGAGGAAAGCCGTCTGCTGAAGCGGGTGCACGCGGGTGAAATGCCGCCGCCGAGGATGGTGGTGGCGGTCAGCGTGAAACCGATGGAGCCGGGCGAAATCCGGTTGATGGAGGACTGGATCCGGCTGGGCGCTCCCGAAGTGGAAATCGCGGCCGATGTGCAGACCCGCGAGCCGGATCCGCTGGTCGCCGACAAGGACCGTCTGTTCTGGGCCTTTCAAGCGCCGAAGCGGCCCACCGTTCCCGCCCTGCCGCCAGGCGCTCGGACCACGAACCCGATCGATGCGTTTCTCCTGAAGGGGTTGAAGGCTCGCGGCCTGGACTTCTCGCCGGAAGCGGATCGGCGGGAGCTCATTCGCCGTGTCACGCTGGATCTCACGGGATTGCCGCCCACGCCGGATGACGTGAAAGCCTATCTTGCCGATGCCGCGCCGGGAGCGTACGAGCGGGTGGTCGATCGCCTGCTGGCGTCGCCGCGCTATGGGGAACAGTGGGGACGTCGGTGGCTCGATCTGGCGGGCTACTCCGACTCGGAAGGTATCCAGGAGTCGGACCCCATCCGGCCCTACGGCTGGCGCTACCGCGACTACGTGGTTCGCTCGTTGAATGCCGACAAACCGTACGACCGCTTCCTCCTGGAGCAGATCGCCGGCGATGAGCTGTACGACTATGCCCGGGCCCCGGAGATCACCAGCGAGATCGCGGACTCGTTGATCGCGACCGCGTTCCTTCGCCAGGTTCCCGACGCGACGTTCGCCAACATCACCAACTTCGTGCCGGACCGACTCGACATCATCGGCGACGAGATGCAGGTGCTCAGCTCCTCGGTGATGGGCCTGACGATGAAGTGCGCCCGCTGTCACGATCACAAGTTCGATCCGATCCCTCAGCGCGACTACTACCGATTGCTGGCCGTGTTCAAAGGGGCGTTCGATGAGCACGACTGGCTCACGAACTACGATGGCGAGCGTCCGGAAGAGGGACCCATCGCGATTCGCGATCTGCCGTATGCGCCGACCGCGGAAGTAAGAGCCTGGCGCGAGCGGGAGACGGCTCGCCGGGTGGAGGTGGAGCGGGTGAAGGCCGCGCTCAAGGCTGCCGAACAGGCGGCGCGGTCTCGCATCCCCGCTGCCGGCGATGAGGCTGACCTGAAGAAGCGCGATGCCGAGTATGCCCGTGCGGCGACCGATGCGGCGGCCGCGTTGAAGGGGCTTGACGCTCGACGGGAAGCAGTCCCTCGAATTCGAGCCCTGTGGGACCGGGGCGAGCCGTCGCCGACCTACCTGCTGCGGCGCGGGGACTACCTCAAGCCGGGACCGCTGCTGGGGCCCGGCGTTCCGTCCGTCCTCACAGACGGGAGAACACCGCTGGACATCCGCCCGCCATTTCCGGGCGCCCGCTCCACGGGTCGGCGTCTGGCCTTTGCACGGTGGTTGACCCAGCCCGGTCAGCCTCTCACGGCACGGGTGATTGTGAATCGAATCTGGAAGTGGCGCTTCGGTCGCGGGATTGTGGCCACGGTGGACAACTTCGGCAAGATGGGCGCCCGCCCCACCCATCCGGAACTCCTTGATTGGCTGGCCACCACCCTGTCTTCGCCGGAGTACGGGTGGAGGCTGAAACCGCTTCATCGGCTGATGGTGACGTCGAGGGCGTACCGGCAGAGTTCCCGAACTACGGCCGAAGCAGTGCGCCGGGATCCCGACAACCGGTGGCTCGGTCGGATGCCGCTCCGACGGATGGACGCCGAGGAACTCCACGACACCCTGCTTCAGGTGGTGGGAGAACTGGATGTGACGCCCGGCGGGCCATCAGACCCAATTGAGGTTCGCGAGGATGGAATGGTGACGGTCGCCCGAACCGCGCGGGGCTGGCGACGGGCGCTCTACGGAACGCACCGCCGGAAGCAGCCGATCACGCTGCTGGAGGCGTTCGATCGCCCCCAGATGAATCCGAACTGCACCGAGCGGCCGGAGTCCACGGTCGCGCCTCAGGCCCTACAATTAATGAACAGCGAGCGGGTGAATACCCTGGCGGCCTCCTTCGCGCGGCGAGTGCGGTCGGTCGCGGGCGGGGCGGGGGTCGGCGAGCAGATTCAAGTGGCGTTTGAGTTGGCGCTCGGGCGTCCGCCCAGCGGGGAAGAGGCGGCCGCGGCGATCACGGCGATCGGTCGCTGGTCGAGCGCGCCGGCGCCCGCCGTGGGGCGGGCGGCGGTGGATCCACTTCATCGGTTCTGTCATGCGTTGTTGAACAGCGCGGGATTTCTCTATGTCGATTGATCTTTCGGCCCTTCGACGAGGCGGACCTTGCTGCGGCGTCGGCGCTCCGCTCTCTCGCCGTTCCCTGTTCGAACAGGTGTCCGGCGGGATCTATGGAGCCGCGCTGACATCGCTGCTGCTCTCGGACGCGGCATCGGCATCGCCGTCCGATCAGCCGGCCGATCTCCAACCCCGGCTGCCCAAACAGGCGCCGAAAGCAAAGTCGGTCATTCATCTCTTCATGAATGGCGGTCCGAGCCAGATGGATCTCTTCGATCCGAAGGATGAGCTCGACCGAAATCACGGCAAGTCGTACTTCGAGAAGATCGCGGGCGAGGTCGAGAACCCGGGCGCGGCGGGCGCGCTCATGAAGTCGCCCTTCAAGTTCGCGCGGCATGGTCGATCGGGATGCTGGGTGTCGGATGCGCTGCCCGAGTTTGCGCGGCATGTGGACGACATCGCGTTCATCCGCTCGATGTACACGACCAACCTCACCCACGAACCGGCGCTCTACCTCATTCAGACCGGCCGAATGTCGCCGGGTTACCCCACCCTGGGCGCGTGGGTCGTCTTCGCCTTAGGGAACGTGAACCAGAACCTACCGGCGTACGTGGTGCTCGATGACCCCCAGGGGCTCCCCATCAACGGAGTTCAGAACTGGCAGGCGGGGATGCTGCCGCCGGTGTTTCAGGGGACCCGGTTTCGGTCGGTGGGAACGCCCGTGCTGAGTTTGAAGCCGGAATACGATCAACCGGAGGACGCCCTCGTTCTGGAGCGGGACCTGGTCCGGCGGCTGGACACGCTCCACCGACGAAGCCGTCCCCTCCAGCCGCAGTTGGATGCACGAATGGCCAGTTACAGTCTGGCGGCTCGGATGCAGGTGGAAGCGACCGACGCGCTCGATATCTCCCGCGAGAGCGAGAAGACCCGGGAACGCTACGGCATCGGGCAGGGCGCGAGCGACTCCTACGGCCGGCGATGCCTGATCGCGCGCCGCTTGATCGAGCGCGGGGTTCGCTTCGTGCAGCTCTTCATTCGCTCCCAGATCTGGGACCATCACAACGGCCTCCTGGACGGGATGCGCTCGTGTGCCGCGCAAACGGATCGCCCCATCTCCGCGCTGCTTCAGGATCTCACGGAGCGCGGGCTGATGGACGAAACGCTGGTGGTGTGGGGCGGCGAGTTTGGTCGACTCCCAATCGCGCAAATGTCCGGCGATAAGGATGAGCGCAAGGCGGGTCGCGACCACAATAAGAATGCGTTCTGCACGTGGATGGCGGGCGCGGGAGTCAAGGGCGGCGTGATGCACGGCGAAACGGACGAGATCGGTCTGGCCTCGGTCAAGGACCGGGTGGGCGTGCCCGACTGGCACGCCACCATCCTGCATCTCCTCGGCCTGCCGTACGAGCGGGTGACCTACCATCACCACGGTCTGGAAGAACGGCTCACCGGACAGGAGCCGGCACGAGTGGTTCGGGAGATCCTGGCCTGAAACACGGCTCGAATGATGGGAACCAGGCGGACCCAGCACGGGTCGTCTCACCGGGATACGAACCGAAACCGGCGCCGGCGAAGAGGGCGGACTGGAGAGCGGGGAGTCGACGGGAGATGAGCGATGCACGGAGGAACCCAGTCGGTGGGCGTGCCGTTCCCAATCGCCGCATTCGGGGCCGCGGTTCAGAGGCAGCGCGTGGGGAGTGACAGCCCGCACGTGGAATGGGTTCGGCGAGCCCAGACGGGCGACGTGGACGCGTTCGAGTTGCTCTTCAATCAGTATCAACGCGCCGTCTACAATCTCGTCTATCAAATGGTCCGCAGCGATGCGGATGCATCGGACATCACTCAAGAAGCTTTTATGCGGGCCTGGAAGGCGCTGCCCCGACTGGAGCAGCCCGAGGCGTTTGTGTCGTGGCTCTTCCGCATCGCCACCAACCTCACCCGAAACTGGGTGCGGGACCGGGGCCGGGTGCAGATCGAGTCGCTGGATCAGCCGGTGGCCACCGATGACGGGGATGGAACGGCGCGGGAGATTCCGGACTTTTCGGCGGATCCGGCGGCGATTGTCCAGCAGAGCGAGCTTCGAGACGTGGTGACCCGAGCGGTTTCGACCCTGAGTGACGATCATCGAGTGGTGGTTACCCTGCATCATCTCGAAGGTCTTGGTGTCGAAGAGATTGCAGGCATCATGCGGTGCTCCGTGGGAACCGTAAAGTCTAGGCTGGCGCGGGCCCGAGAACACTTGCGACGAAAGTTGGGGTCCTTCGTCGAGAGGTAATGCGATGAACTGCGCGCGTGTGAGAGATCGGCTGGCGGATTACACCGTCGATGCAATGGAGGCGTCCCAGCGACGTCAGATCCAGGTGCATCTCGCCGCATGCGAACCATGCCGCGAAGAACTGAGGGTGCTGGAACAGGTCGGCGCCTGGGTGGAAGTTGCCGGGCGGCGCGAGCCGCCGCCGGCGCTGTTTCAGGCGGTGCGAAACCGGATTGAACAGGGAGATCTGACGCAGGAGTCCCTGGGCTGGCGTCGATTCTTCAATCTGCGTCCGGTACAGTTTGCGTCGGTGGCGCTTGCTGCGGGAATGGTGATTGCCGCCCTCATCGCTCCGGTGGGGACGCGGCCGCTGCCGCCGTCGCCCGAGCCTCACTCCACCGCTGCTTTCGGCAGTCAGGTGGCTCGAGGTCCGCTGGCCGGTTCCGTGCGTCGGCATGCCCAGGCTTCGGCTCGTGGACCGCTCGCGGAGCGGGTCGCGTGGGAGGCGATGGCGCAGTTGGCTGATCGCGGAGGCGCAGCGCGCAGGCCGCGATGACCCGCAGAGTTACCGCGTTGGCCGCATTGATCGGCCTTTGCGGCGCGGTGGGTGTGGTGGGATTCCGCTGGTTCGCCCGCGTCCCACCACCGGAAAACCAGATCGAAGAAGTGGTGCGTCGCGCCTGGACCGTCGGCAAGCGGGTGCCGCTCGCCGGCGATCAGGAGATCCGCATTCCGCGTCAGGATCTCATGACGGCGCATGTCGAAACCTCGTCGTCGGGCAGTCTCCGCATCGAGTACACGGCGGGCGCGCTGAAGGGTCTCACCGTTTGGGAAGACGCCGACCGCACCTATCGACTCAATCCCGCAACCGGACGGCTGACCGTGGCGCCCCACCCGTCCGAAGGCGAGGATGCGTTTCGGTTGATTGCCAACTGCAGATTCAGTTGGAAGGGGCGCGACACGGTGGCGGGTCGGTCGGCCTGGGTTGTGGAGGTGCGGCCGGAGTCCGGGGTCGGGTCCTGGCGTCGGCTCTGGATCGATCCCAAGACCTATGTCATCCTGGCCAACGAAGCCCGCACCGAGATGGGTGAACTGACCCACGGCGTCCGCTTTCGTTCCGTGAAGATTCTCCAGCCGGGACAGGAGCCGGGTCCGGAGCACTACCTCCCCCCGACACATCTTCGCGCCGAGCCCCAGCCTGCAGATGAACTTCAGGAGAAGCCGTTGGCCAACCCGCTGCGCGCGGCCGAACAGCTGGGATTTCAGATCCGTCGGCCGCGATGGCTTCCCCGGGGTTACGCGTTCAACCACGCCTTCGAGATTCTCTGTCCATGTCCGGTTGGACATCCGGCGGTGCGGCTGGAGTACACCGACGGGATGAACACCCTGAGCATTCTGGAGTGTGGCCACCCGGGCTGTAAGTCGGTCAATAACTGCTTCTCCGACGCGTCTCCGGGCCAACTGGCGATTCGGGCGGAGCGGGAGGGGTATCGCTATCTCCTGTTAGGGGATCTCCCCCGTCCTGCTGCCGAACGGATTGTGAGCTCGATGCAATGAGGGAGCGGGCCTGGTGAGCTACGCGGTGAAGCTGCCGGTCTTCGAGGGACCGCTGGATCTGTTGCTCCACCTCGTTCGCGGCCACAAACTGAACATCTGGGAGATCCCGATCGCCGAAATTGCCGAGCAGTATCAGGCCTCTGTTGAACTGATGCAGGCCATGGATCTCGAAGTCGGCGGCGAGTTTCTCTTAATGGCCTCCACCTTGATGGAGATCAAGTCCAGGATGCTCCTTCCCCGTCCCGAGCCGACGCTCTTCGAGGATGAGGGTGTGGATCCACGGGCGGAACTGGTGGCGCGGCTGCTGGAGTACGAGCAGTACAAGGCTCTGGCGGAGAAGTTGCAGCAGCTTGCCCTGGAGAGTCGACAGGCCTTCCCCCGGCCCGCGCCTGAGATGTGGGACGGCGCCCCTCCTCTGAGAGAAGTGATGGCCGCCGATCTGGTGGCGGCGCTGCGGAGAGCTCTGGAGTCCGACGACGACGAGCAAAACAAACTCCCCAGAGCCCGTGTGCGGCGGGAGCCGTTCAGCCTCAAACAGCGCATGAACGAGCTGCTGCGGACGCTCCGACTGCTCCGTGGTCCGGCTTCGCTTCGGAGCCTCACGCCCCCCGGCAGAGGTCTGTCGCACACGCGGGACCTTGTGGTACTCTTTATGGCCGTGCTGGAGTTGTTGAAGCTCGGGGAGATTCGGGCCTGGCAGGTCGAGGGTGCGACCGACATTCTGGTGGAGGCGGTCGATCCGAATTCCTCGCCGACTGAGGCGGACCTGGGCGCGGAAGTCGACGTGGACACCCAGCCTTCACGACGTTAAGGAAGGGTGAATGGACCCCATCGACTCGAGTCGCCTGCCGCAAATCCTGGAGTGCCTTCTGTTCGTCGCCGCCGAACCGGTGTCCGCGGATCGGATAGCAGGTCTCCTGAATCGGGAGACTCCAGAGATCGAGGCCGCACTCGAAGCATTTCGACACGGTTACGGCGAGAACGGTGGGCTGCAGGTGGTACACATTGCCGGTGGGTACCAGCTTCGAACGCGGCCCGAGTATGCGTCGGTGGTAGAGGCCTACCTGAAACCGGCGGCGCAGCGATTGTCTTCGCAAGCGCTGGAGACTCTGGCCATCATTGCGTATCGACAACCGGTTACGGTACCGGAGATCGACTCCCTTCGGGGGGTGAGCAGTGGCGGTGTTGTGAAAACACTGTTTGATCGAAAGTTGATTCGAGAGGTGGGCAGGAAGGATGTTCCGGGTCGTCCAATCCTCTACGAGACCACCGAGGCGTTTCTCACGTTGCTCGGGCTTTCGGAACTCGCAGAACTTCCCAGGCTGGAGGAAGCTGGTGACGGCACGGGAACTGAAACTGCTGAACTGGTTGTTTAGATCCGCCGTTCTCATTCCGAGCGTAGGTCTCGGACTGGTTTCCGCGGTGGCTGTCGTGGACGCGGCGGCCCTGGCGCCGCGTCCGCCGCGTGGTCTCGATGAGAACCGTCCCATCGCCCCCGAAGCAATGGGGCCGCATCGTCCGGAGGAAGTCCTGGGCGGCGCGCGACGGCCCCGACCAGCGGCGCCGGTGACGCACGACGTCCAGACCGACGCTCCAGCGAAAGTCCGCACCCATGAGGTGTTTGGACCGCGACCGGAACCGGCGTCGATGGCGCCCCACGCGCACGCGTCTCGTGTTGCGACCGAGGATCCCCGTCCGCTGGCCCGGCTGGCGTCGGCGGTACTGCCGCGCCGGCAGACAGCGCCGGCGCCAGTCCTCGTTCCGCAGTCGCCCCCGGTCGCCGTGGCGCCGCCCGTCGCTTCGGCGCCGGAAGTGGGCGCCGCCGACTCGGCGCCGTTAATCACGCCGCTGTGTAAGGCACAGGCGGCGATCCTGGTGGATGCGGCTACGGGAACCGTGCTCTACCAGAAGAACTCCCGAGTCCGCCGGCCCGTGGCATCGACGACCAAGATCATGGCGGCCACTGTTCTTTTGGAGACCGCGCAGCTTTCGGATATCGTCTCCTTCAGCGACAAGGCCTCCCACACGCCCTACGCCAATCTGAATGCGAAGCCCGGCGAGTTGTTCCCGATGCGGGACTTGCTCTACGCCATCTTGCTCCGCAGTTCCAACGACGCCTGTGTGGCGGTGGGGGAACACATGTTCGGCTCGGCGGCGGCGTACGCCCAGAGGATGACGGCCCGCGCTCGGGCAATCGGCGCTCGGGACACGAACTTCGTCACGCCGAACGGACTTCACGATCCCAACCACTACAGCACCGCGTACGATCTCGCGCTGATCACTCGTGATGCGCTCCGAAATCCGGTTTTCTCCGAGGCCGTTGGGACCAGAAGCTTCACGCTGAGCCGCTCCATCAACAAGAAGGACCTGCTGGTCCGCAACCACAACAAGCTGCTCACTCGCTATGAGGGCGCGGATGGCGTAAAGACCGGCTACGTGCGGCAAAGCGGCAAGTGTCTTGTCGCCAGTTCCACCCGGCTCGATCAGGCTCAACCGTGGAAGCTCATCGCCGTTGTGCTGGGCAGCCCGGACACTTATGGCGATTCGTCGCGGTTGATGGACTGGGGCCGGATGAACTTCCAGCCCGTTTTCGTATCCAACGCGGAAGGCGTACCGACCGGCGTCCCCGTGAGTGGGGGCCGGGGAAGATTGGTGGCGCTCCGTCCACAGAGCGAAATCGCAGCCGTTCGGTCCCGATCCGACCGGGGCGAGGTGCAGTGGCGGGTCCGAGTTGCATCGCGATTAAAGGCTCCAGTGACCGAAGGCCAGACCGCCGGAGCCGTGGAAGCGTGGTTTGGAGAGCAGAAACTGGGCGCGGTGCCACTCCTGGCCACATACTCAGTTCCCGCGGCGCCGCCGACCTGGGCCCTTTCGGGTCTTGCAGGCGCCGCTCCCTGGACCATGGTGTTCATTTTATTGATCACTTTCGTCCTCAGGCCTCGCTATGGAAGAACGATTACAAAAGGTGCTCGCCTCGTGTGGCGTCGCTGCACGGCGAGACGTCGTGGAGTTGATCCGCGCTGGTAAAGTGGCCGTCAACGGAGAGCCCGTGACGGACACGGGCATGCGAATTGACCCGGAGACCGACCGGGTGACCATCGACGGAGAGCGCGTCGATCTTCAGGTTCCGCGACTCTACCTGATGCTGAACAAGCCCACCGGCTACGTCACCACCCGGGAGGATCCGAACGCCGCCCAGACCGTGATGGACCTCATCATCCCGGCGCTCGAGGCTCGCTTCGGCAAGGATGATCCCAGCGTGAAGGGAATTCATCCGGTGGGTCGTCTGGATACGCAGACCGAGGGGCTGCTGCTCCTCACCAACGACGGCAATCTGACGTACCAGTTGACGCATCCGAGCCACCAGGTGCCGAAGGTGTATCTGGCTCTGGTCGACCGTGTTCCCGAGGAGACGACGCTGCAGCGGCTCCGCAGCGGCGTGCCCCTCTTCGGCCGGCGAACCCTGCCCGCGCGCGTCTGGCTTGGTCGAGTGGACCGCGGCCGTGATACCGCATGGGTATTCCTCGAACTTCGGGAAGGCCGGCAGCAGCAGGTGCGCCGGATGCTCCAGGCGGTGGGACACCGGGTTCGAGAGCTTCGCCGCATGGCGATCGGCCCCCTGACTCTTCAGGGGCTGAAGCCCGGCCGTTGGCGCTTCCTCACCGAGGCGGAGCTGGAAGCGCTCCTCACCGCAACCCAGGCTGAGCCGGAAGACGTGCTGGCGGCTCAAGGTGAAGCGGGCGCGGCGCAGCCTCCCGCGACCGCGCCGTACCCCCCCATCCGGCGCCCCGGTGGCCGGCGCAGCGATGAGGCCAAGGATTGGAATGCGCCGCCGCGAGTGTTCGAGGGCGGCGCTGAGAGACCACCGCGCGCGGGCGACAGAGCCGGTGATCGACCGGTAGGTGACGAACGGGGTTCCGGTCGGCCTACCCGTGGCGACGGTCGGTCCGGCGGCGGGCGACCACCGCGTCCCGACGGGGGCGAGCGATTTGGTGGGGGCCGACCGCCGCGCGGGGACGACCGTCCCGGCAGCGGGCGACCACCGCGGGGAGACGACCGACGGGATGGCCCACCGCGTGGAGATGATCGTTTCGGCGGCGGGCGACATCCTCGTGGCGATGATCGCCGGGATGGCCTACCGCGTGGGGACGACCGCTTCGGCGGAGGCCGACCTCCTCGCGGGGATGACCGATTAGGCGGCGGGCGACCACCGCGCGGCGATGACCGGCGTGATGGCCCACCGCGAGGGGACGACCGCTTCGGCGGAGGACGACCTCCTCGCGGGGACGACCGCTTCGGCGGAGGACGACCTCCTCGCGGGGATGACCGATTTGGCGGCGGGCGCCCAC
>SYKE01000241.1 GCA_005798285.1 Actinomycetota bacterium
GTACCGGATCTCGGAAGTTCGCGGCGGCCAGCCGCAGCGGACAAACACGCGCAACATCATCTAGAGTTTTGCGCCCCGCCTGAGGCGCCGGCGGAATGTTGAGACTTGGAGCCCGCTTCGAATGGAGGGGTCCAATGCTTGATTTCCCGGAGGCGGAACGCCACAGTGTATGCTGAGGCGTTGTCGGATCCGGCTGGACCGGCTACAGGATCCGGATGTCGGCATAAAATGCCGGACTAACTCGATCTCTCTGGTGACGCCCCGCTTGTGCGGGGCGTTTTTTGTTTGAATCCGTCTCCCAGCTCCGAGTCTGGTTCGGTTGAGACGAGTTGCGGCGGGGGCCCCATGCAGATCACGGTAGTAGGCACGGGATATGTCGGACTGGTCACCGGGACCTGTCTGGCACAGTTGGGGCACCAGGTGACCTGTCTGGACGTGGACCATGCCAAGATTCTGGCCCTACGAGCCGGTAAAGTCCCGATCTTTGAGCCCGGACTGGAGCCCCTGGTTCACGGCCAACAGGCGTCCGGCAGGCTCCAGTTCGTCGACAACTACGAGGATGCGGTCCGACGGGCCGAGGCGCTCTTCATTTGCGTGGGCACCCCATCCCTCCCCAACGGCGGCGCGGACATGTCGTACGTCGAGGCCGCTGCGCGCTCCATCGGCGAGCATCTCGGACCGCAGTACTGCGTCATTATCAACAAGAGCACGGTCCCCATCGGCAGCGGGGACTGGGTCGGCATGCTGGTTCGACAGGGCATTACCCGGGCTGCAGCTCTGAGCGCCGCCTCGCCCGCCCGTGTGATGGCCGAGGCGGAGGGGCGCGACACACCCACGCCGAAGGCGGGAGCGGCCACCCTCACAACGCCCGGGGCTCGACCGGACTTCGACGTCGTCTCCAACCCGGAGTTCCTGCGAGAGGGGAGCGCCGTTGAGGACGCCCTCAATCCGGATCGGATTGTAATCGGCGCCGACACGGAGCGCGCCGTCGAGCGGATGCGCGCCCTCTATGCGCCTCTGCTCCGGCGGAACGAGACGCTGGGGCGACACGTCCCCTTCGTGGTGACCGATCGCGCGAGCGCCGAGATGGTGAAGTACGCGTCCAACGCTTTTCTGGCCACGAAGATCAGCTTCATCAACGAAATCGCCAACATCTGTGAGCGGGTCGGCGCCGACGTGACTGAGGTCACCCGCGGCATCGGACTGGATGATCGCATCGGCCGCGCGTTTCTCAACGCCGGCATTGGATGGGGCGGCTCGTGCTTCCCGAAGGATCTCGCTTCCCTGAGTCATACCGGCCGAGAGTATGGGTATGAGTCGCGGCTCCTCGACGCGGTCGTGGACGTGAACGATTCCCAGAAGCTGGTGGTGATTCGGAAACTTCAGGAACGACTCAAGCTGGTCAAAGGGAAAACCATCGCACTGTGGGGGCTCGCCTTCAAGCCCGGCACGGATGACATGCGAGATGCGCCTTCCCTGCTCATCGCCGATCGCCTCTCGGAAATGGGCGCCGCGGTTCGTGCTTATGACCCTGAGGCCATGGACGCGGCTCGGCGAAGGGGCGTACGGGCCGAACTGTGCAAGGATCCTTACGATGCAGCCCAGGATGCAGACGCTGTCATTCTGGTGACCGAGTGGAGTGAGTTTGCGGCGCTGGATTGGCCACGCCTCCATGCCGTCATGCGGCGGCGCCTCATCGTGGATGGCCGGAACTGTCTCGACCGGACCCTCCTGCTGTGGCAAGGCTTTGAATACTGCGGCATCGGCCGCTGAATGGGTGCACGGGCGAGTGCGGCGAAGACTCCCCGGGGATTCCTCCGGGTCTGAATGACGATGGTTTAGCCCGGCCCTGCGCCGAGCTTCTCCAGCAGAGACCTCAGCACCCCCCAGGTACCGGCGAGGGCGACCGCCATAAAGAGCGCCATTCCCACGTTCACCGGGAGGCTGTTCTTGTGAGTCGCGCCGATGAACTTCGACCTCGCCGTCAGTGCCCAGATGCCACCGGCAAGTACGGGGAGCAAGATGATCTGAACGGCATTCACCAGGACCGTGAGGGCTACGAAACTCGGGCTAGATGCGATCACCCACACCAACGGCGACCAGATGCCCCACGCGACCAGCCACCGGTACCATGGGTGACTGCGGTAGTTTGCATTGGCGCCCTCTCCCTTCCAGAGCAGCAGCGCGTGAGTCGCCATGTAGCTGTAGGCCATTGCGTTCCCAACGATGCTGCTTGCCACGGCGGCAAACACGCCGAGATAGATGAGGATGCCGCCCGCCGCGCCGAGCGATTGGGTGAGCATGGCGGCCAGATCCTTCACCGACTCCACGCGGAGGCCCTGGGGATGCAACACCTGAGCGCCGAGGGCCCATACTGCGAGATCGAGCAAGATAATGACGACGATTCCGAGTGCGAGATCGTATTGCTGAACTCGACGATGCTCCGGGAGGACCCAACCTTTCTCGCGCATCAGGTACGGATACATCAGATTGGCCAGGGATCCGGCAACGGCCCCGACGATCGAAACGGCGATCACCTCCGGCTTGAAGGCGCCTCGCGCATCCGGCATCTGAAACAGAAAGGTCCCTTTGAGAATCGCAACAACGTCTGGCTTAGCCATCGCAGCAGCGCCGAGGAGCGAAACGGACAGCAGTCCCAGGAACACCAGGAACAGGGTCTCAATCCCCTTGAAGGCCGAGCGTGCAAGGAGCACCGCTGTGATGGCGGCCCAGAGAACGGCCCAGAACCAGGACGGTCCACCCTCCATAGGCGCACCAGCCATTTGCGCGAGAGCTTTACAGGAGTCGCCGAGCCCCTGGTACATGTACACGTTCACGGAATGGCAGAGCAGAATCGTAGCGAAGCCCACGAACGGCATGAATGCCGGGTGGAGTCGCTTCAGGCCCTCCATCACGCTCTCTCCGTGCTGGTTCAGGAGTTGATAGCGGGCGATGGTCGAGACAAACAGCCACCGGATCCCTAAAGCGAGCGCCAGCACCCACATCAACGCATAGCCGTAATCGGCTCCGGCGACGGAAGCGTCGACGATGTCGCCGGCCCCAAGCCATGTCAGGACGACGATGACACCGGGGCCCATGGAACGCACAAACTCCATGAAGGTCCGCGGTATCGGCGCAGGAACGACTTCGTCCGCGCGGCCAGTCGACATGGCGCTCTCCCCCAGATTCTCTGCCGCCCGGCGGCCCAGACCCGTGGGCAACTTGGCGCCGTCACCAAAAAAATCGGGGTGAAGCTTCGTCGGCGAAGCTTCACCCCGGTGCAGATTGGAGAGCCGGATACGGCAAGTCCTGCCTGCCGCATCCATTTCCCGCTCCCTACTCGCGAAGCTGGGCCAGCTCTGCGGCGGTGAGGGTGTCCTTCCCTCGGGAGGCGTAGATCGCGACCACCGACTGTGCGCCGGACTGGAACGTAACCTCGCGCTCCACAGCCAGGTAGCGCGCCCACTCCGGGGATGCGCTTACGAGCTGGAAGTAGGCCGGCGAGCCGAACTTGATCTCAACGGTGCGGGCGGGTTTCGCGGGCAGCTTCTCCTGAACCCACCGTCCAGAGGCGCGACGGAACGAGCGTCCGCCGGCCTGGCGGCTCGTCTCGACTTCAGCGGAGCCCTGGGTTTGCTCCTTCAGGTCTCGAATGCGCTGGCTGTAGGCCACGGCATCCTTGCCGGAAGCTGACTTGCTGGCGCTCGCGCCGGCATTCTGTCGATCTCGCCGAAATACTTGCTGCCTGGCTGCCTCCGACGTGGCGCCGCCTCCCACGCCGCCGAAGCCTCCGCCGCCAAAGCCCCCGCCACTGCCGCCGGGCACGCCCCCTGTCGACAGCGGGAACGTCCGATTCGTGCCACCGACTCCGCGGGTCTGCAGAGATGGAACTGGCCCGCCGGGCTCCTCAACCAGATAGGAGGTGTACGGCGTGACGATCCCGTGTTCCTTGCTGAGCGCGATGACCTCGTTCTTCAACTCCGACGACTCGCCGTTCCGACGGATCGCCTCAAGCAGTCGCCCGATTCGGCGACCTGCCCAGATCCTGGGCACAAAGTCGTGCTGCGTGCTTCGTTCAGGCAGGGTGAGCTGGTACTCATGCGACTGCGACTTGCCGGCGAGCTCCCCCGTGAGCCGAATCCGTGTTGTTCCGGCTTCGGCGTAGCGGGCTGCAATCAGAAGTTGACTTCCGGCGAACAGGTCGGGAATGTTGGCAGGCTCGATTTGAGTCAGGGGTCGTCCATCGACCTGCAGTCGGACGTTCGAGAGCACCGGGCGAGCGATCTTCTTGTAGAAGCTGCCCACTCGTACCTCGATGTCTTCACTCGGCGCCACGTAGTCGGAGACACCGTGATGATCGGCCGCGAGCCGATCGAGGAGGGTGGTGTTGACGTCGTGGCCGACGCCGAACGAGAAGATCCGAACGTCGGCGGGAGCTACTTTCGCCGTGTCCGCGAGGATCTGCTGTGGCTGAACCACGCCGATGGTAGGGAGGCCATCCGTGAGGAAGATGAGGAACGCCGCTCTCCCTCTCCGCTTCTCTTGGGTGGGAATCGACTCGAGCCCCGCCCGGAGGGAGTCGCCGATGGCGGTTCCCCCGACCGCTCGGAATCCGGCAGCAAAGGCTCTGGCTTCACGAACGTTCGCCGCATCGGCCGTGACCACGGAGTCCCGGAACGGCGTCACGTCGCTGCTGAAGCGAACGATGTTGAAACGGTCAGTTGGCGCCAGCGCCCCAAGCATGGTCTGCATAGCGTTTCGCGCCTGCTCGATCTTCTCGCCCTGCATGCTGCCCGAGGTGTCGATCACGAACACCACATCCTTGGGTTGCAGTTGCGACTCGGGAACCTCGCGAGGCGGGGCCAGGCTCAACAGTACGTAACCCGGTTCACCAGCGCGGCGGTAGGGGATCGCATTGAGGCCGAAGGCCCGCTCGGAAACGGTGTAGTAGAAGACGAAGTCCCGATTCAATCGCTCCGAAGACGACTCAAAGGTGAACTGGGCCTTCCGCTCGCCCTCCATCTTGACATCCAGGTCGTGGCTGGGGCTGTAGACCGTACGGATTGCCTGCGGCGAGCGAATGACGCCGTGGATCGTTACGCCGGCAGCCGGCTGACTCACCGCCCGTTCCTGATTCATCGGGAGGATCCCCCGATAGACACCCTCTTCGAAGGGCATCGCCTGGTGGTAAACCAGCGAGATGTGGCGGTCTCCGTTCCCCGGGATCGGAAACACTCGGGCTCTCAGCGCCGTGCGGCCGACGAATTCGAGAATTGCCGGATCGACGCTGCGTCGAACGTAATCCTCATAGATCCTTCGAGCTTCCTCACGGGTGAGGATCTTGCCGTCGGTCGGCTCGTTGTTGATGGTCAGGCGAAAGTTGGAGACCTGAGCTCCGTCGGGGATAGGGAAGACATATGTGCCTTCCAGGGTCATCGGGTTGGGGTTGTGGAAGTCCTGTGCGACCTCTACCCGCATCACGCCGGCCTCCACTGAGACGTCGACCTTCTGATTGCGAATCGAGATCGGCAGCAGTCGAGGCCCAGGTCCCGGCGCCGGTGGCCCCGGGTGCCGTGGAAGAAGGAATCCCTGCGCAGCCGCCGGCGGGGCCACGCAAAGCAGCGACAAGGTGGCTGCGGCCCAGATCCAACCAACCCGCGGCCTGTGAAAACGACTCATGGAACCTCTCCATCTCCGAGACTGTCTTTCATTCGGACGAGGTTCGATGGGGGCAGGGTTACAGGAAATCCGGCGCCCCGTGCGGAACCACCCGTCTGAACCGCGCCTCGGTTGGCAAGAAAGAGCGGCGAAATCTTCCCGGAGGAAGGAACGCCGCAGTTTTCTGCTCAAATTAGGGAGGCGTGGGAAGCGTCGACGTCGTCTGATAGGTGGATGAGTTTCATCCGCGTCAGGCGCACCGTATCGTCGAGAGCGTCTTGGCCCAGGGCTTTTTTCGGAGATCACCCGACATGATGAAGCGACGTACGTTGGCCGCCGGCCTTTTGGCGGTCTCCGTGTGCGCCCTATTAGGCGGCGCGAGCCAGGTTTCGGCTCAAGCGCGGCCGAGCGTTTCGATCGGTAAGGCGCGGTTGGACGTCGCCCGTGTAGCTGCGCTTGGCCGTGTCCGAATTCTTTCGTTGGATGTGAGGCCGGGTCGTGGGAGCACTGTCCAGAGTGTGACCGCCCGAGCGGTGTTCAAGGGTCGTTCGAGGACCGCCGGTTCCTCTTCGGCACTCACCAACATCGGGGGTACCATCTATGCCACCAGCACCAATGCGGTCGGTGTGCCAAACACCACTACTCGCGTGAACGCGAGCATTGAGGTCTCGGTCGTGGTGACCAACGGCGGCGTTGGGAAGACGTTTACCAAGGTGGTCGGCTCCGTAACGGTCGATCCGTCCCTGGTCGATCCGAATTCCCCTCCGCCCCAGCCGCCGATCTAGTCGTCGCCCGCTGGTCGATCCCTGGGATCATCTGCCACGCATCAAGGGCGCTCCGAGAGGAGCGCCCTTCTTCGTGCTCCCATCGCGCCTATAATGAGTCCAAATGGCTCAACTCATCGCGCCTGAACAGCTCCTGGCCCCACGTCTCAACTCGCACGTGGGCGAGATCCTCCCGTCGACCCTGGTGGACGGTTTTGGCCGTGTTCACAACAACCTTAGGATCTCCATCACCGATCGCTGCGACTTTCGCTGCGTTTACTGCATGCCGGAGGAGATGGAGTTCTATGCCCGCGAGGTGCTGCTCACGTACGAGGAACTCCAGCGACTGGCGGGGATCTTTGTGCGTCTGGGCGTGGACAAGATTCGCCTGACGGGTGGGGAACCCCTCGTCCGACGCGATGTCACGCGGTTGGTGGAGGCCCTCACCCGTCTCCCGGGGATCCGCGACCTGAGCCTGACCACGAACGGCGGGCGATTGGAGCAGTTTGCACAGGGCCTCTGGGACGCCGGGCTGCGGCGGATCAATGTCAGCCTGGACACGCTCGATGCGGAGCGCTTCAAGGAACTGACCCGGCGGCCCTTCTTCGATGCGGTACTTCGGGGCCTGGAAGAAGCCGGCCGAGTCGGCTTTCATCCGATCAAGGTCAATGCGGTCGCCATGCGTGGCTACATTGACGATGAGCTGATCCCCTTCGCGGAACTGGCGCGCTCCCGCCGATTTCAGGTTCGCTTCATCGAGTTCATGCCGTTGGATGGGGATGGCGGTTGGGGCCGAGCGCAGGTCTTAACCGCCGCCGAGATCGTTCAGACCATTCATGCGGTTTACCCCCTGGAGCGAGTTTCTCCGGCGGGCTCCTCAGACCCCGCCACGCTGTACCGGTTTCTTGATGGCGGGGGAGAGATCGGTGTGATTCCGACCGTTTCGGAACCGTTCTGCGCCACGTGCAATCGGGTTCGACTAACTGCGGACGGAAAGCTCCGGTACTGCCTGTTCGCTAATCAGGAAACCGACTTGAAGGGTCCGATGCGGGCTGGAGCTTCCGATGAGCAGATCGCCTGGCTCATTGTCGACACGGTGCGGCAGAAGTGGGCGGGCCATCTCATCAACCAGACAGGTTTTGAGAAGCCCATCCGGAACATGAGCCAGATTGGCGGTTAATCCCCGCCCGGCGCCGCTCCCGGTCCCACTCGCAGGGGATTGAAGCAGTCCCCGAGAAGACCCGCATGATCAATGGCTTTCGCGTCTTCGACGCACATGCTCACCTCGGAGCGGCGCTCCACAGCGGTCGGGTCCACACAGCAGATTCGATGCTTCGCGCTATGGACGCCGCCGGCGTGGAGCGGTGCCTGCTCATCCCATTCCCCGTCGTGGAAGACGTTCGGCTTGAGCATACGAAGATCGCCTCGGCTCTCCGAGAGCACCCGGGCCGCTTCGCGGGAGCTGCCTGCATCCCGCCGTTCATTCCGCGAGCCGCGTTTCTGGATGAATTGCGGCGGTGCGCCGAGGAGTACGGGTTTCGAGCGCTGAAGCTGCAACCTCAATACCAACCCCTCAACCCGATGTCGCCGGACAGTGACTGGTTCTTTCAGGCAGCCGAGGAACTCAAGCTCTCTCTCGTCTGCCACACGGGTACGGGCGCTCCCTTTGCCCTGCCCTCGCTGTTTCTCCCGGCCGCACTCCGACACCCGCAACTCCCGATCGTACTCTCGCACTGCGGCGGCAGCTCCTACTACCTCGAGGCGATCGTGGCGGCTGGGATCGCACCGAACATTCTGCTCGAGCTCTCGTCTCTGGTTCCGCACCAGGTGCTGGAGGTGTTGAAGTACGTTCCGGCGACTCGGCTGATGGTAGGGTCGGATCTGCCGAGCAGCATCTCATCGGAGCTGGGTAAGATTGCAGCTCTGGAAGTGGATATTGAGATACGGCGGTCGATTCTCTGGGACACTCCAAGTCGGCTCTACGGCGCCTGACACCCACGGGTGGGACTCGACGCAACATCTCCGGTTTGTGATGAATCATGCGAACCGAACGCCTCACGCAGCCGTCAACACTTGCTGATATGCCCGGCACTCTCCTCAGGAATCGATTTCTACCCCTCGCTCTCGCGGTGTTCGCACTGGCGGCTCCACTCGTCGGAAAGGCGTCCCCCGAAACGGGATCCGTCCGAGTGCTGATTGGATTTCGGCCCGGACCCTCGGTGGCCGCACGGGCGGCGCAGTGGCGAGGGTTGAGGTCGATCCACTTGCCCACTGGTCTGGCGTGTTTGGACCTGGACTCTCACCCGGCGGCAACCTTGAGCCGAACGCTGGCCGCGTGGCGCAAACAGCCCGGGGTTGACTTCGTGGAACTCGACAGTGAAGTTCATGCGCTCGGAGTCCCCAATGATCCGGGATACCTCGGACGACAGTACGGTCACCAGCTGGTGGGGGCAGAGACCGGTTGGGAACTCTGGCAACCGCAGGGAACTGCGATTCTCGCCGTCCTCGACTCGGGCGCCGATCTAAACCACCCGGACTTGCGCCCGTCGCTGCTGACGGACGACGGTGGAAGAGTAATCGGCTTCAACGCAATCCAGCAAACGCAGCTTCCCCAGGACGACCATGGGCACGGAACGCACGTCAGTGGGATTGCTCTCGCCGCTGCGAACAATGGTCTCGGCATCGCGGGACTGGCGAGCCATCATCCCAACCAGCCTTCCGATGCGGTCGGCGTACGATTGATGCCGGTAAAGGTTCTGAACAGCCGAGCGGGGGGCCGACAGTCAGACGTCGCGAACGGGATCACGTGGGCAGCCGATCACGGCGCCGACGTGATCAATATGAGCCTTGGCGGCGACGAATTCTCGGAGACCGTTGCGCGTGCTGTGGATTACGCCTACCGAAAGGGAGTGGTTGTGATTGCTGCCGCGGGGAATTCCGGCGCTTCATCGCCGGTCTATCCGGCGGGCTATCTACACGTGACGGCCGTGGCGGCAACGGACCCGCAAGACCGCCTGGCGGATTACTCCAACTGGGGCGCCGGCATTGATGTCTGCGCGCCGGGCAGCTCCATCTTCTCCACGGGGATCGGTGGAGGCTTCTTGCTCCAGAGCGGCACCTCCATGGCCGCCCCGATGGTCTCTGCAGCGGCCGCAATGCTGCGAAGCCAACGACTGGATCTCGATCCCGATACCACCGCCCAGTTGATCGTCGATCAGACCGATGCGGTTACGCTGCGGCCGGGGCGCTCACTTCCGGCCGGGGTCGGGCGCATGAATCTTGCCGCAGCCCTGCAGGCGGTGGGCGCGAGTGGCACGGGGCTCAGCTCCGTGACCGTTGGGACAGGACGTGTTGTTGCGGGCACGACGACTCGGGGTCGCGTGCGGCTGTCGCTCCCTGCGTCCGGTTCCGGCGTTCTGGTAAGTATGGAGTCCGAGGAGCCGGAGCTGATTTCGGTTCCGCCGAGTGTTTTCGTGGCGAACGGACTTCGAACTGCGGATTTTGACGTTCAAACGCAAGATGCAGGCGCCGGGCAGGTGGTTCGAGTAACGGCGACACTCTTCGGCGTGACCCGTGAGGCGCCGATCCATCTGTCTCGACCGCTCCCGCGAGTGACATCCCTCGAGGCATCCCCTCCGATCCTCGTGGGTGGGGATCCATTCCGGCTGGAGATTCACCTCGATCGGCTCGCCCCTCCCGGCGGCATGACTCTGTTCCTCACCGGACTGGGAGATCGGGTGACATTGCCCGAAACGGCGACCATCGCGGAAGGCACGGACTCCGCATCGGTGACAGTCACCACACGCGCCGTGCGCGATCCGACCCCGATAGACGTGACCGCCGCCTCAAGCGAGGGGGGAATGACGTCCAGAGTCACCCTGGTGCCACGCCTCCAGTCGGTGGAAGTGACGCCATCCGTGATTGTCGGACCTCAGCGCGTGAAGTCGTTGGTTCGACTCGCCTCCCCGGCAGGGCTGCGCGGCGACCTGGTGAGTTTCATCACGTCCGACCGAAAGGTGTTGACGACGCCGTCCCGCGTGAAGATTCGTCCTGGGGAGCGAACGGGCGAGTTTATTGCAAACGTCAAGCGCGTCAAGACTCGAACCGATGTCGTGCTGACCGCCTTGCTCGATGGAGCGCGCGTGGAGGCACGGCTGCAGATATCCCCCGTGCCCTGAACAGGACTGTAGACTTCCGCGCGGGGAAGTCGGCGATCAGTCGGCGCGCCACACCCGGAGGCCGGAGGAGTCGAGCTTGCAAGGGAGTACGGTCATCCCCAGTTGCTCCACGGCGCGCCGTACCAGGTGATCTTTGTTCCGGCGCGCCAGGATGGTTACCGTACCGCCGCCGCCGGCGCCGTTCGCCTTGAACCCCGCCGCTCCCGCCGCGACAGTCACCTCGTGGAGTTGCTCGATGGAGGGGGTGGTGATATCCGGGTGGAGCGCTTTCTGCGCTTCCCAATTCGCGTTCATCGCCTCGGCAAAGCCGTCGAGATCCCCCGACAGCAGCGCTTCTTTACCTCGTACCGCGCACTCCGCCAATCGTTCGAATACGGCCACGTTGTGACCCGCCTCGTACTCGGCGATGACCTTCTGGTGCATCCCCGAAGAGAAGTGGGAATGCCCTGTGTACACCAGCACGAACCGGTCCTCCAGTTCACAGTGGGTGGCATCGTCAAGCTGAACCCGCTGGACCCGGGCGTGCGGATAGTTCACATCCATGTAGTTGACGCCGCCGTGGGCTGAGGCGAGCTGGTCCTGCACGCCGCACTCCAAACCGAGTTCCTCAGTTTCGAGCGCCTGGGACTCCCGAGCAACTTCGTAGGGGAGCAGCCGCCACTGCAAGTACTCTGCGAGCGCGGCGATGGTTGCCACACCCAGGGCCGCCGACGAGCCCAGACCGCTTCCGGGTGGAGCGTCCGAGCGTACGAGCAGCCTCACTCCGCGCTGGATGCCGGTGCGGCGGATGGCGGCCTTGAAGAGATCCAGTACGCCGTCACATTCAAGTTGTCGAATATTCCGAATTTCGGCGTGTTCATCGGTGTCAAAACTCTCAATGGTGATTCGAGAGAATCCCCCGGCCTGGAGGGTGACCTGCGTATAGAGAGTGGCGGTAAAGTTAAGTACGGCCCCTGACGGAACGATCCGTGTGTCGGTCCACCCGCCGAGATCGCAGAACCGGACGGGCGCACGTGCGCGGATCGTTTGCACTCCACTCTCCCTGGCCGATAGGACGGTTCACGTTATTGCTCCGATGCTGGCTTAGTTTGGGGAAGGATCGACCCGGTTCCTCCGGGGCCGCGAAGACCGGACGGCTCGCGGGCCTCTGCTTGTGCCTCGTCCTTGCGACGTGGAGCACACCCGCCCCCAGCGAAGAACCGCCGGATCCGATGGGGACCGCGCGCTTTCGGGAGGCGTTCGAGCTGCTTAGCGCCGGAAAAAACGACGCGGGGGCGGTGGCGTTGCAGGACTTCGCGTCGCGTTATCCCACTCACCCCAGCGCCGGGTTTGCCGCGGTGCGATTGGCGGATCTGCTCCTGGCGGGAGGCAAGAAACCAGAGGCTGAGCAATGGCTGCAGAAGTCACTCTCGCTCAAGCTGGCGCCGGAGTTGAGGGTTCGCGCATTGCTGGGTCTGGCGGAACTACAGGAAGCCGCTCGGAAGTTTGACCCACTCCTGACGACACTCGCACTTGCAGAGCAGGCCGTCCGGGGCCAGCCGGCGAGTGCTCTTCGCGTAGCGGTTTGGGGTGGTAGGATCGCCTTTCAGCTCAACCGATTCGAGGAGTGCCTTCGTTTCCTTAAGGCGGTTCCCGAGGCCGCCGAGGGTGCTGCCGCTGAAGATGCGGCGCTTCTCCGGGCGAGCGCGTGCCTCAGTTTGAGTCGCTTCGCAGACGCCGCGGAGGCATATCGCCGTGCCGCACAGATTCGTCCGGCATCGGAGGCGCTGCTCCTGGCGGCTAAGGCCTCTCTCGATGCCGGTTCGCCGGAAGCTGCGGCCCGCGACTCTCGCCGCTTCCTCGTCACCGCGTCCGGCCGTTCCGATGTCTGGAAGGGCCAGGTGCTGTTGGGCCGTTCGCTGCTGCGTTCCGGCCACCTCGACGCCGGGAGATCGGCGCTGGAGTCGGCGGGCATTCTGTTTGCTTCGACTCCGGCGCCTGCTTTTGCCGCGCTGGAACTATCCGATTTGCGACTGGCTTCGGGAGATCTTGCCGGCGCCGAAGCGGTTTTGTCGCCGGCTCTGGCGTCGGGCGAAGCCGAGGCCATCCGGGGCGCTCGGTATCGTCAGGCGGACCTCCGTTTCCGCAGAGGAGAGGCTCCAGCGGCGCGATCCGGCTGGGCTGAACTGGCCACGGGCAGCGACGACCTGGCATCTCGCTCCAGGCTTGCGCTCGCCCGCAGTGCGCCCGCACCGTCGCGGGAGGCAGCGCTGCGGGCGCTCGCCGGCACGGGGATCGACTTGCCGGTGATGCGGGCGCGCTGGGCTCTCGCGGCGCACCTGGCCTCGGAAGCGGGAGGGTCGCGGAAGGCGGAAGCCCGCATGCTGCTATCCGGCGTGCCGGACGGGATCCCGCACGCCGGGAAGATGGAGTGGCTCCTGGAAGAATCGCGGGTGCATCTGGCGCTCGGCGATCACGCCGTTGCCGTGACGGCTCTCCGCGCGCTCCTTGCAAGCGATCCCCCGCCCGTCCTTCAGTCCGAGGCCGAGGCGCTGCTCGGCTGCGCACTGATCGGAAGTCCCACGACCGCGATGGAGGGAGAGACGGCGCTCCTGCGCGTTGTCGCCGGCAGTGTGAACCGGCCCGGGGCCGACGAGGCGTTTCTAGCGTTGACTGCTCACCTTAAGCAGACGATGCGGACTGCAGCGGCGGAGTCGCTGGAACGCAAGTTCCGGCCCGTGGTCGAACCCGTGCGGAGCCTGGAGCAGCGCTTCGCCGATGCGGATGCGCTCCTGGCGGCCCGAAAAGCTCCTGAAGCGCTAGCGGCTTTCCGCGCGATCGAGGCGCTGCCGCCTGCTGCCGGAGCGGGGGGCCGATTGCAGGAGGGCTTGCTCCGAAGCTACCTGGCGCTGAAGCGACATCCGGAGGCGCTCGGGATGGCCGAGGCGCTCTGGTCCGGGGCGCCGTCTGGGCTGCAAAGCTCGGCGCTTGCCCTCAGGGTGTCGGGCTACTTCGAAGGCGCGGAGTTGCTCGGAGACGCGGAGAAGTGGCTCCTCAGGGCGATCTCGGGGCCGGGAGAGAGAACTCAAAACCCGGCGACTCGCGCGGACCTGTGGCGACGAGCTGCGGAGTTCCAACTGCGCCGGGGCGACTCTGGAGCGGCGATCGACTCTTTGACCCAGGGGCTCAAGGACTCGGCAGCGGGCGCGCCCGCTGCGCTCTTGCTGCAGCTCCGGGCAAAGGCTCTGGAGTCTGCGGGGGTCCTTACGGCGGCCGCCGCCGACCTGGAACGGGCGGCCAGGCTCCTGCCGGATGGGAACGGAACCCCCCTGCTCGTCCGCGCTTCAGAGCTTCGAACCGCACTGGGCGACCGGCCTGGTGGCGGCAACGCTCAGTCGGAGGCGGAGGCGGTCATCTCCCTGACGAGGAAGCGACTTCAGAAGGTCGTGGCATTGCTGACGGTTGGAGATCTCGAGCGGGCGCTGGACCTCGAGGAACACACGGTGCTGGGATTTGCCTGGACCCTGTACCGATCGACGCTGGGGAAGTCGGCGCTCGTTGGGGGGGAGTCCCGGGTAAAGGCGCTGCTCTTCGCCGAGTATCGTGCCGGGCAAGGGGACATCGCCGGGGCCGCGGCCCTCCTCAAGGAACTTGGCGCCCCCCGCGGCAGCTCGGAAGAGGGCCGTCGCCGTTGGATTGAGCAAGGAATCCAGTCGCCGGCGGCAAAGCCGGAGGAACTGCTCCGCGCCGCTGCGGGCGCCGGAAACGGGGTTGATCCCGACTTTGAAGCCCGGATGAGGCTTCGAGCCGGCGAGGCCTGGATGGCGATGGGGGATACTGTGCGGGCCCAACGAGAATGGAATCTGGTGGTGCTCAGGTTTGGGTCCAGCCTCCCGGCTGCGTTGTGCCGGGTTCGGCTCCAGAAACTCGCGCCACCGCCGATGGCTCCGGTCTCGGCGAGTTCCTCAGCTCCGAGGAGTGATAAGAAGTGACGGAACCCTCTCCCTATCCCTTGTCGCAACCGGCCCCGAGTCCCAATAAGAACTGCTGGGTGGCGGACCTCGCGACCGGTCCTGTCGCGCTCCGAGTGGTCGCGGGACCGGATGTGGGTCTCGGAGTGCTCCTCATGCGAGATCCCATCTCCACTGGTCGCGGCCGGCAAAACCAGCTTGTGCTCACGGACCGCAAGGTCTCACGAGACCACATCCGATTTGAACTCAGGGACGGATTCTGGGTTGTTCAGGACCTCGATAGCCGGAATGGAACTCGCCTGAACGGCACCCCGGTGAAACGTGGTGGTCTCGCAATCGGAGATTTTGTCTACCTCGGCGACACAATTCTTCGAGTAGACCCCGTCTCGGAACCATAAACGATTGCAACACCAGGGCTTCTGCCAACGTCTCACGCACCGCAAGGGAATCTGAGAGACCGCCAAAATGTTATTCGACTGCTCCAAGAACCGTATCCGACGAGGGCCGACGACACGCCGCGAGATGCTCGTGAGATTCGGGGACGCGGGCCTCGGGCTCAGCCTGCCGATGCTGCTGGCGCCGCAAGCCGTTGCCGGCGCTGCCGAGTCTCGGAAGCGGTCCGGCTCGGCGGACCGCTCCCTGATCCTTCTGTTTCTTTCGGGTGGGCCCAGTCAGTACGAGACCTTCGATCCGAAGCCGGATGCTCCCAGCGAGATCCGGGGGACGTTTCAGCCGATTGAAACGAATGTATCGGGGATCCGAATCTCTGAGACCATGCCGCTGCTGGCCCGGCAGGCTCACCGTTACGCCCTGCTCCGCAGTGTGACACACACCGAGAGCAATCACCCGGCGGGGGTCTATTGGATGATCACGGGCCGCAAGTACCCCCGAGCCACCGGGCTCTCGGTGGCGCTCTCCCGCCAGGATCATCCTCACATCGGGTCGGTCGTCTCTGCCCTGCGTCCTCCGACATCCCGGTCAGTGCCCGGGTTTGTGACGCTTCCGGAACAGATGAATCCGAACGGTCCCATCCGGTCGGGCCAGCACGCCGGATTCCTGGGCGCCGCGGCGGACCCCATGGTCATCAATGGCGACCCGAACTCTCCGGCCTTCACTCCCGGAGAGCTTCGGATCCGAGACGGTTACACCGAGGGACGAATCCTTCGTCGCCGGGTGCTCCTCGAGCAGGCGAACATTCGGGCTCGGATGGAAGAAGAAGGCGGCAGTATCGGGCTGCAACCGCACTTCTCACAGGCATTCGATCTCATCACCGGTGGAAGAGCCGCCCAGGCGTTTGACTTGAGCCGCGAGCCTTCCGCGATGCGAGATCGTTACGGACGCCACATTTTCGGGCAGGGCACCCTCATGGCCCGCCGGCTCGTGGAAGCCGGGGTGCGGACTGTGGCCGTCAACTGGGTTCGGCACGATGACGGCGCCGGGGGACAGGGTTGGGATAGCCATGCCGACCACCTGCCGTGGTCGAAGAATGAGTTGAACCCGCCGACTGACCGTGCGCTCGCCGCGCTCCTGTCCGATCTGGATGATCGCGGGATGCTGGAAACCACCACGGTGGTGCTGATGGGTGAGTTCGGCAGGACGCCTCGCTTCAACAAGGACGGCGGACGGGACCACTGGCCCCATGTCTTCTCGGTGTTGATGGCGGGCGGCGGCATCCGAGGCGGCCAGGTCTACGGCTCCAGCACGGTTGACGGCGCCTATCCCGCATCGGACCCGGTATCGCCGGCGGATGTGACGGCGACGATTGCCCACTGTCTGGGCATCGATCCCGAGGAAGAGTACCACGATCCGGTCGATCGACCGTGGAAGGTGTCCGAGGGACAGGTCATCCGCGGGATCCTGTGAGGCTGTAACTTGGGGGTCTACATCGGGGCGGATCTGGGTGGGACGCACTTCAGGCTGGCGTTTCGCCTGGCGGAAGCCCCGAACATCCGTTCGGAGGTGGTCACTCTTCCATCCGACGAACGGTGGGACTCTGCGACAATCCTTACCCTGATTCGCGACTACGCCGCCGGTCTGAGTCCGGATTTAGGCCCGGTTCTGGGGGTCGGACTGGGCATGACCGGTGACGTGGATCCCGCGACCGGTGTGACGGAGGTCGCGCCTCGATTCCCGCGCCTCAGCTCCACACCGCTCGGTGAGCGACTCAGGCGGGGGCTCGACCTCCCCACGTTCGTGATGAACGACGGACTGGCCGCCGCGTTGGGGGAACTCACCCTTGGCGCCGGTCGCGGAGTTCGGTCCTTTCTGCTGCTGACTCTGGGCACCGGCATCGGGTGCGGCTTGGTGGCAAACAACCGTGTTCTTGCCGGCCCCCACGGCCGGTGGGGCCGTGCCGGACATCAGATCCTCGAAATCGATGGGCCGGTGTACTGCCACTGCGGTCTGCCCGGCTGCTGGCAATCGCTTGCGGGGAAGCGCGCGGTGGAGCACCGGGCGCTGGATGTCGCTCGCTCCCACCCGGAGTCCCCACTTGCGAGGCTTCTCGCACAGGGTGGGGGAGTGGATCTGGCGGCCGTCTCGGAACTGGCTTCGCACGGGGATGGCGCTTCGGCGGACGTGCTTACTGAAACCGGGAGGCTGGTCGGGATCGGAGCCGCGAATCTGATCAAGTGCTTTGCGCCGGAGTTGGTGCTTATCGGCGGCGGGATCGCGGAGCGGGGCGGCCCGCTGCTTCAGTCCCTGGAGAGGACCGTTGCCCGGTATGCGGTGAAACCGTATCAGAGAGTGCCGGTGCGACCCGCGGGACTCGGCAAGGATGCCGGGGTGTTCGGGGCGACCGTTCTGGCGGAGGGTCTCGCTCATGTTCGGATGGAATAGCCCCACGTCGCCGTCTCGCCGCTTGATTCTGGGCGGCGTGCTCGGTGCGGCCTTCGCGCCGGGAACGCTCCTCGCGGCTCTGAAGACTGATCCAGCGTCGGACTTCAAGCAATTCCTGAAGCGACCGGTTTGCCCGCTCTCGCCGAACCTCAGCCGGGAAACCCGTGAGGGCGTGCTGCACCTGTCCGGAAGCTTCGAGAGCGAGCCCGGGGAGCGAGTGCCGGTGCTGGCGATGTCGTCGGCCTCTCGTGCTGGGAGGCGTCCCGCGGTGCTTGTGCTGCACGGTACCGGGGGCAACAAAGAGCAGATGCTGCCGACCCTCGAGGAGTTGTCGCGACGCGGGTTCTTCGCCATCGCGATCGACGGCCGCCACTTCGGGGCGAGGGCGCCGGGCGCCAGGGGTTCCGAAGCCTACCAGGACGCCATTCTGCAAGCGTGGCACGAAAAGAACCCAGCCCGACAACGTCATCCGTTTTTCTATGACACGGTCTACGACGTGTGGCGCACCGTCGACTTCCTCCAGTCGCTGCCAGAGGTGGATCCGGATCGAATCGGCTGCATCGGGTTCAGCAAGGGGGGAATCGAGACATGGATGGCAGCCGCCTGCGATCCCCGGATTCGCGTTGCCGTCCCGGCAATTGCAGTTCAGAGCTTTCGTTGGAGTCTGGAGAACGACCGGTGGCAGGGTCGCGCTGGAACCGTTCGGCGAGCGCACGAAGTGGTAGCCTCCGAACTGGGTGAGCCCGGGATCAATCAGAGGGTATGCCGAGCTCTCTGGACCAAAATCCTGCCGGGTATTCTGGACGAGTTCGACGGACCATCCATGGTTCCGCTGATCTCGCCCCGACCGCTTCTGATCCTGAGTGGTGAGAACGATCCCAACTGTCCGCTCCCCGGGGCGGAACTCGCGTTTGCGACCACTCGCACGGCCTACGCCGCCCACAAGGAGCGGCTCGACATCGATGTCGCTGCCGGAGTGGGTCATCTGGTGACTCCGGAGCAGCGACAGAAGGCGATGGCGTGGTTCGAGCGGTGGTTGAAGCCGTAGGTCGGTCAGGAGCGGCCTATTCCACCGTAACGCTCTTGGCCAGGTTGCGAGGCTGATCGATCTCACAGCCCGCGATCCGCGCTACGTAGTAGGCGAGGAGCTGGAGCGGTACAATCGCCAGCACGGGTGCGAGTTCGGGCTCGGTACGGGGCACTTCAATCCGCCACCGACAGAGCTCGGCGAGTTCCCCGCAATCGGGCGGCACCACTCCGAAGATCTGTGCGCCGCGCGCTGTCACTTCCCGAATGTTGCTCTGCAGCTTTTCGCGGAGCGCTTCCTGGGTCGCGACGGCAATGGCTACGACCTCCGGTGTGACGAGAGCAAGAGTGCCGTGCTTCATCTCCCCCGCGGCAAGGGCCTCGCTGTGGCGGTAGCTGATCTCCTTCAGCTTGAGGGCGCCTTCTTGCGCGACTGCGTAGTCGAGTCCTCGTCCGACAAAGAAGAAGTCGTGGAAGCGCTCCAGCTCGGCTGCGGCTGCCTCAATCGCCGGCGCCTGCTGAAGCAACTCCGCCACCTGTGACGGGAGCACCTGGAGCGCGTCTCCGATCCGATGCAGCTCGGCGTCGCCGATCTGGCCGCGAAGTTCCGCGAGCCAGAGCCCCAGCAGACTCAACGAGGCCACCTGAGCCGTATAAGCCTTGGTGGATGCGACGCAGATTTCCGGGCCGGCCTGAGTGTAGAGCACGCCGTCCGCCTCACGGGACAACGTGCTGCCGACGACGTTGACCACGGCCTGAGTGCGCGCTCCGGCGGCCGAGGCCAGTCGCAGCGCGGCCAGCGTGTCGGCCGTCTCTCCCGACTGTGAGATGAGCACCACCAGCGTCGTATCGTCGATGGCCGGCTCCCGGTAGCGAAACTCCGAGGCGACTTCCACGGTAACCGGCACTCGGAGCCGTCGCTCCCAGGTAGAGGCAACGACGAGGCCGGCGTGGTACGCCGTGCCGCAGCCTACGAGATAGATCCGACGGATGGCTGCCGCGGCGGCGGCGGCGAGACCCGTCTCCGTGAGGTTTAGACCGGCATCCGTCCACCGGCCTCTAAGCGCAGTCCGGAGGGTCTCCGGCTGCTCAAAGATGTCCTTGAGCATGAAGTGCTCGAAGCCGCCTTTCTCGGCGGAGGTGGCGTCCCAGTCAACCTGTACCGGATCGCGATGGATCGGCGAGCCGTCCGCCGTTCGGATCAGAGACACGCTTCCGCGCCGGATGAGAGCGAGGTCGCCGTCTTCGAGGATCAAGACAGATCGGGTGTACGGAAGCAGCGCCGGGATGTCGGATGCGAGGAAGGACTCCCCCTCGGCCAGCCCGATGACGAGCGGACTGTCGTGGCGGGCCGCGAGGATCAGGTCGGGCTCGTCGGCACAGACGACGGTTAGTGCGTAGGATCCGCGAACGCGACGCAGCGCCTCTCTGAGGGCCGTCACGATACACCCCTGATAGTGCCGCCGGATGAGGTGTGGGAGCACTTCGGTATCGGTTTCGCTGGCAAACGTGCAGCCGTCGTCCATCAGGCTCCGGCGAAGGTCGGCATAGTTCTCGATGATCCCATTGTGCGCCACGACGATACGGCCAAGCTGGTCGGCATGAGGATGGGCATTTCGGGTTGTTGGCCCCCCGTGGGTCGCCCAGCGAGTGTGCGCGATGGCCACCGACCCGCTGGGCGAGTCCACGCTCAGGAGGTCTTGAAGCGACCGGAGCTTCCCCTCGGACTTGACGATGGTGACGTCGCCGTCGAGGGCCGCCACGCCAGCGGAGTCATACCCCCGATACTCCAGCCTCTTGAGCTGATCCATGACAATCGGGACTGCTTCCCGGGATCCGATGTATCCTGCGATTCCACACATGCGCTGACTCCCTCCAGGGGCATCCCCGGGGATTGGTTGGGCTCACCCGACTCAGTCGGGCGGCTGTTGCTAAGCGGCTCCGGTGAACGGTCCTCGCGCGAGGACCGTGCAGGCGCCCTCTGACTCGACGGCCTCAAACCCGGCCATCGGAAAGGCGGTCTGAAGCATTTCCTTCAAGACGGCTCGCTGCTCCGGTGTGGCTCGCGAGTCGGTCACCACCCGAACCGAGCGCTTCTCGCCGAGCTCGGAGAGCCGAAGCACGCTGTGCGGCTGATACCCCAGCCGGCGTGCAAACAGCTTGCTGCTGTCCGCGACGATCGTGAGATCCTCCGCCAGCTCCGCCATCAGGCTCTTCTGCTGGCGCTCACGGGACTCGTCGGTGAAGAGCCCGCCATCGGGCGAGATCTGATTCACATCGAGCACGCAATGTACTCCGGGATAAGGGCCTGTCGCCTGGGCAGCGCAGCCATCCTGGAGGGACCGGAGGGCGCGCACGGTTTCATCCCCGGCAACCGCGAAGTACTCCGACTGGTACTCTCCGCCCAGCACGCGCACCGAAATCCCCCGACTGCCCGCGAGCCGAGTGGCTGCGGCGACATTCGGGGTCCAGACAATGACATCGAGCCCCGTGCTCTCGGAGAGCCGATCAGCAAGGTAGTAGGTGGTGGTGCCGGCATCCAGCAGAACGACTCGGAGATCCGACTGGGTGAGGAGCACGCCTGCGACGGATCCTGCGATCGCAATCTTCTGCTCCGCGCGATGCAGCAACCGGGTCCCGAAGAGCGAGCCTGTGGAGAGCGAAGGCGACGTGTGATCCCGAACCGCTTCATAGGTGCCCCGTGAGAGCTTTCGAACCCCGCTCAGGGAGCAGAGAGCCGCGAGATCGCTGCGAAGCGTGACCTCGCTGACGCCGTACTCCCGATGCGCCAGCAGAGCCAGCTCGCTGACCGGCACTGCGCGCTCCTGGGAGTTCAGGTACTCCAGCAGTCCGAGGATTCGCACCGCCCGTTCCTCACCCGCCATCCGGTCTCACTTTCGAAGTCAAATCAAAACACTTTCGTTCACTCCTTCATTATATTTCATTTTGTCTGCGAATGTCTTTGTTATCTGGCGATGAATCCTTGTCGCCGTCCCGGACTTCGCATCTCGTCAGGGATCTAAGGGCTTCAGGGAGAACTTTGCAGGTGGACAGTGTCGGCCGGAGGGCCGCCGGGGTTTGGGGTGGAAGGGTAGATCCATGGGGAAGTTGCAGGGGAAAGTCGCCATCGTGACGGGAGGCAATCGCGGCATCGGAGCCGGCATTGCCCGTGCCTTTGCGGGAGAGGGCTGTACGCTGGTGCTGGCGGCCCGCGATGCCGCCCGGCTTGAAGAGGCTGCGGCAGAGTTTCGTGGACTTGGGGTCGAGGTGCTGACCGTTCCCACCGACATCACTTCGGAGGAGCAAATCCTGAACCTGTTCGCCGCAACCATGGAGCGGTTTGGACGGTTGGATATCCTGGTGAACAACGCCGGGGCGTTCGATGGGGGACCGCTGGAAGAGTTGACGCTCGCGGATTGGGAGAATGTGATGGCGGTCAACTTGCGGGGACCGTTCCTTTGCACTCGTGAAGCGTTCAAGATCATGAAGGAGCAGGGGGGCGGACGGATCATCAACGTCGCATCCATCTCCGCGCAGAGAGTCCGGTTCAACTCGGCGCCATACAGCACGAGTAAGCACGGCCTCTGGGGTCTCACCCAGGTGACGGCGCTGGAGGGGCGGGCGCACGGGATTGTGGCGAGCTGCATTCACCCCGGCAATGTGCTGAACGAGCGCCGGGCGCTCCGACAGACGGTGGCCGATCAGGAACCGATGATGACCGCCGATGAACTCGCCGAGGTGGCGCTGGTCATGGCAACGCTGCCGCCACACGTTAATCTGCTGGAAGCGATCGTACTGCCGACGGAACAGCTTTACGTCGGGAGAGGATAGCGGGAGACGACCGATGCGCGACTATCTGGATCAAACGCGGAGCGCCTGGGGGAGCTACCTCTTTGTGCTGCCGCTGCTCTTCGCGTATCAGATCGTCGCGCTGGTCGGAAACCTGGGCCAGCCGCGTCACGTCATCAACGGAGCGGACGCCATCTTGCAGGTGGCGCTCCGTGGGATGGGTTTGAACGGCTGGCTCGGCTCGTGGTTGGTCGTGGCGCTCCTGGTGGGGTTGGTCCTCAGGTGGCGCTGGTCTCCGAAGAAGCCGGTGGCGTTGGGTTACTTCAGCTTTGTGCTGCTCGAGTCCACCGCTTACGCGCTCGTGTTCGGCAGCCTGGTGTCGATGCTCACCTCGCTGGTGCTCCCGATGGCGCCCTTTCTGCAGATGGGCGGCGGCGGATTAGGGTTTGGGCAGAAGTTGGCTGCCAGCCTGGGCGCTGGATTGTACGAAGAACTGGTGTTCCGGGTCATCCTCACCGGCGGCGCCATCGGGCTTCTGAAGGCGAGTGGGGTGAAGCGCGGAGCGGCGGTTGCCGTCGCGGTGATCTTCTCATCCGTCATCTTTTCGGCGTTCCACTACATCGGGCCTAGCGGCGATCTCTTCTCGATCGGCAGCTTCACCTTCCGCGCCATCGCCGGGCTGGTGCTCGCGGGTCTCTTTGCTGCACGGGGCTTTGCCGTGGCAGCCTGGACCCATGCGCTCTACGACGTGTTTCTGCTGCTGGTGGGACGCGCCTGAAATCAAAAAAAACCCTCGCCTGAGTGAAAGACCTGGCGAGGGGTTCCGGAGCCCGAAGGCTCCGGGAAAGGGCTGTTCGTCGTAGCCATAACTAGGGTGTCATGAAGCCCTACGACGGATAGCTCGCAAAGTTTGGGATTTTACTGAGTTGCGGCGCCGTGTCGGTGCGGCTCAGTTCAGAGGTTCGATCCAGACATTGCGGTAGTAAAGTTCGGCGCCTTCGGACTGCAGATTGATGCGGCCACGGGTCAGGCTAGCGCTGTTTCCGACCAGATTGCACTTGCCGTTGGTCCAGTGCCAGATCTTGTTGCCACGCGCGACGACCTCGGCGGTGTTCCACTCGCCGTTCGGCTTCTCGTGGTCGGTCCACTTCACCACACGGCCACCCGTGTAGGTCTTGCCCAACACGGTGAGGGATGGCGGGCCGCCTTCGCCGCCCGTCAGCCACATGTCGCCGCAGTCGCCTTCCTGAATCTGGTACTCGAGCGACTTGTTCCAGACCTTGTCGGGTCCCACGCAGTGGTAGAGGATGCCGGCGTCCCGCTTGGCGTTTTCGCGGGGCGGATACTTCTTCTGGCCCCACTTGAACTCCACGTGGAAGCGATAGTTCTCCCAGTCCTTCTCGGTGCTGATGAACGCGAACTTTTCACCGCTGACGTGGATCTCGCCGTTCTCCACCTTGAAGATCCCGCGGGAGTCCTTGTTCCGCTCCTCGCCGGGCACGAACACGTACCAGCCGCTGAGATCCTTCCCATTGAAGAGTTGAACCCGCTTGCTCTGAGCGCCCGCGGGGCCGGAGCCGGCCACGGAAAGGAGGGCGATCCCGCCGGCAACCATCGCGGCGGCAAGCCCGCTGCACCACATTTTCATCGACAGCAATCTCCTCGTAAGTCAGCGCCGCGCCTGGTTCTGGCGGCGCGGGCTCCTGGGGTCAGTTCGCCGCAGTCTGTGAAATTCATCCTCTGCTAAACTTGGGTGGCTTCGTGAGCGGCTCGAAGCGGGCACACAACGCCGAGGGTTCGGGCGTCGAGCACACGTCGGAAGGGTTGGGCAGGGGAGTGACATCACCGGGAAGTCTGATGCGCAGCGAAATCGGCGAACAGCCGGCGGCTCTCGCGCGAGTACTCACCGAACAGGAGCCCGCCGTGTCGCGTCTGGCGGATGCTGCTCGGGCACGAGACAGCCGCTTCTTCTACCTGGCTGCCCGTGGCACCAGCGATCATGCGGCGGTCTATTGCAAGTACCTCACCGAGATTACGACCGGACTTCCCGTAGCCCTTGCGGCGCCGAGCGTGGTGACTCTCTACGGGGGACGGCCGCAGCTCGCCCACGGCCTGGTGTTGGGGATCAGTCAGAGCGGGCGCGCCGCAGATGCCATCGAGTTTCTCCATGCGGCTCGTGAGGGTGGGGCGCTGACCGGCTGCATCACCAACAACTCGGACTCGCCGATGTTTGCCGCAGTCGAGCACGGGCTCGCCTGCTCCGCCGGCCCGGAACTCTCTCTCCCGGCGACCAAGACCTACACCACCTCGCTGATGCTCGTGGCCATGCTCGTCGCGCGGTACTCCGGTTCTGAGACTCTCTTCGCGGAGTTGCAAGGTCTTCCTGCCGCTGCCGCTGCCGTGCTCGCCACCGAGGATCACATTGCGGCGCACGCCGAGCGCTACCGGTACATGGAAGAGTGCGTGATTCTGGCTCGCGGGATCAATCTGTGCGGCGCTCTGGAGACGGGCCTCAAGTTGTCCGAGACGTCTTACCTACGAGCCCATCCCTACTCTTCCGCCGACTTTCACCACGGACCGATCGCCATCGTTGACGAGGGCTATCCGTGCATTCTGGTGGCGCCGTCCGGGAAGGGGCTTGCCTCAATGCGGGAGCTGGCTGCGGCGCTGGCGGAGCGGGGCGCCGAGTTGATCGTCATCTCGGATGACGAATCGATGCTGAGCCTAGCACGAACGCCGCTCCCCATCCCCAGCGTTCCGGAACTCTTGACGCCGATCATCTCCATCATCGCATCCCAGCTCTTTGCCTATCACCTCGCACGGGTGAAAGGGAGAGATCCGGACCGGCCCCGCGGACTGAAGAAGGTGACTTACACTCTGTAGCGACGCGGCGCCCCATTTGGCGGGATGACCGGCGATGGGCTCCGGCGCCGGATAGGAAAGAGCGAATGGCGGCCCATGGCGTACAGCCCGAGCGATTGCGCCGGCTGTTCCTCGAACTCCTGGACATCGACAGTCCCTCCGGCGATGAGCGCCGGCTGGCTCGGGCGACGATGGAGTGGCTGCGCGACGCAGGGTTCGTCTGCCAGCTCGACCCGATGCTGAACGTCATCGCCCAACGGGCCGGGGACGTGGTGGACGCCCCTCGGATCTTCTTCGCGGCCCACACGGACACCGTCGCGTCGACCGCGGGACTGCGGGTGCGAGAGGTCGATGGCGAATTTCGAACATCCGGCGACACCATTCTCGGGGCCGACGACAAGGCGGCCGTCGCAGCAATCCTGGAGGCCATGCTGGCAATCGATGGGAGTGGGGCTGCGGTCGGCGATCTGCAGGTGGTCTTCACGGCTCAAGAGGAGCTGGGACTGCGAGGAGCGAGAGCGCTGTCGCCGGCCATACTCGCGGGATCCATCGGTTTCGTTCTCGATGCGAGTGGACTCACGGGGTCCTGGATCTCCTCAGCGCCGTTCCACGACAGCCTGGAAGTCGTGATCCGCGCCAGGCCGGCCGACACGCGGCGAGAGACGGAGCGAGTCGTGAGCTCCATCCGCGCGACCTGCCTCGCCTCGATGCGGCTCGGCGCAGTGGATCGATCCCGGGAAGGGGCGGTCCATCCCGCGGCCTCCTGCGCCGATCCGGCCCCCGCCGAGCCGGGAGCGGGAGTGCTCCGCTTCGAAGCCAGGGCTCCAACCCGCGAGGCGCTGGATCGCCAGATCCGGCACATGGTGCTGAGCCTGGAGCAGACGGCGGCGGAGACCGGCGCGGGGGTCGAGATCCGGCGTCGGGCCGAGTATGCCGGCTACTCGTGGAACGGGGACGAGCGACCGATCCAACTGGCGGAGGCGGCGTGGCGCTGGCTTGGGCGCCCCCCGAGTTCCCGACCGGGCGATGGGGGCAGCGACACCAATGTCTTCAATGCACGAGGCATTCCCTCGGTCACGCTGACCTGCGGCTTTCGGAACCAGCACACCGTCGACGAAGCAGTCTCGATGAGCGAGTTGACGGCGGCGGCGGAGTGGGTGGCTTCAATCGTCCGCACCGCCGCCGCACCCCGGTAAGGGGAAGTCCGACGACGCCGCGCATCGCCAAAATGCCAAAAAGGGCCGCAAAGGAAGGTCCGAAGTCCAACTGCAACATTAGCGGAGGCGCGCCGCGGGTACGACCCCTCCACGAGAGTCGGCGCCGATGGTCCATCTCGGCGACCGGCATCGGCATCAGGTCATAAACACATGTCAGACTCCGCCAACTCCTCTCAACCAAAGCCGCTGACGACCGTGCAGTGGTTGATCTGCGTCATCGCAGCCATCGGGTTCCTGTTCGACACGTACGAGCTCCTGATGCTGCCGTTGATCCTTCGACCGGCGCTGCAGGAACTGGGCGGACTGCGCCCGGGCACTCCCGAGTTCCAAAACTGGGCATCGCTGCTGTTCTATGTTCCGGCGTTCTTCGGCGGGATCTGCGGCCTGATCGGCGGGTATCTCACGGACCGCTTCGGACGGCGACAGGTTCTCGTGTGGTCGATCCTGATTTACGCGCTCTCTGCCTGTGGCGCGGCCTTTGCGACGTCACTGCCGGTGCTTCTTGTGCTCCGAACCACCACGTTTATCGGAGTGTGCGTGGAGTTCGTGGCGGCGGTGGCCTGGCTGGCGGAGCTCTTCCCGAACAGCGGACAAAAGGAAAAGGTGTTGGGCTGGACCCAGGCCTTCGGTTCTCTCGGTGGACTGCTGGTATCGCAGGCGTACGAGTCCATCGCACACAACCCAGACTCTCTCCCGGCGATCTACGGGGACCATGCTCCCTGGCGCTACATTCTGATTTCCGGAGTGTTGCCCGCCATCCCGCTGATTGTCATCCGGCCCTTCCTGCCCGAATCCGCCTCGTGGGCGGAAAAGAAGGCTGCCGGGACCTTGAAGCGCCCGAGCATCTCCGAGCTCTTCGCGCCCGAGCTGGCGAGAACCACGATCATGGCCACGATCCTGATGGCGTGCTGCTACGGCGCGGCCTTCGGAGCCATTCAGCAGATCCCACAGATCGTGCCGACGCTTCCCGAGTTGGCAGGAATCCCTCGCCCGCAGCAGCAGCCCATCATCGGCGGCGTGCAGAAGATGCAAGAGATCGGAGGACTAACCGGCCGAATCCTCCTTGCGATCCTGGCGCTCTACGTGGTGCGCCGTGGAAATCTGCTCCGCCTGTTCCTGGCGCCGGGAATTCTGGTGGTCCCGTACGTGTTCTTCACCCTGGGGCAGGGTCACCTCGATAGTTTCAAGATCGGCGTCGCAGTGGCCGGATTGCTGACAGTGGCGCAGTTCAGCTTCTGGGGCAACTATCTGCCACGCGCCTTTCCGGTGCATCTCCGAGGCACCGGTGAGAGCTTTGCGGCCAACATCGGTGGACGTTTGATCGGGACATCGGCGGCGCTTGTGGTGACCCAGATGGCGAAGGCGATGCCGATGGCGCAGGCCGCGGCCATCGTGGGAGGCACGGTTTACGTGATCGGGTTCATCGCCTCGTTCTTCCTGCCGGAGCCGACGGCGGCGGATGATCACGAGTAACCGGGCTCCCGAGTTGTAACCCTACCGACAGGGCGGTCGTCCGAGGAGTAGAGACCTCGAACGACCGCCTTTGCTGTTTTTTCTGGGGGCTCCCTGGAGGCAATGATGCGGCGACCAGCGGTTTCTTGGGGTACGAGCCGGGGGTGTTGGATCGCAGGGATCGGCATCCTCGCCATCCTCGCGGGATGCGCCGGCTCGCGAAGTTCCAAATCCAGTGCTCCGGGAGAAGCGAGTCCTGCCGGTCTGATGGACCAATCTGTCGCCGATTCCACGCCCAGCTCAGAGGCTCCGGGGGGCGGAGATCCCAACGAATTTGCGCGGCAGATGCAGACTGTGGCCCCCATTGCCCCCAGTTCGCCTGCCCGAAAGCGCATGAACGGGGACCCATACGCGGGGGGGGAGGCCCCCACCATAGGCTCCCAGGAGCAGCGGTCGTACCAGCGCAAGATCATCTACACCGCCGAACTGACCCTTGTCGTTCCGCGCCTGGAGCCGGTGCGGGAGAAACTCCTGACGCTGGTGCGATCGGCGAAGGGCTATGTGGCGAACAGCAGCGTGAGCGGATCCGCGGGAGAAACCCGATCGGCGCACTGGACGCTGCGAGTGCCGGTCTCGGCATATGGCAAGTTCCTCAGCGACGTGGCGACGCTCGGGGAGGTCCAGACTCAGTCGAGCGACTCGCAGGATGTGAGCGAGGAGTTCTACGACGTGGAGGCGCGGCTCCGAAACGGCCGGGCAGCCGAGTCTCGGCTACTCGAGCATCTGAAGCGGAGCGCGGCCCGGCTTTCGGACATCCTATCCGTCGAGCGTGAACTGACGCGGGTGAGAGGCGAGATCGAGCAGATGGAAGGACGCATTCGCTTCCTTCGGAATCAGACCGATCTCACGACGGTGACCCTCACCATCAACGAGGCACGGGAGTACGTCCCCCAGTCGCATACCAGTTTCTCGGCCCGACTCGGCCGAACCTGGACATCCGCGCTGGAGAGTGTCCGCGACGCCGGTGCCGGCATCGTGCTCGGGCTCGTGTTTGCGGCGCCCTGGATCGTGATCTGGGGAATCGTACTCTTCATCCTCTACCGCGCCATTCGGAACTGGATTGGACGCCGAAAAGCAGCTCGCAGCGCAATGAGCGAAGGAACCTCGACCCCGCCTTCCCAATCGTGATGTGGTTTCCGGTTGAGACGGATGTGCGTCCTGCCACCGTCTTTACACGTTGAAGGCATAGTGTCTGTCGTTTGTCGACGGAGGATCTACTCGAGCATGAACATCCGATCATGGGTGGTGGGAGCGAGCGTTTTCGCCGCCTGCGTCGGTCTGGCTGTGAGCCAGAGCGACGCCCAGATCAAGGCGGGCAAATCTCGCCCGCTGAAGACCAAGCACCTGATGTCCGCGGTGGTGGTGACCAACTGCGGCGCGTTGCGAAAGGCGCTTGACGGGGCCGGCCCGGCCGATGACCAGGCGTGGGAAGCGGCGGAGATCAACGCCGCTCTGCTGAACGAAGCCGGTCACAGCCTGATGGCCGACGGGCGATGCCCGGATGCCACCTGGGCGGCCGCTTCCAAGGCGCTTCAGGACGGTGGGGCCGCTGCTGTGGCGAAAGTCCAGGCCAAGGATGTCGCCGGCGCGAAGGAAGCGCTCGGCGTTGTCCTGGGCTCCTGCAAGTCCTGCCACACCGCCCACAAGAAGTAGTCCCGTCGGTCCGTTGGGCAAACTTGAGGGGCGCGACTGCCATTTGGCGGATCGCGCCCCTCTCTGCGTTTTCGGAGGAATCGCATGCTGACTGTCAGCCGCCGCGTGCTTCTGGGGTCCGGACTCGGCGCCGTTTTGGCCGGTCCGGAACTGGTGCGGGCCCAGGGTCGAACCGGGCAGGTCTTCGGGAATCCGGAGGCCGCCGTGGTGGGCAACCGGGTGCTGGCCCAGGGCGGCACGGCTGCTGACGCTCTCTTTGCCGCCGCCCTGATGGCGGCGGTGGTTTCGATCCACAACTGCGGCTTCGCCGGCTACGGTGGGACCGCCACTATCGCCCGGGGCGATGGGACCCCTCCGGAGTGCCTTGACTTCAACTCCACGGCGCCGGCCGCCGCGCGGCCGGACATGTACTCGCTGCTCCCGTCCGGCGCGGTTGAGGGCGGCTCCAACACCTTCGGTTGGCTGGCTGTAGGAGTGCCCGGCATCCCCGCCGGGCTGGATCAGTTCCATCATCGGTATTGCACCCGCTCCATGGCGGAACTGGCGGCGCCCGCGATCCGTGCGGCGCTCGATGGATTTCGGATGTCGGAAGCGCCTGCCCGCGCAATCCAGGCCGGAATGAAGCGAATTGCGGTCGATCCCGGCGCGGCGGCGGTGCTCCTCCCCAGCGGGCGGCCGCCCGTGGTGGGCGAGACCTACCGGAATCCCAGGTTGGGAGAGTTGCTAACCACCCTAGTTTCACGCGGATCGCTTCAAGGCTTTTATGAGGGAGAGATCGCATCTCGAATTGCGGCCGAATTCAAGAAACGCGGCGGGTTGGTCACGTCCGCAGATCTGGCGGCCTACCGTGCCCTGACGCCGAAACCCTCAACGGCTGCGCTGAACGGCTTCGTGATTCACACGCCTCCGCCCACCGCCGGCGGCGCCACGGTGCTTCAGGCGCTGCTCGCCATGCGCGAGATTGAACTCCGACAGAAGTGGGACTCTGGGCAGCACGCCCATGCAAAATTGGAGGCCCTTCGAGTCGCCTGGGGAGACCGGCTTCGAACCATTGGCGACCCGGCGTTCGTCAACATCCCTCTGGGGCGGCTCCTTTCCTCCGAGTATGCCGAGACCACCGCACTCAAGGTGATCGCCGCGGTGCAGAACCGGGCGCGACTCGCCGTGGAGACCGACGGTCGCCCCGCGGGAGGAACGGTCAACCTCTCTGCGGTGGATAAGACCGGGACCGTGGCCGCCCTGACGCTGACCCACGGAGGCGGTTTCGGCGCACAGGTCGGCATGAGCGAGTTCGGACTGATCTTCGGACACGGGATGTCCCGCTTCGACCCCCGGCCGAGCCATCCCAATTCGCCGGGGCCCGGCAAGCGCCCGCTGCACAACATGTGTCCGACGGTGGTCACCCGCGGCGGCAAGCCGGTGCTCGCCATCGGCGGAGCCGGGGGCCGCAAGATCGTGAACGGAGTCTTCGACGTCCTCTACCATGTCTTGAGGAAGCCGGAAGATCTCGTGGGAGCCCTCGCGGCGCCGCGGATGCACACGGAAGGCGGTCTCGACCTGTGGCTCGACTCGAAGTGGGAGGACGAGACCGCAGGGTACCTCGTCGACCTGGGGTATGCGGTGAAGCGCTCCGCCATGGCGAATATCAGCGCCGCACAGCCCGCCGATGCCCAGCCCAGATAACCTGCCGGAGTGGTCCGGCAGATCGTCAGCGGATGACTCTGTTCTCTCGCAGGTGAGCCCGAATCTCCTCCACGGGGTTGGCTGAGCCGATCCGACCCGACTCGTCGCCACTGATGAGCGTGCCAACGACTTCGCCGCTCGCATTGATCAACGGCGCCCCGCTGAACGCCATCAGTTCGACCGGGGGCTCGAAGAGGATGGTGACGCTGTCGCTGTCGGTGAGCAACACGCGGCCGGGAAATAGGCGGGGGGTCTGCGGATTGTGCTTCACTTCGTCTCCCAGCAGCCACACCCACTCCATCGACCCGGGGTTTCGAGCGGCGAGTTTCAGCGAAGTGGTCTGCGCCGTGGCTTTGAGTGAGAACGCTGCGAGGTCTCGCCTGGCTCCGTGCTTTTCACTGAACGGTTTGCCGGTCTTGAGCCGCGCCGGGCCGAGCGATCCAACCGGCTTGCCGGTGCGGAAGTCGAGGAGCGCGCCTCGCACGATGCGCTTGCTCATTTCCGCGGGTGGGATCTCCTTCGACAGTCCGCCAGCCTCACCGAAGAGATGCAGCGCAGTCAGCATGGTCGGCTTCCCCTGCGAGTCATGAATGACGAATGCGGTGCCGGCCTCCAGTTCCTCACCCCCGTTTGTCACAAATCGTGAGCGGAACACGGAATTCGGAGCCGCGACCGGCGGGGCTGGGGGCTTCTGGTTGACGAACCCGGACAAGGCGCGAGCGCCGAACACCACGCCGATCACGAGCAGAACCGCCAGACTCACACAGCCGATGGCGCAGCCCTTCAGGACTCGAGGCATTTCACTCCTCCGGTGGGACCCCTCGTCGCGGGCCTTGCATGTCGAGGCTGAGGGGATTGACACCGAGCGATCGAGTGGAACGTCAAGCACAATTCCGTGACTCGGGGCGGCTCCCCTCCGCCGGTGGGAGGAGGGTTCGCCGAATATCGGCGAATGCTCGATGTGAGTGACGTTCCCCGCTCCTCAGAGGCGCTTGATGACAGTTGCGAGATGGCTGGTTCTGGTCTGCACCCTGGTGCTCTCGGCCGCAAGTGTTGGGTCGCAGGAGGCGCCGACTCGATTTTCGCGCGCCGAGTTGGGCGGCGAGGCGGTGGAGTTCTCTGCGATCCCCGCTGGCGAGTTTTTGATGGGGACGGACGCCGAGGAGGGCGCGCGGATCCAGTCGCGTCTCGATCTCGTGGTTTCGCCCGACGAGGCCCCGATGCACCGTGTCAAAGTCAGCGCGTTCGAGCTTGGAGTGACCGAGGTGACATTGGGCCAGTACCAGGCGTACTGTCGAGCCACCGGCAAGGAGATGCCTCGACAGGAAGAGTGGAACAGCACGCCACAGCATCCGGTCCACTACGTGAACTGGGACGAGGCGGTGGCCTACTGCGCCTGGGCTTCGAGCGAGTTGAAGCGACAGGGCCAGCCGGGAACCATTCGCCTTCCGACCGAGGCCGAATGGGAGTTCGCCGCACGGGGAAGGGACACGGGCGTCAACGGCCGCGCCCGAAAACTATTCGTTTGGGGAGACGACCTCCCCCGAACGGAGGCGCCCGTCGCCAACCTCTCGGACGCCCGCACCCGATCCGCCTACCCGAAACTGAATGCGAAGTTCTTCTTCCCGAACTACGACGACGGCTACGCCCAGGCGGCCCCGGTCGGCAAGTTCCCGGCGAACTCCTACGGCCTCCGAGACATGGCCGGAAACCTCTGGGAGTGGTGCCAGGACCGCTACGATCGCGAGTATTACGCCCGGAGCCCGCTGGAGAATCCGCGGGGCTCGGACAATCCCGAGGACGGCGCCCGAGTCTTCCGCGGCGGCTCGTGGTATGTCAGCCCGACCTCGCTCAGAGTCTCCAAGCGCAACTGGAGCGGCCCCAGCTTCCGCTACCTCTTCGTCGGCTTCCGTCTCGTCCGCTCGGCACAACCGTAGTCGCGTCTTCCTTTCCCAGGCAACACCCCCGGCAACGCTGCATGTTTCAATCGACCCGCCCTGAGATCATCGTCCTCCTGGGCGAGACCCGAGGATCCAGCGTTGCAGATGCCGCAAGCAGTCCTCGCCAGGCGCGTCCGGCTATCGGAAGCCACTCGGGGCGACGCGACGCGCCGTGCTGAATGGATCCCCGCTCCATGGAGCGATTCTCCGCCCAGTGCAACTTCTGCGGGGATAACGACGGGGGCGTGCGCACGCGGGGAAAATCCGCACGAAGCAAAGGGCCGGGCGCCGGTTCCCGATGATACCGGCGTGGCTCGGTGTCCGCCGCAGTTCGGGCCACAGCGTTCCGAGACATCCCAAGTTCTCGATCAACGCGGCGCTTCGACCACGCGCTGGCAATCAGGTCCCGCACCTCTATCCACGTTTCCTCCGAGAGCACTCCTACCCCCTATCCCGGCTACATTCCGGATAGTGAAGCTTGGGATCGCTCAGTTTCTCCAGTCCAGCCGGCTCTGCTTTGCGGGGAAGAGTGGCTCAGATTCCGATGGGAATCCGCATCACGTCCGGACACAAGCTGGGGACCCACAGCGCGTCGGACCTGATCCGAGTGGGGGCGCGGCTCGCGCGGGGTGGTCGCGTGGCGCTGCGTCTGCGCGAGAGGCTGGACTTCTGGTGTTCGCCGCGAGAGGGACGACCGGAATGAGGAGGTGAGAGGATGAGATCCAGCGGCACCCGGACAAGCTAACGCCTTTGACGAAGGGGTGCTTGCCTGCGGGTTGCGCTTTGCAGCGTAACTGCTTATCCCGATCAGCGTTAATCATCCTGTCACCACCGGTCGGCCTTGGCGTAGAAGGAAACACCGATGATCGCTTATCGAGATTTTGCCCCCCGACAACTCAGTGCGCCGAACCGTATTACGGCACAGTTGTCGCTCAACGTCCAAGGGGAGCACGAGGCGTTCGACGTTGCGCTAGGAGCCTGTCCGTGATTTACTCCAATCAAGCATGATTTTCGACGGGGAACGGTGAATCTACCTGTATGGCCCGCTCATTCCGCCCCTACACGCCCGATCAGCCCTATCTCTTGCCGCCATCGCCGCAGGATTGGA
>SYKE01000242.1 GCA_005798285.1 Actinomycetota bacterium
CAAACAGGAGCACGAAGTTGTTCGCGAGAACCAGCGTCAGCATCGCGAACATGAAGAGATTAAGGTAAGTGAAGTAGCGGGCCACCCGCTCGTCGTCGGCCATGTAGCCGGTGGAGAACAGATGGATCAGCGTCCCTACTCCGGTCACCACCATCATCATGGTTCCGGAGAGTGCGTCTAGCCGCAGGGCGAAGGGAATGTCGAGCGACCCACCCTCAAGCCGGATCCAGGAGTATCCGAACAGGTCCTTCCACGGTTCATTCCCGAGGAGCGAACTCAGTTGGAAGAACAAAGTGGCGGCAGCAGCAAATGCAAGGCCCGACGCAAGAGTCGCGATCGGTCCCGCCACTCTTCGCTGTACGCGAAGGGAGCCGCGGGTGACCACCAACCCGTTGGTCAGGGCGCCCGCAAGCGGCGCCAGCAGTACAAGCCAGATCAACTCGGCCATCGTGTCTCGCGGTACTCCCGCCTCAGCCCTTCAACTCGCTGACGTCGTCGACATCGATATTCCTGCGCTCTCGGAAGATCGACACGATAATGGCCAATCCGACCGCGACTTCCGCCGCGGCCACCGTCATCACGAACATTGCGTAAATCTGACCGTCGAAGCCACCTCGAGCGCGGCTGAAGGTGACGAAGGCGAGGTTCACCGCGTTGAGCATCAACTCGATGCACATGAAGATGACGATCGGGTTCTTCCGCGTCAGTACTCCCGTGGAACCCAGCGTGAAGAGAACCGCACTCAGGATCAGGTAATAGTGATTAGGAACGGTCATTGGCCGAGCCCCCCTGCGGAATGCGCCGGGTCAGGGTCATCACCCCAATCACCCCCACCAACAGCAGCACCGACGTCAACTCGAAGGGGTACACATATCGGGTGAAGAGATCGAAGCCAATCACCTGGACCTGCTGGATGCCCTGCTGCTCGGCCGCCGTAGCGCGAATGCCCTGCGGGGACACCGGCAAAGATAGCCCCGCAACCGACCACATTCCCCAACCGATGCCGCCGACGAGCGCGACGCCGAGGAGCCAGGCCACCCACTTCTGCCCGGCGAGCGGATCAGGTGAGGTATCGCCCGCCAGGTTCAACAGCATGATGACGAAAAGGAACAACACCATAATCGCGCCGGCGTACACGAGGATCTGGAACACCGCCAGAACCTGCGCGTTCTGGAGCAGGTACAGGCCCGCCAGTCCGACAAAGTTGGTCACCAACAGCAGCGCCGAACGAACCGGACTCTTGTGCAGGATGACGCCCAGCGCGCTGATGACGGACAGGGTGGCAAGAACGCCGAATGCCATGAGAGCCATTCTACCCTAGGCTCCCTGCATCCCGCCGTCATTGATCGGAGCCGGTTCCAGGAGCCGGCCTTTGTCGTAAAGCATGGCCTCTCGGCTAAACGTCGCCAACTCGTACTCACCGCTCATTCCCAGCGCCTCGGTGGGACACGCCTCGACACAGAAACCGCAGAAGATACAGCGCAGCATATGGATCTCGTAGACCTCCGCATAACGCTCCCCTTCGGATACCCGGTTTTCGGCGGTGTTCTCCGCGCCGATGACCCGAATGCAGTGGGCGGGACACGCCGCCGCACAGAGCGCACAACCCACGCACTTCTCCAGCCCATTCTCGTGGCGACGAAGCACGTGCCGGCCGCGGAACCGAGGGAACGGCAGATAGTGCTCCTCCGGATACTGCTGGGTGACTCGCTGTCCCGAGAGAGCTTCGGATGCAACGCTTTGAAGTCCCTTGACGAGAGCCTTCACCTTCGTCAAAAACGAAGTGCGTCGGTTCTCGGGGACAATGACTTGCTGCTGCAGCGGCATAACGTTACCTCCCTCCGACGCCGGGGGCGCCGGGCGCCGGACTCGGGGCGACAGGTGGAGCAGTGGGCGTCGGCCCGGTTCCACCTGGGATCTGGAGTTGCTGAATGCCGCCCATCCCCCCCGGCATACTGGGCGGCGCCGGCGCCCGCGAGGATGCGGAGGTAATCGCCGGGACTAGAACGCTGGGCGCCTTCTCGGGGAAGGCAAACGTCAGAATGCCGGCGATCAGGAAGATGTTGAGGAGACCCACTGGGATCAGGATCTTCCACCCGAACCCCATCAACTGATCATATCGAAGCCGTGGAAGGGTCGCCCTGATCCACATGTAAAGCAGGATGACCAGGCCGATCTTGAAAACCAGCCAGAACGCCCCCTCAAATCCTGCCAGAACTGAACCTGCCGGAAGCGGACTGGGATAAGGAGGACGCCAGCCGCCCAGGAAGAGCGTTGCGGTCACGCTTGCCACGTTTAGCATCGCGGCATATTCGCCCATAAAGAACATCGCCCATCGGAGGCCGCCGTATTCGGTGTGGTAGCCACCAATGAGCTCCGTCTCCGCCTCGGGCAAATCGAAGGGCGCCCGGTTGGTCTCCGCCAGGCCGCAGATGTAGAACACTACCATCGCGAGCAACCCGAGCAGCGGGAAGTGGTAGTTGAAGGCAGTCCAGTTCAAGATCGTACCGCTCTGGGCGTCGACGATCTCGCTGAAGCGCATCGAGAAGACACCAGTGGGGCTATCCTGGCTGGCGATCATCAGTGCGGCGACGACGCAGAGGCCCATCGGAAGCTCGTAGCTCACCATTTGTGCCGATGCACGGAGTCCGCCGAGGAGGGAGTACTTGTTGTTGGAGGACCAACCCGAAAGCACAATTCCGTAGACTCCGAGCGAAGTGATCGCCAGCACGAAGAGGGCGCCCACCGGCAAGTCCGACATCACCAGGTCGTGAGTGTACCCGCCGATCTTCACAGGGGGCCCAAACGGAATGAGCGCTCCCACCGTGAGTGCCGGGATCATCGTGACTACGGGGCCCGCAAAGTAGAGGAGCCGATCGACACCGTTCGGCACCACCTCTTCCTTGCACACGAGCTTGATGCCGTCGACGAACGACTGCAAGAGGCCGAATTTTCCGACGCGATCTGGACCGATGCGCGCCTGGAACGCGGCAATCAGCTTGCGCTCCAACCACACCAGCATCGGCACCACTACGAGCGTGGAACCCAGGATCAGGGCGACCTTTAAGAGCGCAGCAATGAGCGCAACCTGGAACGGCATCTCTCGACCTACCCCACCGGTTCCGTGGTCACGCGGCAATTCACAACCGAAGCTCCCTCCACCCACAGCGCGGAGGCCGGGGCCGAGGCGTACCCGCTCGGGTAAAACGCCGTTCCGGCCGCCACCTCATCCGTGATCTCAAGTCGTGCCTGCAGGCGGCCGTAGGGCGTGGTCACCCAGGCCAGAGCGCCTGCGCAGAGTGCGGAGCGGGCGGCGTCGTGCGGGTTCACCTTTACGGTGGGCTCCGGCGCCAGCCCGGGAATGACCGAACTCCTGCCCTGAAGGCCCGCCCGTTCGAACATCAGGCGGCCGGTGAACAGCTTCAAGGGGTACCCCGCATCTCCCGCGGTCGGCGCAGGCGTTTCCACGCGCTGCAGCTTCTTAGGCGGGACCGGCGGGAGAGTCTCAAGTGCGCGCTTCACCAGCCGAGAGAGTTGCTCGGGGTTGCCGCACTCCATCTCGGCACCCATCGCCTCCGCGATCGAGGCGAGGATCAACCAGTCCGGCTGGGCGCCTCCCAGCGGGTCCATAGCCCGGAGCGCTCGCTGAACGCGCCCCTCGATGTTTACCAGGGTCCCGGCCCGCTCCGGCAGAAGCGCCGAGGGGAGCACCACGTGCGCTCGCCGTCCGGTCTCGCTGAGGAAGGCTTCCTGGACCACGACGAACTCCGCGCGTGCCAGCGCAGCTTCGACCCTTGCCCTTCCCGGATGTTCGGTCAACGGATCGGCGCCCATCAGCAGGAGCGCGGACACCTTTCCGTCGGCGGCAGCCTGGAAGATGCCCGTGGAGTCGAGGCCCTTTTCAACCGAGGCGGAGCCCGGTCCGGAATACGGCACGGCCCCGAGGAGACGGGCGCCCCAGACATTGGCTTCCTGAACTACTTCCAGAAACACATGTCCGGGTTTGGTGGACTGACCGGACAGAATCGCCAGGTTTTGGAGCGCAGCCAGGCCATACCCGCCATCGTGGTGGGCGACCACTCCCTGTCCAAAGGCAATACTGCCGGTTCGGGCCCCTGCGAGCAGCCGCGCGGCTCGCCGCACCTCGTCTTCAGGACAACCCGCCCGGGAGGCAAGCTCAGTCACGCCCGCGGAAACTCCCTGCCGGACCGCCGCCAGCTCCGTCACGTTTGCGGTCTGGACGCCCTCAGGTATCAGGTTCTCTTCGAACAGCACCGACACCATGGCGTTGAGCGCCCCGAGCTCGGCTCCGGGAGTGCAGCGAAGTTTCAAACTGGCGAACGAGTCCAGCGCGGTGGACTTCGGCCCAACCAGCACCAGCTTCATCTTCTTGGGGAGGAGCCCACGCTTCAGGATCAGATCGAGAACGGGAGCCTCTGCCGTCAGGTCGGTTCCGACGAGCACAACCACATCCGATTGACCCAGCGCCTCTATGGCGCCGGGCGCAGGCAGTGTGGAGAGGTGGTGCGGCTGAGTTGTTCCCCGACGATAGTCGATGTTCGGGGACGCCATAACGCCGCGGGTGAACGCCTGGAGCGCGAAGAGGTCCTCGTTGGTGGCACGCGGCGAAGCGATCGCGGCGAACTTGCCGGCCCCGGCTTTGCGAACGGTATTCAGCTTTTGCGAGATCAGGTTGAGCGCCTCATCCCAGGAGGCTTCCTCCATCTCGCCATTTGCTCGCCGAATGAGGGGCGCGGAAAGTCGTTCGGCGCTATTGACGTAGTCGTAGCCGAACTGACCTCGATCACAGAGCCAGCCGTCGTTAACTCGTGGGTTCTCAATGCCGACGACGCGGAGGAGTTTGTTCTCCCGCACATCGGCGCGGATGTTGCAGCCCACCGAGCACAGGTCGCAGAGGGTCGGGGTCTTGATCAACTCCCAGGGCCGGGCCTTGAAGCGGAACGGCTTGCTCATCAACGCGCCAACCGGGCAAACGCGGATGGTGTTTCCTGAGAAGCCGGGAGCGACCGACTCGTGCTCAAAGGTGTA
>SYKE01000243.1 GCA_005798285.1 Actinomycetota bacterium
AGGCGTGACCGTCGGGACGAGCGAACTGGAAGAGGTCCGGCTACTGACGCAAGAGTTCCACGGAGAATGGAACTATGTCATCCTGCCGAAGGCTGAATGTCCGGAATGGAATGACGCGGTTGTTGTTTGACGGGCCCTAACAGCGAACAAAGCATCCCTCCTCACCTTGGCAGAGTTGGAAAGCAAGGCCGCAAGCGTCTTCGGGCCAACGCCCACGGCGGAAGCACCTGTTCCTTCCGTCGATGCGGCCAAACTCCTGGCGCACGAGGCAGATCCCATTCTGAAGAAGCGTGTTATCGGGAAGGAAGACGTCGATATCGCTGCGATGATCAAGAAACTCGGGAACAGCGATTGGGTTCGAACAGGTAGGGCTTTCTACGACGCGAACGAAGGCACCTGTCCATTTTGCCAGCAGAGCACAAGCGAGGCGTTCGCCCAAAGTCTGAACGAATACTTCGACGAGACATTTGAGTCGGACAGCAAGGCGATCGATGACCTCGCCACGAACTACGCCGCCGAAGCTACCCGGATTCAGCAGGCGCTTTCGTCAATCATCGCGTCAGCATCCCAGTTCCTCGATGTCGAGAAGCTCAAAGCAGAGAAGGAACTGCTCGACGTGAGAATCACACTTAACAATCAGCGCCTCGCCGGAAGGAAGAAGGAAGCAAGCCAGGTAGTCGAGACGGAATCTCTGAGCAATGTCATTGCGGCGATCAAGACCCTAATCGACACGGCCAATACCCAAGTGGCTGCACACAACAAGATGGTCGCAAACCTTGCGACTGAGCGTACGACCCTGGCCGCGCAGGTGTGGAAGTTCGTACTCGAAGAGCTGAATGCTGACCTCACCGAGTTTGAGACCGCGAAAGACGGCTTGGACAAAGCCATCTCGGCGATGACAACTCAAATTGAGAATGCGACATCGGACAGGGACAAGAAGGCAGCCGCGATTCGCGAGCTGGAAAAGCAAACGACAACCATCCAACCGACAATTGACGCCATAAATGAACTGCTGTCGTCGTTTGGCTTCCATGGCTTCAAGCTCGCGAAAGCGGCAAGTGGGAGTTCCTACAAGCTGGTTCGTGCAGATGGTTCGGACGCCAAGGCGACGTTGAGTGAGGGTGAGAAGACGTTCGTCACGTTCCTCTATTTCTACCATCTGATCAGAGGCAGTGACTCAGACAGCGGGATGACAACCGACCGCATAGTGGTCTTCGACGACCCAGTGTCCAGTCTCGACAGCGACATCCTTTTTATCGTCGGCAGCCTCATCAAAGGACTATTCGATGAGATGCGCGCTGGAAAGGGGCACATCAAACAAATCTTCGTTCTCACGCACAACGTCTACTTCCACAAGGAGGTTACCTATAACCCGAGGAGGCAGGATGTAGCGATGAAAGAGGAGAGTTTCTGGATAGTTCGCAAGCCCAGGCCTTTCTCAAGGGTCGATAAGCGCCCGACGAATCTGATCAAAACATCTTACGAACTTCTCTGGGCCGAGGTTCGCACACCCGAGCGCTCGAATCTCGCTATCCAAAACACGCTGCGACGCATCCTCGAAAACTACTTCAAGATTCTTGGAGGCATCGATCTTGACAAGCTATGCGCGATGTTCGACGGGGAAGAGAAGTTTATCTGCAAATCGCTCTGCTCCTGGGTGCATGACGGGTCGCATTACGCGCACGACGACCTCTACGTTTCAATTGATGACTCGATGGTGGACTCCTACCTCAAAGTATTCGGGGCGATTTTCGACAAGTCGGGCCACATTTCGCATTACAAGATGATGATGGGCGATGCCTACGTGGAGAATGCATCTTTGGCGACGCCGGCATGAGACGATCTATGGACCATCGCCTAACAACCGGTTGCAGCGGACGGCCCGCTGCGCGGCCCGCCACTGAACCGGAACGTTAGCCAGACGAAGAGGAAAGCATGGATCAGCGGTCATCAGACGTCGACGGGGTGCCGGGCTTGCTGAGCTTCGCGAGTTTCCGGCTTGCGGCGTATGCGGTGTGCATCGAGGGTGGGCGGGTGCTGCTGGTGCGGTGCGTCTCTCCCGAGGGTGATAGCACGTGGTCGCTCCCGGGTGGTCGGGTGGAGCAGGGTGAGGATCCGTTCGATGCGGTGATCCGGGAGCTTGCTGAGGAGACCGGGCTGGAGGGCGTTGTTGAGCGTCTGCTTGGGGTGGATTCGCGGGTGATTCCTCCGAGTGAGTGTCGCTTGGGTGTCGGGCATCAGAATGTCGGCGTGTTTTACGGCGTTCGCATCATTGGTGGGGAGTTGCGTCCCGAGCCGAATGGCGCTACCCCGGAGTCGGTTTGGACTCCGATTGCCGACGTCGTGTCCGTCTGGCGGTCGTCGTTGGTCGATGTGGGGGTGGCTCTTGCGCAGACTCTTCCGGCAACCGGTCATGTCGCTGCTGTCCCGGTGGGTGGCCTGGTCCAGCACTGAGAACCGGGCTAACACTCGGTTCCAGCGGACGGGCAGCGTTGCCCGCTATGAAAGGTCAGGTGTAACCGGCCCGCCGCTGAACCTGGCCGTTCGGCCGGAAGTTTGACAGGCGGTTGGCCCAAGCCTGCCATTTGAGCACTGTGGGCCGGCTACGGCGGTCTGCTGGTCTGCCCCGTCGTCAGATGGATGTCCGCTCTCCGAGATTACGAGTGACCTTCCTTTGGCGTCGGTCATAAAGCCGAGTCGTCCGGGGGTCGGCGTGTCCGGCGAGGTGCTGCACGTCGTCCAGCGGTGCCCCCTGCTCCAGGAGGTCCGGGATCGTAGCCACTCGGAAGGAGTGCGGGGAAAGTCGCGACGGCAGACTGGCATCGCGTAGGCGGCGCTTCACCATCCGGCACATGTCGATGCCGCTCATCGCCCGCTTTGTGAGTTCTTTCGTCTTGCAAATGGTCGTACGAAAGAGAGGGCCGTTCTTGGTTGCCCCACGCAACGCCGCCGCGTCGAGGTACTGAGGGATGAAGAGTTCCAGGTCGTGCCGGACCGGGATTTCCCTCGACTTCCCATCCTTCTCCTCGAACCGGAGCTGTCACGGGCTCCCGTCGTGCTGCAGGCTCTGCATCTGGAGCCTGGCCACGGCGCCGACGCGAGCGGCTGTATAGATGAGGATCCCGATGACCGCTCGGTCGGGCAGGCCGATGACGGTTGAGGTATCTATTGAGGGTAGGAGGAGGCGCGCCTGCTCGACACTGATCCCCGGTGTCTTGCCCTCCACGACCGCAGAGTTCTCGCCGCGGACAGAAGCTGCCGGGTTCAGGATGAACACGTGCCGGGTGACGAGACGGTCGAAGTAGCGACGAATCGCGGCTAGGTGCAGCTTCTTCTTGGGTACGCCCCCGCTCATCCGGTCCTGGTATTGACCCACGTCCCCTGGTGCGACTCGCCGCAGGTCGTAATTGTGGTTGGCCGAGCACCAATTGAGGAACCCTCTGATGGCACGCTCATGGTCAGCGCGGGTGTTCGGGCTGCGGATCAGGTCTGCGACGAACACACTCGACCGCACACTCGCGAGGGGTTCCCCGGTCTAGGATGCACGGGAACAGGTCGTAACAGACGCCCTCGAACGGACTCGAACCGCAGTCGCCCCTCACGCAGAGGGCGCCCGGGACAGCGGCGCCCGACCTCATGCGCCGGACACCCGATCATAGGCGCCGGGACTGAGCGGGTCAACGGAGATGAGTCGACTGGATGCGGCGGCTGACAGCCGGCGGGTCCAGCACCGGGGAGGGATGTTGGTTTCGCCCAGTCGACAGGCGCACACAGCAAATGTAAGATGGGTACATCACTACCGTATGCGCCGGAGAGACGTATGGCAACTCGTATTGGGCTGCTGGTGCCGGAAGACCTCATGGGAGAGCTCAGGAGCCTGGTCCCAGAGGGACAGCGGAGTGCCTTCATTCTCGAAGCAACGCGTTTGCAGTTGCTTCGGGAGCGTCAGCGAAGCGCACTCGACAGGACCGCGGGGGCATGGCTCGTGAGCGAGCCCGACGCGCCGAGCGACCAGGATGCGGTGCGATCCTACCTGGAAGATTTGCGGTCCGAGGATCTCGCCAGGGAGCGCCGGCTGGAGCTTCAGCGTGACGCTGGTTGACAGCGACATCTTGATCCGCTTCCTGCGCGGGGACAGGGCTGCGGCAGCGCGGCTGCAGGCGGTCCAGGCAACGGACATCCTGGCTTGTTCGGTGATCACTTCCTTCGAAGTCCTTCGAGGGGCCACCGCTGCGCAACTTGAGGCAACGGAAGCACTGATCTATTCGCTGGTCGAGCTCCCGGTGACAGCTGCTGTGGCAGGCGCCGCGGCGGCGGAATACCGGCGCTTCCGCTCTGAGAACGTGACTCTCGCGATGCCCGACCTCCTCATTGGCTGCACGGCCCGGGAGTCTGGCGCATCGCTGTTGACGGGCAACAAGAAGCACTACCCCATCTCTGGTCTGGTTCTTCTCACGGTGTGACCGCGGTCCCCGCAGCCATTGGCTCCCACCAGGGCGCTCCCGAATTAGCTGCTCAGGTTTAGATGGGATTCGGCAGCAAGTCTCGTCCGGGAAATCCGGGTTCGCTCCCGCTAGAGCACAAAGAAGCTGGCCCGAAGGCTGGCAGAATGCGCACTCGCTGTTGTCCACTCGCCAGGTATGGACCCGATCGGCGACCGTCGCCAGGGGCCGCATGTCGTCCCGTACAAAGGAATCGGTGCTCTTCCACAGCTCTCCATCCTTGCAAAGCCCGCGAAACCTGCCGCCGCGAACGCTAACGAGAAGCACCTCACCACGTTCGGCGGCCGGTTCCCCGCGGCTGGCGCCAGAGCACCACATTTGGAGGGCGATCGAGCCTTAAACTACCTGGCATACTGAACCGTATGGTTCAGCTTGGACAGGCCCACCTCGACGCCACGTTCGGCGCGCGCTCGGACGCCTTCACCCGACGCGGCGTTCTGGAGCAACTCGGGTATGGGGACGCTTCGATCACAGCCCTTGCCGAGATGTTCCACAAGACACTCACGGGCATGAAGAAACATGTAGGCGTCTTGGAGCAAGCGGGGCTCGTCAGCACAGAGAAGGTTGGGCGCGTGCGGATCTGCAGGCTCGGGCCGCGCGGACTGGAGGAAGAGGCGGAATGGATCGAGCGGTATCGCCAGCTCTGGGCCGCGCGCTTCGACGAGTTGGACACTGTTGTCGAGCACTTGAAACTGCCGGAGAAACCCCAGATGGACGTAAGTAGAGGAATTGAGGCCACCCCCACGAAGAACCGCACGGAGGTGGAGCGGAAGTCGGAGCTCGAACTGGTCGTCACACGCACGTTCAACGCGTCTTCGCGCCTCGTGTTCGAGGCGTGGACCAAACCCGAACTCTTCAAGACGTGGTGGATCCCAAAATCGTTTGGGCTGACCCTGCTCGCCTGCGAAATGGATGTTCGCGTTGGGGGGCAGTATCGTTTGGTGTTTCCCCACGAAGACTCGACGATGGAGTTCTTCGGCACGTACCTCGAAGTGACACCGTACTCCCGTCTCGTCTGGACCAATGAGGAGGGTGACGACGGCAACACCGTCACGACGGTGACCTTCGATGAAACCGACGGCAAAACGCTGTTGGTGGTGCACGATCTCTATCCTTCAAAGGAAGCGCTTGAGTCCGGATCGACGGGCGCGATGCCCGAGGCGCTCGACCAACTCGACGAGCTTCTCGCCAGCCTGGGATCCTGAGCCGGCCAAGCCGTTGAGTCCTTTTGCTTCGGAGCACCTGCCGCACCTCGGCGAGCGGTTCTACCAGGTCGATGCAGCTCGGTCCGCAGCACCAAGAGGTTACCGGTGCGGCGCCGGGCTGGATCCAGCGATCTGCCGGAGCATCACCGGGGCCGACTGGGCACGAATGACCATCGAGAGCGAGGTCGAAGAAGGCAAGACGGTTCGGATCCGGCTGCATCCTTGTCCGCTGCTGGACCCCCATCGAAACATGAACTAAAACCATCGACGGCTCAGATCACATGGTTGAGCGCTGACACTGGAATGGAGACCGCTCGATGGATGACGTGACCTCGATGTGCAAGGAGCAAGCGATACAGGCCATGCAGTGGTTTGTCCGCTCGCTGAGCCACGTTCCCGCGGACAGGCTGACCTGGAGCCCGACACCGACGGCGAAGTCCGCGCTGCAGATTGCTGCGCACTGCGCCGGATACAGCGGCGGCTTCGCCTCCATCCTCAGCGCCGGCCGGTTCCCGTCCCGCGTCGAAGAGTTCCTCGGCCCGATCGAGTCGACGATCCAGTCCATCACCACCGTGGCCCAGGCGGAGACCGTGCTGCGAAAGGGCATCACGGACACCTGCGCTGCCCTTGACAACGTGCGGGTGGAGCAGATCGGCGCAATGATCGATACGCCCCAGGGCCGCACGCCATTTACTTTCTTCATGACGATTCCCGCGATCCACCTGTACGGCCACGCGGCGCAGATTGACTACTTGCAGACGTGCTGGGGAGATCTAGAGGTGCACCTGAAGCGTCGCGCCAGCGCAGCGGAAGCGGAGGAAGCGGAGGAAGCGGAGGAGTAGTTCCGGACCGCCCCAACGTAGGCGGCGCGTGCGGGCAGGTTCCGGATCTCTCCAGCAATGAGATCGTCCCAGATAAAGGTAGCAGCCTGACTTGCGCTGCGAGGAGCGAAGGCAGTTCTCCTGGGGCGCGGGCGAGAGTAACCAGCCTGGCTACCCCGTATCTGTCCAGGCGAACTCGCTCCGCACCCAACAAAATCAACGCGCGCACCAGATCCACCGCACGCTCCCGGTGCACTGGATCCGCTGCGAACCAGTCCTCACTTCGGTACGCTCCGGCGAACGGAAACCATGCGACCAGATCGAGGGCTGCACTCGCCACGGTGACCCCGGACTCCTCCAGAAGAGGGTAGAGTTCCTGCACATCGCGCGTGCGGCGGTAGGCGATGCCTCTCGCGGCGAGCACCGGTTTCAGGGCACTTCTCTACGGCCCGCTTAACGTGGAACCCGATGATCTCGTTTGGAATCTCGAAGTCGTGCACTGCTCGCGAGACGATCACCAGGTCCTGTTGCGCTTTACGCAACTGACATCGCGCTGGCTCGGTCCTTAGCGTAGGGCGCCCAGCACGGCGTCCGTCGTCACCAATCTCTCGTCGCCAAACTCCTCTGACCGCGAACGGCGGAGGCGTGCAGGTCGTCATCAGGGCTTAGCAGGGCTATCCAGTAACCGGCATCCGCAAACGTCTCCCGCGTCACGATGCTTTCGGCGCACCATACACGTAGTGGTCGACGTTTGCTGATCCATCACGAGGAATACGCGCTCTTTCCTCGGCTGGGAGCGCCAACCCGGCATCTACGGCACGTCTCCAGATCGGTTTCGTGGCGGGTCTATCCAATGGCGACGAGGAAGCCTCGGGCGGGTCCGCCACTGAGGGGCTGCCCGGGTTGGTGAGGGCTCTGCCGAGGATGGCGCGGACATACTCCGGTTCGCCCACGCCTTGCGCTTCCGCAAGTCGTTTCAGACGAGCTTGAATCTCATCCGTAAGATCAATCGTGAGCGTGGGCATGGCGATCGTCCCCCGACTGTACGCCCTCGAACGGATTCGAACCGCTGACGCCCCGACCAGAGGGCACCCGGGACGGAGGCGCTCTATCCCCTGAACTACGAGGCCGTTGGCAGGCGGGCTGCTGGACGTGGCCAAGGTAGTCGAAGCGGACACTGAGAACGATTGCGAGAGTCGTTTCTGGTTACCGGCGCATTAGAACGATGAAGCCTTCTTGGTGAAAGTGCTTGTCAGGGGTCAGGGCCTCGGATAGGCCATGCTCTCGCATCGAGGCGACGGAGATGCAATCCTGGAGACTGTACTGCTTGTCCGGCCGGCGCTGATAGAGGGCCAGGCCGTTCAAGAACGATTGGTGACTCTGGGGCAGTACCTCTACGTCAGGATCGCCGAGCAGGCCCTCAACCACCTCGACTGCGGCTCGCCGGGTGCTCGTGCTGAACCCAGCGAAGAAAGTCAGGAACTCGGTGAGGACCTCCTCAGTCGTGACAATGCGGGCGTCGGGCAGGCTGGTAGTCGCTTCAAGCGCCGCGTCGTGCCAGTCGTCCCCAGGGAGAAAGAGTGCGATCCAGTAACCCGCATCGGCAAAGACTGCCCTCACGGCCCCGGGCGTTTCCATCCGTATAGATAGAAATCGAGGTTCTCCGCTGCGTCGCGTGGGATTTGGGCGCGATCAGCGGCTGGGATGCTGGCCCCTGTCTCTGCCACGCGCTCCCACCAGCGTGGCCGCGATGGCGATTCCGACTTCTCGGCTGGGTCGTCGATCTGAACGGGTTCCAGTTGCTCCGGCGAGACCGTGACGGATCGGACGCCGACGAATCCGTCTGCGAACTCCACCTCCACCTGGCCCACTCTGCCGTCGACGACAATCACCGAGCCGTTCCGATGCTCGCAATCATCGTTTGTGTCGCCTATCGGTCCCAGGCGTACCCGCTGCCCAACCCGTATCTCCTCGAGTGTCATCAGCCGTGTTCCAGAGGCCGCTCGCCCATCGGATTGCCGCGCCCGCGGAAGTCGTCGGCAGAGTGTACGCCCTCGAACGGATTCGAACCGCTGACGCCCTCCTTAGGACGGAGGCGCTCTATCCCCTGAGCTACGAGGGCAGGTGACCCTACATTATAGAAAGACACGCTCGGGGCGGTCAAACCGGATCCGTCCGAGTGTCCTCACCCGCCCGTCGGTCGAACCTCAAACCTTCAGGTAGATCTTCTGCCGGTGCAGGAAGTGCAGGAAGAGCCAGCGCACCGCCACCCCGGCGAGGGCGAGAATAACCGCCTCGATGTCGTGGCCGGCCATCTTCGCAGCGGCGGCGACGAAGAACTCGGCGGTCTTGTCGAAGTCGATCATCCGCTGGCCGAGGTAAATCGTGATGGGGTTCAGCCCGATCACCACGAAGAAGTAGGCCCAGCGCCGGGCGCCGCGTACGTCGATGATCCAGTAGAAGAGCGCCAGGAGCAGCGCGCTCCAGCCGCCCGCCACCAGCACATAGGAACTCGTCCAGATCTTCTTGATCACCGGGAAGAGGGGGCTCCAGGCGTAGCCGAGCGCAATCCCGAGGGCGCCGGCGATCACCAGACCCTTCACCTTTTCCATCGCCGCCCGGCTCGACCGCAGCCACTCCCCCGCGAAGATGCCCAGCAGCGCTGTCGAGATCGCGGGGATGGTGGAAAAGAGACCCTCGGGATCGCCGTAGTCCTTGTAGAGCTGGCCGGGCTTGAAGATGAGTCGGTCGACGTAGTTGGCGAAGTTCCCATGCTCGTCCATGCTGCCGACCGGGTGCCCGGGCACCGGACAGAGCTTCATCGCCGCCCAGTAGGCCAGCAACAGCGCGATGCAAATCCCGATCCGCACCCTGAGCGCGAAGAAGAGGTAGCAGAGCACCGCCACGCCGGAACCGAGCGCCAATCGCTGGAGGACGCCCATAATCCTCAGCTCGTTCCACCCCTCCAGCTTGAAGAGCCCGCTGTAAACCCACCCCAGGAAGAACAGGACCGCCGTCCGGATCAGCGCGTGCCGGACGAGTTCTCCCAACGCGGCGCCCTTCTCCCGGCGGCGGCCGACGGAAAACGGCGTGGTCACCCCCATGATGAAGAGGAAGAGCGGGAAGATCATGTCGTGGAAGTGGAAGCCCTCCCACTCCACGTGCTCGGTCAGGTTGTCGCTCACCACCAGCAGCCAGGGGATGTTCAGCCAGGCCGCCGTCGAGGCGAACAACTCGGCGCCGCCCATGATCCAGAACATATTGAATCCCCGGAGCGCGTCGATCGACTCCAGCCGGCCACCCGAACTCGCCGCGGCCGGGGCGGGACCCGCTCCAGGAGCTGGTCCGGCGGGGGTGGGGTGAGACTCGGTCATCGCGGGGATCCTTGCTGCGCCATTGCTCGATTGCGAATTCCAGTTCGGCGGGCCCTTCGCTGTTCCTCCGAGGGCGAGGCGCTCGGTGCGTGGGCTGGCGGTGAGTATTGCAAGCGGGCGAAGGTCACGCGGGCATGCGGGGCCGAACTGTTGGAAAAGAGTCAGTGATCCGGAGTGGGGAGAGTTCGGCATGCACAGGAGGACCGTTCTCATGGCGATAGGCGGAGTCGCCGCGTCGGTCGCGGGCGCGGAGCGAGCGGCGGAAGCGCAAGACGCCGGACGGCCGTCGGCCACCGTGCTGCCGGGGATGGAATACCCCCGTGTGCATGCCGATCGGCGCGTCACCTTTCGACTGCGGGCCCCCGAGGCCAGGCGAGTGCAGGTCGTTGCGGGCGGGGCCGACAATGGCCTCGGAGCCGGACCCTTCGAGATGAGTCGAATCGAAGACGGGGTTTGGAACGTCACGACGCCGCCGGCAGTCCCGGGCTTCCACTACTACTGGTTCACCGTCGACGGCACGCCGGTCGTCGACCCCGCCACGCGAAGCTATTTCGGCTGGAACAAGGAGTGCAGCGGGGTTGAGATTCCGGATCCAGCCCACGATTTCTACGAGGCGAAGAAGGTGCCGCACGGCGAGGTTCGCTCCCGACTCTACTTCGCCGAGGTGACCCAGAGTTGGCGTCGGGCGATGGTGTACACGCCGCCAGGCTACGACGAGGATCGCCGAAAGCGCTATCCGGTGCTCTACCTTCAGCACGGCTCGGGCGAGAGCGAGCGAAGCTGGTCGGAGCAAGGGCGCGCCAACTTCATCATGGACAACCTGCTGGCCGAAGGCGCCATCGAACCCATGCTCGTGGTGATGGAGAACGGCATGGTGGCCCGCCGGCCGGGGGCTCCGCCGATGGCTGCGACCGGCCGTCCGGCCCGCGGGAACGAGGCGTTCGGCGACGTCGTCGTCAAGGACCTCGTGCCGATGGTGGACTCCACCTATCGCACGCGGGCCGATCGGGAGCATCGGGCTCTCGCCGGGCTCTCCATGGGCGCGGGGCAGGCGCTGCAGATCGGTCTCGGAAACCCGGCCGTTTTCGCGGCGGTGGGGTCGTTCAGTGGCGTCGCGCCGGAGGGGTTCGACCTGGCCACCTCCTACTCGGGGGCGCTGCGAGATCCGGCCGCCGCCCGAAAGACCTGGAAGCTCCTCTGGATGGGGGCCGGCACCGTGGAACCGGCGCGCATCCTGGCGATGAAGAAGGTCGCCGACACGATACGCACATCCGGCATCCCCGTCACCTGGTTCGATGCGCCCGGCCTGGCGCACGAGTGGCAAACCTGGCGCCACTCCCTGAAAGACTTCGCGCCCCGCCTGTTCCGATCCGCGCGGTAGTCCCTTTCCGGGGCGCGCCGTCTCGTTCCAAGGACGGCGCGTCCCGGAGACCAATATTCTCGGGTAGGATTCAAGCGGTCCCTGCGGTTGTCGTTGGCGGGGCGGCGGGGAGCCTGTCTTGAAGAGCGGAGTCCTGATTGTCGGCGCCGGGATGGCGGGTCTCTGCTGCGCGCTGCGGCTCCGGGAGTTCGGCGTCGACTGCCTCATCCTCGAGGCATCGGACGGCGTGGGGGGCCGCGTCCGCACGGACCTCGTCAACGGCTTTCGGCTAGATCGCGGATTCCAGGTGCTCCAGAGCGCCTACCCCGAGGTCCGCAGCCAGCTCCGATTGGGCGATCTCGGCCTGCAATGCTTCGAACCGGGCGCCCTTGTGCGGCGCGGCGGCGCGTTCCACCCCGTCGCGGACCCCTGGCGTCGACCCACCGAGCTCCTCCGCGCCGCGTTCTCTCCCGTAGGATCTCCGCTCGACAAGCTACGTCTGGCCCGCCTGCGGGGAGAGCTGGCAGGTCGTTCCGTCGAGCAACTCCTGTCCGAGCCGGAGACCTCAACCCTGGAGGCGCTCCATCGAGCCGGGTTCTCCGAGGCGATCATCCACGACTTCTTCCGCCCGTTCTTCGGCGGTGTCTTTCTGGAGGCCGACCTCAGCACCTCCAGCCGCATGTTCCGCTTCCTCTTCAAGATGTTTTCGGAGGGCGAAGCGTGCCTCCCCGCGGAAGGTATGGGCGCCATCCCGGAGCAACTCGCTCGCCGCCTGCCCGCTGGAACCATCCGCCTCAACACCCCCGTGCGAGCGGTTCGTCCTAACGAGGTGTCGTTAACCGATGGTGAGACGCTCTCCGCCGATGCCGTGATCATCGCGACCGAAGCACCCGCCGCCTCGCGTCTTCTGGGCCTCGCCGGTCCCGATCTCAAGAGGGAAGCCACCTGCCTCTATTTTGCCGCTGCACGGGCCCCCATCGAAGAACCGGTTCTGGTGTTGAACGCGGAGGGCGACGGCCCGGTCAACAACGTCTGCGTACCCAGCGTGATCGCGCCCAGCTATGCTCCCGCGGGCCGACACCTGATCTCAACGACGGTTCTCGGCTGCTCCGCACGGGCGGAGGATGGCCTTGAAGCGGCCGTCCGGCGCCAGATGTCGGCCTGGTTCGGCTCTCAGGTGGAAGAGTGGCGTCACCTTGCCACCTATCGCATCCGCCACGCCCTTCCCGCCTTCGAGCCCGGAGTCGCCCCCATCGCCCCCAACCCGTCGCTGCCGGGCATCTTTCTGGCCGGAGACTACCGCGAGAGCGCCTCGCTCAACGGCGCGATGCGCTCTGGACGCCTCGCCGCCGACGCCGTGCTCGCCAATCGCCCCTGACCGTCACCTACTCTCACGAAACGCCCACCCATCACCACTCACCAATCCCATCACCAATCCCATCACCAATCCCATCACCAACCGTCATTCCCAACATCAATCGCCATTCCCCCGCTCACCCACCGTCCCCCCACACCACACCCTTTTTCCCCTCTTCTTCCCGGCTTCGCGTGCCATCCCATCCCCTCCCCACCAAAACCCCCACTTCTTCGCGGCTCCGTGCCTTCGCGTGACACCTCTCCTTCCCCCACCGTCAAGGAACCGCCCGCCCAGCAAGCACCCCCGTCGCCCGGCCGCCCTCCACCGCGAGGCGGCCATTCACCAGCACGTGAGGAATACCCAGCGGAAAGCTGCGCGGGCGCTCATAGGTCGCCGTGTCGGCGATGGTGTCCGGATCGAACACGACCACATCCGCGAAGTAACCTCGCGCGAGTCGACCGCGCTCCGTCAGTCCAAATCTCCGGGCCGGCCGCTCCGTCATTCGGTGGATGACCTCCCCAAGCGAGAGGTTGGAACAGCCGCGTCGGAGCGGTCCCAACACACGGGGAAACGCACCGTAGCAGCGAGGGTGCGGCATGCCGCCCTCCGGCGTGATGTCGCTGCACACCATATAATCCGGCCGTGAGAGAAGCTCCATGCAGTCCCGCAGAATCTGTTCGCAAATGGCGGGATCGGCGGGAGGCGCAGTCACGTGACCGAGCGTCAATTCGGCTGCAAGCAAGAGATCGCACAGCGTCTCTCCGCTGCCCCGACCTCGTTCCTCGGCGATCTCCCACAGGAGACGTCCCTCCAACTCGGGCGCGTGGGGCGCGTGGCAAATCGTCATCGGAGCAAGGAAACCGGCCTGCTCCCGCTCGAGGAACCGCGCAATCTCCGCCCGGGTCGCCGCGTCCGCGAGGCGACGGAGGATGGCGTCCGGTCCACCCACCTGGGCCCAACCGGGGAGAAAGCTCACCGGGATCGAGCTCCCCGAGGGATAGGGATAAATATCGAAGGTGACATCGGAGTCTGCGGTGCGAGCCTCGTCGATGGGTCTCATGATGCGTTCTAAGTGACCGGCGCTGTCTGCAGACGTGCGCCAGTGCGCGAAGTGCAGGCGGCTACCGCTGCGTCTCGCAATCTCCATGGCCTCGGTCGCGCCGCCCCCGCCCGGTAGATTGGGAACGCTCCTGGGTTCGGACATGTACACGCGGTCGTACGTCCGAACAACCCCGCAGAGCTCCACCAACTCGTCGGTGTCGGCCCAGGGACCGGGGTAGTACTTGGATCCGGTCGTGAATCCCACGGCGCCCTGCTCGAAACCCTCGGCAATCAGCTTCTTCGCGCGCTGGAGATCCGCTCCGACCAGCGGTCCGTCGCGAAAGCCGAGAACCTCCAGGCGTACGGTCGCGTGCGGCACCAGATAGACCGTGTTCACGCTGACCTTGCCGTGGTAGTGCGATCGAAACGCCGCGACGCTGCTCATGTCCAGATCGTCCGGCGGCAGGCCCAACAGCCCACTGAGCCATCGGCGGTAGAGCCGATAGTTCGCGGGTGAGAGCGGTGCATACGACATCCCGTCGATGCCGAGGAAGAGCGTGGTGATCCCCTGGCGGATAGCGCACTCGAACTGGGGATCGGTCAGCAAGGCGCCCTCGGCGTGAGTGTGCGTATCCACGAAGCCGGGAGCCACCCCCAGGCCTGCCACGTCGATGCGGCGGGCCGCCATCGCATCGGCGAGATCCCCGACCGCCTCAATCCGCTCACCGAGGATGCCGACATCGGCGAGCACCGGCTCCGCGCCCGTGCCGTCGAACACCAGGCCGCCCTCAAGGATCAGATCAAAGGTCATCGGACCATGCTCCTGCTCGGTGGCTCCAGCAGCAAGTCATCGAGATAGACCTCTACAAACGTCCCGCCGGACTGCAGATTGGACCAGCCAAAACGGTCGAACCGTGCGCCGCGGGTTCGTGCCTGCTCCGGAAGCGGCCACTCAAAGCGAGCATCATCCAGACTCCAGACCAGCAGCCCTCGCCCCGCGGCGCCGTTGGGGTCGTACGCCATGCTCCAGCGATGCGGTTGGCCGTCCGGGCGCAAGATGGGCCCGCGATCCTCCAGCTGGCCGCTCCCGTCAGTGGCGCGGAGGATCGGCCTGAGGTAGTGTCCGATCCGGCTTGGCCCCTCCAGCACGAGCGCCAAAAGGTTTCTTGGCGGCTGCTCGTGGTCGGCGCTCCGTTTGGATTCTTTGGTCGCAGAGTCGAACCAGCCGAGCGCCACCCCGCTGTCGGAGCCCGCGGCTCGAAACACCAGACGTCCCGACGCCTTCATCGGCTGATCCAGCGAGAGCGCCGGCATGGCTGCCGCGAAGTACGCCGGCGCTTCATCGCGCCACACCAGCCCGCCGATCTCTCCCGGCGACCCTCCCCCGCCACCCGCGAAACCAGTGGGCGAGAAGCCGAAGTCATGAAGCGGTCGGCGCGCCCGATCTTCAAATCGGACGTTGTTGCCGTCCCCCTCCCATGGACCCTCGTCGGGAGACACGACCTTTCCGTTGACCTTCAACTCGGACACATACGCTTCCAGAGAGCCTCCGCTCGTCATCTGGTTGAAGATCCCGAAGCGATCAAACTCGGCGCCGTCCAGTCGGTGTTCTCGGGGCACCGGAATGGCATATCGAGTCCCGTCCAACGTAAAGGAGATCTCTGCATCGCCCGCCGGCTTCGGCTCGTAGAGGAGCTTCCAGACGTGGGGCTTTCCGTCGGCGACCAGCGGCGGCGTGCGGGTGGTCTGGTAGCGTTCCCCCTCGAAACAGCCGCCCCCACCGGTGAGCCAGTGCCGTGTGCCGTACTCGTAGAAGACCCAGCACTTGCCGCCGTTGCCGTCCAGCCGGAACGCCAGGGAATTCGGCGTCCGCCAGCCCGCCGAGTCGTGTCGGTACCAGCCCACCAGCAAGCCGGAGCCGCCCTCTGCCGCGACAACCCGAAACGTGCCCTCGGCCTCGAGGCGCTGGTCCAGATTCGCGGTCGGGATCACCCGACCAAATCGGGCCGGCCGCAAGCTGCGCTGTACCACACCACCGAAAACTCCGGGACCTCGTTCCGGGCTCGGTCCGAATCGTTGAGTCGTGAACGGCGCCGGGTTGGGGACCAGACGTGAGCGGAAGGAAATCCAGCCGGGGTCGCGTTCGAACCGCTGCACTCCCGCTCCCTGTCCGCCCGCCGGCGCGACGCCGCACCCCAGCGACAACGCCACCGCCGGGACCACCCAGAACCGGCGTCGGGGGGCGATCACGCCACGATTTCCTGGATGACGCGGCCGTAGACGTCGGTCAACCGCTCTTCCCTCCCCTGGTGCAGGTAACTGAGCTTCTTGTGGTCCATCCCCATCAGGTGCAGCAGCGTGGCGTGGATATCGTGCATGTGGACTGGATTCACGGCCGCGGCAAACCCAAACTCATCCGTCTCCCCGTACGACATCCCGCCCTTCACGCCTGCGCCCGCCATCCACATGGTGAACCCGTAGGGATTGTGGTTGCGACCCGGAGCTCCCACGCCTTCAGCGTAGGGCATCCGACCGAACTCCCCACCCCAGAGCACGAGCGTCGAGTCCAGGAGGCCCCGCTGATCCAGATCGGTCAGGAGGGCAGCGATCGGGCCGTCCGTCTCCCCCGCGTGACGGCCGTGGTTCTTCTCCACGCTCTCGTGGGCGTCCCAGGTCTCCTCCAGGTGACCGCCCCCCGAGTAGAGCTGGACAAACCGCACGCCCCGCTCCACCAGCCGCCGGGCAATGAGACAGTTTCGCCCGAACTCCCGGGTGGGCTCCCGATCCACGCCGTAGGCGTCCAGCGTGTGGGCGGTCTCCCGCGTGAGGTCCACCGCCTCGGGCACCTCGCTCTGCATCCGGTAGGCGAGCTCATAGCTCGCGATCCGCGACATCAAGTCCGAGCCGCCTCCCCGAGCCGCCATGTGGCGCTCATTCAGCCGGCCGATCTGGTCGAGGGACTCCCTTTGGGTGCGGGCATCCGAGGCGGCCCGAAGATCCAGCACGGGATCGCCGATCGGACGAAAGAGCGTGCCTTGATAGACCGACGGCATGAACCCGGAATTCCAGTTGGGTTGTCCGCTGATCGGTCCCCCCCGCTTGTCCAGAATGCAAACATAGCCCGGCAAGTTCTGATTGACCGTGCCGAGGCCGTAGGCCACCCAACTTCCGATTGACGGGCGTCCGATGAAGATGCTGCCCGTGTTCATCGCTACAAGGGCGCTCCCATGCGCGTGGCTGTCGGCGTGACAACTGCGGATCAGCGCGATCTTGTCGGCGTGCTTCCGAACATTCGGGAAGTAGTCGCTGATCATCAACCCGCTCTTGCCGCCCGGGCGGAACGGTCGCCACGCCGGCGTGAGCGCGCCCTTCTTCCGGCCGCCGGAGTTCGTAAACTTGAATGACGCGGGCAGGTCCTGTCCGGCGTACTTCGCGAGCGACGGCTTGTAGTCAAAGGTGTCGATGTGACTCGGAGCGCCGTTCATCGTGAGGAAGATGCACGCTCTGGCCCGTGTTGCGAAGTGCGGTGGTCGCGGCGCCAGCGGTCCTTCCGGCGCGGAGGAGGCGCCCGAACCACCGGAGCGCGCCGACGCGAGGGCGCCGTCCGCGTCGAGAAGCGACAACAGTGCCGTGCCGACGAAGCCCAACCCCATCTCCCAGATCGCCTCCCTGCGGGTCAGGCCGCAAGGAAACCGGGATGCCGAGGCTGGCACTCGAAGGTCGTCGCCGTCATGCGGCGAAGGGTCAGTCGACGAACGCGAATTCATTGGTATTCACCAGCACGTGACACAGCGCCTGGAGGGCGCGAAGCTCAGGACTGGGCGGGCGCGGCGCCGGCGCGATTCCATAACGGCGGGAGAGGTAGTTCCAGAGCGAGACCCTCTCGACGGCGTCGAGCGAGCGATTGAAGGCGATCACCTCAGCGATCTCCCCCTTCCAGTACTCGCCGCCGATATTCCCCTGCTGACCGATGACGTAGGGACCCTCGAGCTTGCGGCCTTCCAGCGCGGAAGCTCGCTCGGCGAGAACTGCTCGGTCCTGGAACACCATCGAAGAGCCCGCGCCGGTCTGAGCGGTCAGGATGCTTGGCCGCTCCGGCTGGGCCAGGGTGCCCGCAGGGGCAAAGACGTCTGAGAAGCGGATGAGAGAAGGGCCGGTCGTTCCCAGGAACAGGGAACTGCCCACATTCCCTTCCCGGCGCCAGTTGGAGAGGATCTCTCGGTGGCTCCCGTTGCCGGCCCGATCGGTGATCACCGCCACCAGGGTCATCGCCTGCGACGAAATCACCTGTGCGGGGCTCTTCAGCCACCGCGCGTTTCCGTCGAAGCTCAGGGCCGGACGCGCACCGCCCCCCAATTGGGACATGGCGGGCCGGTGCAAAGTCACCGGCTGGACAAACCGCACACCCGCCGCCGACTGGTCCAGCCACGCTTCCACCCGGCCGTCTGGGTCGCGCTCGACTCCACGATCGGCTCGCAGCCAGAGTGCCAGCCCCGGGAGCGCCGGTGGCTCAAGGGCAGTGTCCGACACGCTCTGCGGAGTTGAACGGTATCGATCCGCAGTGGCGGCAACAAACCTCACCGCGTCGGCAAGTTCGGATGGCGTGGGATTCCTCCCCAGAACTCGCCGCCACGCCAACCGAGCGGCGGCTTTCGGGTCCGTTTCCGTTCGGGCCACCGATCGCGCCAGCGCCGTGGAGCGGTCCACGACAAATGCATTATTCAGCAGACCGAGCGCCTGGGTCGGCACGATGGAACTCTCACGCTGTTCGATTGGCGCGGTCGTGTCTCCAAAGTCAAACACGGTCAGAAGGGGCATGATCAGCGCCCGCTTCAGGAACATGTAGACCGTTCTGCGTTTTTGATCATCCGGCGCAGAAGGACTCCACTCCGCCCCCTTCCGGCTCAATCCCTCCAGCGCCTCTCGACTGACGCTGGGCACAAACCCGCGTCCCCCTTCCGAGAGATTCAGCTCGCCACTCACAGCCAGCATGGAGTCCCGGAGAGCGTCCGCGTCCAGTCTCCGTCGGTTGAAGCGCCACCAGAGTTTGTTGAGGGCGTCCTTCCGTTCGATCTGCGCCGCCGCCGGGTGGACCGAGGCCATCCGGTAGGTTGCGGAGGTCACCATCAACCGATGCATCGCCTTGAGCCGCCAGCCCGCCGCAAAGGGCGAAGACCCCGTGGGGCTGACAAACGTCCGAGCCAGCCAGTCGAGCAGCTCGGGGTGCGTCGGCGGCTCGCCCTTCATACCGAAGTTATTCGGCGTGCGAACCAGACCAAATCCGAAGTGATGCTGCCACAGCCGATTCACCGTCACTCGGGATGTCAACGGGTGTTTTGGATCCGTGATCCAGGCCGCCAATTGGCTCCGACGATGGGTGGTGACGGCTCCCATGGGTGGTTGGGTCACCGGTCGATTGAGCGCCGGAAACAGGCTGAGATAGCCCGGATCCACCGTCGCGGCAGGACGCCTGGCGTCTCCCTTCTCCAGCAGCCGAAGGGCGGGGGGATGGGGCCCTTCGTCCGTGAACCCGAGCACCGGGAAGCCGAGGCGGTCCAACGGCGGTCCACCCATCAGCTTGCCGTCGCCCGGCCGGAGATAGCCACCCCAGAAGCTGGCGGCGATGGCGTAGTAGTCCTTCTGGGGGATGGGATCGTACTTGTGATCGTGGCAGCGGGCGCACCGAATGGTAAGCGAGAGAAACGCAGTGCCGCTCGCGTGAACGAGATCGTCGAGGCGCTCGTACTGGTAATCGAGCGGGTCGTTCGGTTCGTCGTCCCACGTGCCCAACCTCAAGAACCCCGTCGCTGCAACCGTCTGTTCGGTCCGATCCGGCAGTTCATCGCCGGCGAGTTGCTCCGTGACGAAGCGCTGATACGACTTGTCCTCGTTCAGCGAGCGGATGACCCAATCCCGGTACTTCCACGAGTAAGGCTTTTCTCCATCTCGTTCATACCCATTGGTGTCGGCGTAGCGAACGAGATCCAGCCAGTACCGGGCCCAGCGCTCCCCGTAGCGAGGCGACGCCAGGAGCGAGTCCACAAGCCGTTCATACCGATCGGGTCGGGCGTCGGACTCAAAGCGCTCAAGGTCCTCGGCGGTCGGAGGCAACCCGGTGAGGTCAAGCGTCACCCGCCGCGCCAGGTCACGCGGCGAAGCGGGGGGCGCGGGCTGGATCTGTTCTTTCTCAAGTTTGGAGAGAATGAAGGCATCGATCGGATTCCGCACCCAGCGTCGATCCCGCACCGGCGGCGGTTCCACCGCTCGCACCGGTTGAAATGCCCAGTGTGCTCCTGGGTTGGGCGCCGCCTGAGCTGCCGATACGGCGGGCCACACGGCGCCGTCTTCAATCCAGCGCTTGATTGCCGCCACACTGGCGGCCGGAAGGGTTCCGTCGGGGGGCATCTTGAGGGCCGCGTCGGCGCCGGTGATCACTCTGAACAGCAGGCTCGCGAGAGGTTTGCCCGGCTGGACGGCCGGCCCTCGTCTGCCGCCCTTCAGCATCGCCTCACGGCTGTCGAGACGGAGTCCGCCGCTCTGGATTTGTGCCCCATGGCATGACCCGCACCGACCGGCGAGCACAGGCCGGATAGCCAGCTCAAAGTCGACGGATGGCTTCGCCGGGGGGCGCCCCTGCGCGACGATGGGGGGAGTCGGCATGAGCAGCACAGTAGCCGCCGCAACCAGCCCGAGAACCAGCCAAGCCGTTCGCCTCATGCCGACAACCAATCCCCGCGATGACCCAGGAGATCCCTGAGGGTTCGCTCCCAATCCCATCTTACCTAACTGGCCGTTGCCCGCCCGAGTCGGCTCTCCCTTCATGGGCTACGACGGTTGCGGGAGAGGTGTTCACTTCACAGTTACACTGGGCGGGAGCCCTCCATACACGGTATGGTCAACCTGCAACCTCCCGGTTCAGGATCTCCGCCATGTCACCCACCCACGACGACCCGCACCGGCTGGACCCTCTGACCGGATCGGAGGCGTCCGTCGGTTTCGTCCTGCGATCCGAAGGGCCACACCCGCGGCTTCCAACGCCTTTCCGGAAGCCACAGAGGTGAGGCGGCGTCTCAGGGTCACGTATGGAACAAGTTGGGCGCGACCTTGCGGCGTGGCCGACTACAGCGCGCATCTGACGCCGGAGTTGCGACGCCACTGCAATCTCGACGTCTTGCCCTACCCGAGACCGCGGGCTGCTACCGTGGAATGGACTCACTTCGCGGAGGATCTGCGGGATGCCGACGTGGTTCACCTGCAGCATGCCTACCCATTTTTCGGGGGAATGCATCCCGTCGAGGATCGGTGGCCGTCGCTGCTGCAGTCCCTGAGGGCGCCCACGGTGGTCACCATCCACGAGTTTGACGATCAACCACGGCTGGGTCCCGCGTCCGGGGTTCCTGCGGTGTGGTACAAGCGCTGGTTCAATCGCCGAGCCTTTTGTCCACGCAGCATCAGCCATCGAATCACGCATTCCCCGCTGATCGCGAATCAACTCCGCGAGCTGGGAGTCCCGGCATCCACAATCTCTGTGTTGCCCATGCCGGCGCCGTCCGTAGACCCGCGCTCGCCCACTCACGAAGAGTGTCGCAGGGAGCTGGGACTCGGGGGGCGTCCGCTGCTGGTCATCATCGGGTTTCTGGCGCGCCGCAAGGGCTACGACGTGGCGCTCGCCGCCCTCCGGGAGCTTCCGGCCGAGTATCTGCTGGTCGCAGCGGGGGGCGAGCATTCCGACGACCGTACGGGGACCGAGGCCTGGCTGAAGGCAGAGGCGCGCCGCATGGGCCTCTCAGAGCGATTCCGAATCACGGGATACCAATCCGTGGAGGACCTCGATCGTATCTGCCGGGCGGCGGACCTTGTTCTCGCTCCCTTCGAGTCGATGAGCGCGTCCGCCTCGCTCGCGTTCGCGCAGGCCCGGGCACGTCCCATCATCGGCTCCAACCTCCCCGAGCTCATGCGCCTGCCCGGCGTGGAACACTTCCCCGTGGGGGACTCAGGCGCCCTCGCACGAGGGATCCTGCGCCTGATGGCGGACGATCCCCGACGCTGTGGACTCGCGGAAGCGGGGCTGGCGCATGCCAGAGAGAGCTCTTACGAGGGGTTCGCCACGGCTATCGTCGCGATCTACGAGCGATTGGCGGCATGACTCTCGCCGGTTCCGTGGTGGTGCTCGCGGCCTTAATCGTTGCGCTGGCTCGTCGCGCCGAACCGCGTCTGGCGCTGCTCGCCGCCGCGCTGGCGCTCGGAGCACTCGCAGGAAGACCATTTGTCGCGGCAGATGCCTTTGCCCGGGGCATGGTCGCGCCGATGGTGGCTCCGATCTGCGCGGCCATGGCGTTTGCCGCGGTGCTGTCCGAAGCCGGCTGCGATCGGGCTCTCGTCGATCTTCTCTTGAAACCGATCCGCCGGGTGGGCGCCGCGGTATTGCCCGGCGGCATGATCGCTGCGTTCCTGCTCAACGCTGCCATTCCCAGCCAGGCGAGCACCGCCGCCGCAATCGGGCCGGTCCTCGCGCCGCTCTGGTTTGCCGCCGGTTATCGCCCCGACATCGCCGCCGCGGCCCTCATCCTGGGAAGCTCACTCGGGGGAGATCTGCTGAGTCCCGCCGCACAGGACGTTCTGGCCGTGGCCGGAGTGTCCTCGCTCGACGCGGCGAGTATTCATCAGCGAATCCTGCTCCCCCTGCTGTGCGGCGCGGCGGCCGCGATCGCCGCATTCAGCCTCACCCACGCGCGAAGCAGCCTGACACGGCGGGTCGACCCAAACTCGTGGGTGAGTGAGGTCGTGACACCTCCGGGCGAGACGGGAGGGATGACCCACTTGCTTCGTGCGCTCGCGGTCTTGCTTCCCATCGGCTTGATTGTCGGGGCACGTATGAACTGGGCCCCCGCAGCGTGGCTCACAGCTACGGCTACGGACGGCCCGATCCCTCCGGGAACGCTGACGGTGGTCCGAGCGCTTCTGATCGGGATCGTTGTGGTCCTGATCCTCTCGGGAAGGAGCGCCCCCCGGGTGTTTCGCGCCGCGTTTGAGGGAATGGGTTCCGCCTACGGCGGGATCATCGGACTCACGATCTCAGCCCAGTGCTTCGGTGCGGGTCTGCAGGCGGCGGGAGTGTCGGGTGAGATTGCCCGAGCCGTCGCGGGCGCGGGACCCCTCGGGGCGCTGGTTCTCTCGGTGCTCTTCCCGCTGTCTCTCGCGTTGCTTTCGGGGTCCGGTTCGGGCCCCATCCTCACTTATGCACAGACGTTTCTGGCCCCCCTCCCCGCTGGTGCCAGCACGGAACTGGTGTCCCAGGGAGTAACCGCCGCCGCGGGAGCCTGCGTGGCCGGCGCAGTCGGCCGAACGGCGTCACCGGTCGCCGCCGTGGTGATCTACTCCTGCGGCCTCCTGGGGGTGTCGCCGCTTCTCGTGCTTAGAAGTGTGCTGGGCCCCCTCGCCATCGGACTTGTCACCGCGCTCGGCGCACTTCTGCTGCTGCGATGATCGGCCACCGAGAGGCACAATCTCGCCATAATGGATGGAGTGCGCGCCCGACCGGATCCGCGCCCCTCTGGGAGTACTGAAATGCGCTCGCGACGTTCCTTGCTCGGTCTGGCTCTTTCGTCCGTTCTGCTCGGAGCGGGGCTCCCCGCCTCGGCCCAAAAGGGAAAGCCCCTCATCCTCGGATCCGAAGAAGTGCTCCGCATTCGCGTTGGCGATACGCTCAACGGGAAGAAGCTGACCGTCGACGATCGGATCGGTCGGGTGGAAGAGGTTTTTGCGAAACACCTGGGCGGTAAGGGTGGAGTCGTCTCCCGTAAAAAGGTCGGCTCGCGCGTCCATCTCTACCTGAACGGCGACTTTGTTCTGGCGGTGACCTCCTCCGACGCGGCCGGCACGGGTTACAAGACTGTCGACCGACTCGCCAACGTCTGGCAATCCGCGCTGAGGAAGGCCTTCGCAGCCTCCAGCGCCGTGAAGTGAGCGTCAGCGTCTCGACGACCCGCGAGATCGTTCTTCCATTCTCGTCCCGACACCGAACAACGGACCCCCACCTTTGACCACCGAACCTCGAACCGCGCTTGAGCGCGACTATCGCGCGACCTTTGCCACATCAGGATTGGCGATGATCCGCGCCCAGAAGGTCTTCCCCGAGGGCGTGACGCACGTGGCCCGCGAAATGCACCCATTCCCCGTGCTCATTGCGCGGGGTCGGGGCAGCCAGAAGTGGACCGTTGAGGGCGTCGAACTCACCGACCTGATGATGGGCCACGGCGCTCTCCTGCTCGGCCACTCCCATCCGGATGTGGTGCGGGCGGTGCAGGCACAGGTGGCGCTCTCCACCCACCCGGGCGGATCCACAGAGTTGGAAATCGAGTGGGCGGAAGCGGTGCAGCGACTCATCCCGTCGGCGGAGCGGATCCGCTTCGTCTCATCGGGCACCGAGGCGGCCATGATGGCCGTACGGCTCGCGCGCATCTTCACGGGAAAGCGCACCCTGCTTCGGTTCCAGGGTCACTTCCACGGCTGGAGCGACGGTCTCATCTCCGAGGCGAATCCGCCGTACGGCCAGGCAGAACCGGGCGTGCAGCCGCCGGAGTTCGAAACGGTGAAGCCCGGCTGCCTCGATCGCGTGGAGCAGGCGTTCATCCGTCGACCCGACCTCGCAGCCGTTATCCTGGAGCCCACCGGCGGACATTGGGGCGAAGTTCCCCTGGGGGCTTCGTTTCTGCAGGGGCTCCGTGAGCTCTGTACGCACTACGGTGCGCTGCTGATTTGTGATGAGGTCATTACGGGCTTCCGCGTTGCCCCCGGCGGCGCTCAGCAGAAGTTCGGCGTTCGGCCGGACCTAACGGTGCTCGCGAAGGTCCTCGCGGGCGGCTTGCCCGGCGGCGCCGTGGCCGGGAGGGAGGACATCATGGATCTCCTCTCCGCCGGTAAGCCGGGGCCTCGCCTTCGACATCCCGGCACATTCAACGGAAACCCGGTTTCCGCCGCTGCGGGAATCGCGGCGCTGAAGATCGTCGCGACCGGCGAGCCCCAACGTCTAGCAGACGCAGCGGCATCCCGACTTCGGCACGGAGTCAACGCCGTGATCCAGGAAGAGCGTCTCCCATGGCGCGCCTATGGTACGTTCTCGGACGTCCACATCCGCACCAACTACCACGGCCCCCAGCCGGATGACGCCGAGTTCATTCCCTGCGGTGGAGACTTCGACGAACTCTCCCGCCCCCATCCCGAGGGGCTGGTGAACGCGTCTCGCCAGGCAATGCTCCTGGAAGGCGTCGATTGGTTCGGCCTCCGGGGCGTCACCTCCGCCGCTCACACAGACCAAGTGATCGACGCCACGGTCACAGCCTTCGGTCGCGCGATCCATCGCCTGCGTTCGGACGGCTGGATCTAGCCGGGGCAGTCCGGTGCCGCGGCGGCGACCGGATCGCCGGTATTCGATGTCACGGCGAGAGTGCGCATGAGTTCCAAGAGACGTGTGGGCCGCTGCGAACTCGCTTCCGCAGAACCGTCAGCGCGGCCCATTTTCCGCGTACCGCGCGGCGCGGCGCGGTAAGAGAACCAAGCCACACAAGAACGCCTTACCACGCCAAGGCGGAACTGAGGCACTCCCCAACCCGGGCGATCCCGGGGGAGTAGCGCTTTGTTCCGCTCTCAGCCTTGGAGTTGAGAGACTGTCGGCCGGGAGAGAAGCCAATTGAACCCACATCGCGGTAGAGGCTTCCTCACAAGCCAGCCTCCGTCCGACGGTGGCGCTCTCTCCCATCGGTCACCATCGAGGAAGGAAGACCTCGCGCCCTCAATCGACCCGACGGAAGAGCCGAAAGTACGTCTCGCGAAAACCGAGTCCCGTCCACGCCCGAGCTGCCTGCAGGTTTGCAGAACGCCAATCCGTCACGATCGCTGAGTAACCCGCAGCTCCGGCGCGCTCCAGCACCCGACGCCCGAGCGCCCGCCCCACACCCGCGCCGAGACACTCCGGAAAGACTGCCGCGAAGGCCAGGATCGCGGCATTCTCCGGCCGCGCCGGACCCGAGTGAGCGTGGCTCCGCTCCACCGGGCACCGCATCGCACACCCGATCACCCGGCCATTCAGCTCTGCGACCCAGGTCTCGCTTGAAGCGTCTCCCAGAGTCTCCTCCCAGTCCCGCCGCGCATCCGACAGGGCGGATGGATTGCCGGCAGCAAACACGGGCGACCGGGCTTGGTGCGCGGGCAACAGCAGTTCGAGTTCGGCGAGTGCGTCCAGATCGCGGTGGTCTGCGAGACGCAACAACAGGTTGTCGGACTCGGCGCCGCTCGGCACGCCTCCCGGCTCGCGAACGGCGTGAACATGCTGGAGTCCAAAGCCGAGGCGAAACCAGCTCTCCACCCAATCCGCGCACATGGCCGGGACGAGCACGTAGTGGTGTGTCTTTCCCTCACTCACCCATCGTTCGGCCGCCGCTGCGTAAAGCTCGCCAATCACGCCCGCCCGATCCACCGCCAAACCGCTGGGCCCGACCCACACGTTTGGTCCCCAGTGCTGCTCCGGTCTCGAAGCGCCGACAACATAACCGGTCAGACGGGAACCCTCCCGAACGGATGCTCCGGACGCCGAGGGGCTTCTGCAAAGGGAATCTAGTGGTCTGTCAGGGCGGAGTTGATTCTTCACCGGAGCCTCGGACGAAGATGTGATTCACTTGGTGTGGAGGTAATCCCTGTGCCCAAGAAATACCGCGTGACGCTCACACCAGACGAACGCGAGCAGTTGTCCGC
>SYKE01000244.1 GCA_005798285.1 Actinomycetota bacterium
CGGGCTCTGGATCTGGATCTGGCTCGGGCTCCGGCTCGGGCACTGCATCGGGCTCGGGCTCGGGCTCGGGCTCTGGATCTGGCTCTGGATCGGGCTCGGGCTCGGGCTCTGGATCTGGATCGGGCTCGGGCTCTGGATCGGGCTCGGGCTCGGGCTCTGGATCGCGCTCGGGCTCTGGATCGCGCTCTGGATCGTGCTCTGGATCTGGATCGGGCTTTGGATCTGGATCTGAATCTGGCTCTTGATGCAAACTATAGTTCGAATCCATCGCGCGACTCCGCGATGCGGGTACTCAGCCCCAACCTGCGAGGGGTGGCCGAACTATGGATGGGTCGCACCGATAGCGCCGATGCCGGACCAACGCCTCTTACGAGTGCAGACGCGTGCGTGTGGGAGCGCCTGGAGCGCAACATGGCTCTGGTGATTCTCGGCAACGCCGATCCCCAGGTCGTGAAAAAGATCAACCGGATCCTCAACCACAAGTGGAAGGCGGAAGACTTCCCACCGGAGCTTCGAGCGGAGGCCACCAGGATGCTGGCCACGTACCCCAACTTCGCGGATGATCTCTTTCTGAAGGAGCCCGGTGCAGATTGGCTGCCGCCGGAGTGGTTCGACGGGGCCCATCGGAATGACCCGACACACCCCGCGTATCTCTTCCGGGCGACACCGGAGCAGTACTGGCCCCGGTTCTGCGAACTGCTGGATCCGGAGGGTAAGTTCAACCTCGCGGAGCACCTGCTGCCGAACCCGATCGAGGCCCGGCGGCGCGCCGAGGCCCGGGAAGCCGCGTCCTGAAGGAGATCAGCCGGCCTGAACGGGGCCGACGCTGGAGCGCTCGATCAGTTCGCCTTCGAGCGAGATGGTGCGGGGTGGCTCGGCGGAGGGGTCGGCGGACTGCAGCCGGCTGAGGAGCAGATCGGCCACGGCGTCGGCGATCGCCTCATAGGGTTGGGAGACCGACGTGAGCGGCACGGGGCAGTAGCGGGCAATCGGCTGGTTGTCGTGCCCCATCAGGCTCACGTCCTCCGGCACGCGGACCCCGGCGCGGAGGATCTCGCACATGAAGGCCATCGCCACGTAGTCGTTCACGATGCAGAGCGCGGTCGGCCGTTCCTTCAGCGCCAGGAACCGCTGGGCCATCTCGGCGCCGCCGCGTTCGTAGGTCGGGTTGTAGAAGAGCCACTCCGGGCGCGGCTCCAGGCCGAACTCCTGCAGGGCGCGGCGGAAGCCCCGGATGCGGGCGCTCACCGGATCCGTCGCCCCGTCGGCATGGTTCGGACGCTGGTCCGACACCCCCAACCCCAGTCGGCGGTGGCCCCGTTCCAGCAGGTGGCGGGCGGCCCGGTACGCGTTCTCTTCCCGGTCGAACAGCACCTGATCACACTCCAGCGGGATCGGCGTGTCGTAGCTCACGACCACTCCGCCCTCTCGGATGTAGGTCTGCAGCTCCGGCAGCACCCGGCCATCGACCCGCTGCGTGGCGCAGATGATGGCGCGAGGCCGCTGTCGACGGAGCTGCCGAATCTGGGCCGCCTGGGTTGCGCCGCCATCCTGCCGGTGATCGGAAACGTGGATAGGGGCCTCCAACCCGCTCGCACTGAGGGTCTGCTGAATCCGCAGCAGCTTCTCCGACGACAGTCCCACATCCAGCACACCGGTGAAGATCGCCACCGTGTCGTTGCGATGCCCCTGCGCCAGGCGCTGCGCCAGCGGGTTGGGCTCGTAGCCCAACTCCTTCGCGGCATCCGCGATGCGAGTTCGGGTGAGGGCCGAGATGTTGCCTTTCCCTGAGAGCGCCAAGGAGACGGTGGACTTGTGCATGCCGACCGCATCCGCAAGATCCTGAAGCGTCGGCGGTCGCCGTTTCACGGGTTCCAAAGAGCGCCTTTCACCAAGAAGGGTTCAAACGACATGACAAGAATTGTACAAAAGTCCCTAAAATAAACCGGTTTTCCGCAAAGTGGTGGAAGCCACCGCACCGAAGGAGACAACGATGCTCCGCACCCCGAACCGCACGAGTCGAGCGTTCACTCTCATCGAACTGCTCGTCGTTATCGCCATCATCGCCATCCTCGCCGCCATCCTGTTCCCGGTTTTCGCACAAGCGCGCGGCAAAGCGCGTCAGACGGTTTGCGCGTCGAACCTGAAGCAGCTTGGAACCGCCTTCAGCCTTTACGTTCAGGACTACGACGAAACCTTCCCGCCCACCGATTATGACGTGCCGGTGTTGGGCCGGTACACCTGGCCTTCGCTGGTCGATCCCTACATCAAGGCCAGCATCACGAAGGTGGCCGGACAGCTCGAGAACAAGAGCCAGCGCAAGTCGGTCTTCATCTGTCCCAACATCGACGCATCCCTGCCCGACGCAGCGTGGGTGGCCACGAACGGCACCGCCGCCTCGAGGGCGCTGCTGGGCTACGGCCCGAACGTGAACCTGATGCCGCGCGGCCGAGGCGTCGCGCCGGGAGTGCAGCTCCCCGTGGTGTCTCTCGCAGCCCTCGGCTCCCCCTCCAGCCTGATTCTGCTCGGCCCCAACGCCGGCACGATTCCGGACATCAGCGGCCGCGACGACCGCTACGCCGGCGCCAGCATCCACGACCAGGGCTACATGCTCAGCCGTGGCCGGCACTCCGGCGGCGCCAACTACCTCCATGCCGACAGCCACGTGAAGTGGTACAAGGCGCCCGACAACTACCAGATGCAGAGCCTGCGCGGCGTCTGCTGGCAGTCCCCCCGAAGCAACGCCCGCTACGCCAACTGCAGCGCGTGGTTCGGTCCCATCGGCGACTGACCTTCCCCTCCGAGCGCCGGTGCACCCCACCGGCGCTCGGCCCGTTCCAAGAACCTCACCGCGCCGCAGTCGTGTGGCGCGAGAACACCCCTCGTTCCCACCATCCAGCCACCGTGCACGTCATTTCGATGGCCCGAGGACTCCCCCCGTTCCCACGACCCAGCCACCGTGCACGTCATTTCGAGGAGTGGTTGGCGAGGTGAAGCGCCTGGTCACGAGCCTCGTCTACGGCTCGAAGCACCCCGGCGCCGGGGCGGATATCACCCAATGACGCGACAATCTACGAGATCCGGGCCATGCAGAATTCAGCCCTTGAGATATGAGTACGCCCAGGCCGTTCCTCGTAAGCGGGTACCCCGGTTCTCGTAGATTGCCGCGTCGCTCTGCTCTTCGCAACGACGTGACAGTTCGGCAAAGGCGAGCAGGGATGTGTAACGCTCGGACATTCGCCAATGGAGGTAGTATCGAGTAGACCAGATCACTTTCATTCCGGACTACCGCAACCTGTGCGTAATGTGCAACGCCGCGCGGAGGCGCCAACCCAGAAGGTCCTCGAACGCAAACTCGTGGGCTCAGGTTTCGGTGGCGTCGGAGCAGAGTTGAAGAACTACTACGTCTACATCCTGACCAATGCCCGGCACTCCGTGCTGTATGTGGGAGTGACGAGCAATCTGGCGGCCCGGTTGCACCAGCACGAGTCGCTGCACAGCAAGTCGTTCACCGCAAGGTACCGGGTCCATCTACTCGTGTACTTTGAGGTCTACTCAAGTCCCCAGGCAGCCATTGACCGCGAGAAGCAACTCAAGGCAGGTTCAAGAGAAGACAAGCTTCGGCTCATCAACACGACGAACCCGGATTGGCGAGCACTCCGCCCCGACGGCTCGCCATTGGATGAATAGCCGCACTCGCATCGGACCGAACACCGACTTGCCGCCTGATACCGCGCTTGATCCGGGGTTTCAGTCGAAGGTCCCGGCAAGTCCGGGTGCGATCATGCTGCGGTCACCCACCATCGCACCCATCGTGCACGTCAATGCGAGGACGCGGGAACACCCTTCCGCACCCACCACCCAACCACCGGGCACGGCATTGCGATGGCCCGAGGACTCCTCCCGTTCCCACCACCCAGCCACCGGGCACGTCATTGCGAGGAGTGGTTGGCAAGGTGAAGCGCCTGGTCGCGAGCCTCGTCGCTAGCTCGAAGCGCCCAAGCGCCGGGGCGGATGTCACCGAACGACGCGGCAATCTACGAGATCCGAGCTTCCAAAACTTGGCTTCTGAGCTGTGAGTACTCTCGGGCCGATC
>SYKE01000245.1 GCA_005798285.1 Actinomycetota bacterium
CAAGCTCGCCGCCAGGGAGGCCAGACCCTCCCGCCGCGCCCGCTCATCCTGCCGGTTGAGCGTTTCAATGTGTCTTTGAAGCTGTGAGTCGTCCATAGTAATGGTGAATCACATCCGGAGGGCTCGCGTCCAGTGGACCGGCGAGCTGGGGTGCCCTGATTCGACTATTCATTGACGCTGCCTTAGAAACGGACGCCAACCCTCTATCCTGACACTCCGTTCAGCCCCGATTTCGGAGGCGCCCACGAACGGTCAGATCTCGCCGGATCCGGCGACTCTTAGCCTGGGCTCCGGGAAGCGGCGGCGAACCCCACGAGAGGCGGCGTCACCGACCGGTCCGGCGGATGGAAGGGGCCGCCCTCCGGCATCTCGAAACTTGCGGCTGAGGTCCAGGGGCGGATCGAGGCTCCCCGAACCAATCGGCGCCGCGAGCGCTGGATCGGGCAGAAGCGGGACATGCCCGTTGGCGTAGAAGTCAGCCCCCCGGCCGCGGGAGACTTGTGGGAGACTGGATGAATGGCAATCTCCTCACTCGAGTTGGAAAACTTCACGGCATTCCGGCGCCTGAACCTGGAACTGGCGCCCCGTCTGAATGTATTCATCGGGACCAACGGTACGGGGAAAACGCATCTGCTGAAGGTCGCCTACGCCGCCTGCGCCATCACCACCGAGCAGAGGCCGTTCGCGGAGAAGCTGGAGCGCATCTTCCTGCCGAGTCATCGCCGCATCGGACGGATGGTGCGACGTCAGGCCGGACGATCTCACGCCCGTGTGACGGTTCGCAGACCTGGGAGCCAGATTTCGGTCACGTTTTCAAACTTGAGTCAGGCCGCCCGCGGCGCCGCCGAAACGGGAACAAGCGGCTGGCTCGCCTGCAAGATCCCCGCAGCCTTCATTCCCGTGAAAGAAATGCTGGCGAATGCGCCGGGCTTCCGATCCCTTTACGCGCTCCGTGAGATCCACTTCGAGGAGGTTTACGCCGACATCCTGGATCGAGCGTATCTCAACGTTCCCAGGAAGCCGTCGGATCCAGCGCGACGGAAGCTGCTCGCAACGCTCCAGGAGCAGATGGACGGGCGCGTCGTCGTGGATGACGAGACCTTCTTCCTCCACAACAAGCAGGGAAACCTCGAGTTCACGCTCCTCTCCGAAGGCTATCGGAAACTCGGACTGCTCTGGCTCCTCATTCAGAACGGCGCCCTCGTGCCCGGATCGGCGCTCTTTTGGGATGAGCCCGAGGCCAATATGAATCCGACTTCGACCGGCCCGCTGATGGAAGTGCTCCTCGAACTGAGTCGGCTCGAGGTCCAGGTCTTCCTGGCGACCCACGACTATTCGGTGCTCAAGGAGCTGGAACTCCGGGCACGGCCGGAAGACGCAGCGCGTTACCACGGACTCTACCGAGACGGCGCCTCGGGAGACATCCTCTGCGAGTCTCATCCCAGACCCTTCGACATCGTACACAGCGCGATCTCAGGGGCCATGAGCTCTCTCTACGACCGAGAACTGGAACGGGCGGCGTTAAGCGCGAGGCAGCACCCGTGACCGAACTTGTCGAGGGCGAACTCTGCTTCAGCTTTCCCGCCCATCTCGAAGTCGAATTCTTCGACCGCCGCGGTCGCAGTTTCCCTCACGGCGTTCGGCCGGTGGACTTCATCGTTTCTGATGGGAAGACGCTGTACCAGATCGAGGTTAAGGACCCCTCCTGCAGCCAGGTTCCTGAGTCTGAACGTGCCGGCTTCCTGAAAAAAATGCGAACCAGAGAGCTCACCCACGAGGAACTCGTCCCGAAGGCCCGCGGCACGTACACCTATCTCCATTTGATGGAGCGCGATGATCGACCCATGGTCTACGTCGTGGTGATCGGCATTGAGCGTCTCTCCATCCAGCCGCTCCTCCTGATGCAACTCCGCGACCGCCTTGCCGCGCGACTCCGTCGGGAGGCGGACGAACCGTGGAAGCGAGTTTATCTGTCGGACTGCGTCGTCATAACTCCGGCCGATCTGGGGAAAGTCATCCCTGGCGCCAGCGTCAGAAGAACGACCGAGACGGGCGGCCCGTTGTAACTGGCTGTCACCGCCCGCCGACGCACTTCATCGAACCGAGCCAGTCGAGCCCGAACCGGGACGGGTGCCGGCGAGGAGGGCGCAGCAGGCGAGGCCGATCACCGGCCCGAAGGGGAGGTACCAGAGTCCGACGATCGTGGCGACCACCGCAGAGCGAAGACGACGGTGGCTGGGCACGGCGGCGACGATCATCCAGAGCAGACCGGTGGCGAGGTGGAGGAGGATGGCCGCACGACTTCGGGGTGGGAGGCCCATCGAGTTCAGCAGCGTGGCCCAGGGGCCGAGTTGGCCGGCATACGGGCCGGTCGCCTGCGTCACGTAATTGCCGAGAAGAAGGGCGCGGGCGCCGTCGAAGAGCAGCCAGCCACCCAGCATCACCGCCAGAACAACGGCGACTCGTCGACGTGTGAGGTGAGACATGGGTTCGACCTCGGGGCGGGCGCCCCGAGGTCGGAGCGCCGTCAATCTTCCTCGACGGTCCAGAGCGGGCGAATGCCGACCGCTCTCCCCTGCATGGGCGTCTCCAGCTTCATCGACCTGGAGTGACCGACACGGAAAGCGACCACCGTCATTCCATTATGTCGCTCGATCCAGCCGCTGTTCCCGTTTCCGCTCATTCGTGGGGAACCCTGAACCTGCCGGGTGTTCCAGCGCAGGCCGGCGCCGTCGGTCCGGCCGTCGCCGGCATTGGCGCCCGCTCCGACTCACACGGTGTCGGCAGTTCGCGCTGTCGGCTACAGGGCGCCGATCCGCTCGGCCAGCCGGGATGTGGATCGGCCCGGCACCAGGGGCAAGATCCGGACCTCTCCCCCACCTTCGTGCACGGCGGCGGCTTCCGGCAGGGAGTCCGCGGTGTAGTCGCCGCCCTTGGTGTGAATCCGAGGTCGAATCGCCCGGATCAGCGCTTCCGGGGTTGCCTCCCCGAAGACGGAAACGTAGTCCACCGAACGCAGCGCCAGGAGCATCTCAGCTCGTTCGGTCTCGCTCACCAACGGCCGCTCCGCTCCCTTGAGGCGCCGAACGGACTCGTCGCTGTTCAGGCCGACCACCAGCACATCTCCCAGCGCCCGGGCCTGCTCCAGGTAGCGCTTGTGACCCACGTGGAGCAGGTCGAAGCAGCCGTTGGTGAACACCACACGCTTGCCCTCTCGGCGCAGTCGGACGCACTCGGCGGCGAGCTCATCCCGATCCAGAAGTCCGGCGGGGCGCGTGCCTTCACCGCGCCAGGCATCCAGCAGCAGTCCCGCCAGCAGCGGGAGCATGATCTCGTGGTGGCCCGTGAGCGCGATCCCGCGGCCGCCCAGAATCCGAACCCGCTCCACCACCTGAGTGGTCGACCGGTAACTCCGGATCATGTCCAGGTCCACTCCCAGACAGCCGTCCAAACGGCCACCCTGGTTGCTCAAGAGCGCAAACGCCTTCAAGAGCACCTCGGGCATCACCACCGCTGAGCCGACGTTCAGAATCACGCCGCCCTCGAGATCAGCCACCAGATGGACCAGCCGCCGGAAATCTCGCAGGCTGGTCTCGCCGATGGCCGCGCCGTCTGCGCTGGGGTGCATGTGGATGATGTCGGTGCCGACCGCCACATGGGTGGTGAACGGAGTCCCCAATCGGGCAGCGGCGGCTAACAGGCTGCCATGCATGTGCGGACCACCCGCGGCCAGCAGCGCCCGTCCCACCGCTTCGCCCAGGCCCAACCCCGCCTCCTGGCCCGCCACCGTCGCCCCGTTGAGGAAGTCGGCGGTCTCTCGCGCCATCCCAAACGTGCCGTCCAGAAGCCCCTGCTCCACATCTTCCGACGTGACTCCGAACAGACCCAACTCCGAGTCGTGGATGAGCGTGGCGCCGTTGGTCGCGAAGGCCGTCACGAGTCCGGCTTCCGCCAGCTCGATCAGCACGGGAGCCAGGCCGCATTTGATCACGTGGGCGCCGAACGTCATCAGCACGGGCCGCCCGGACCGGCGAGCCTCGACCACCGCGTCCACCACCTCGCGCAGCCCATTCCCCGCCAGGATCCGCGGCAGGCGCTCGGTGAACCCGGTGAGGGGCCAGGGCCGCGGCGCCGCGCTCTCCAGACTCACCTTGCTCCGGCGCTGCTCGAACGGAATCGTGTTCGGCGTCAGGGGCAAATCGGCTTCCGAGGAACTCATTTCCGACGATCCGCCGGCAGAAGGTCGCGGTAGAGACGGGCAACACGCCCGCGAATGTCCGTCATGCCGTACGACTCCCGCATCTTCCGGGCGGCGGCCACACCCAGAGCCTGCCGCATCGGATCGTCTTCGGCCAACCGTCGGAGGGCTGCGGAGGTCGCTTCGACATCGTCGATCGGAACCTGCAGCCCGGACACGCCGGGTTCGACAACGTCCTCCATGCCGCTCACGCCGGTCACCACGGCCGGGATGCCGCACGACATCGCCTCGAGCAGCGCATTCGGCAGACCTTCATAGGTGGACAGCAGCGCAAAGGCATCCGCCGTCTGAAATCGCGCCAGCACCTCCGGGGGCCGAAGCCGGCCCGGGAGCCAGACGCGGTTGCCCGCGGGATGGCTCAGCGCCAGCCGCTGGAGTTCGGCGTACTGGTCTCCCTTGCCGATCACCCAGAGGTGAAGGTTCGGACGCTCCGCCGCGATCGCCAGGAAGCTCCGGATAAGCACATCCACCTTCTTGCGGGGGGTGAGCTGCGAAGCGGTGCAGAACACGCGATCCGCATCCGAAAGCCCGAATTCCGTGCGCATGCGACGGCGCTCATCGGCCGCCGGCGCCGACCAGAGATCTGTGTCTACACCATTGGGAATGAAGTGCACCCGCCGCGGATCCACTCCCAGCCGCAGGATGTCGCGCCGCGTTTGCTCGGAGATCGCCAGCCAGGCCGAAATGCGCCGCCACACCCGCTGGGAGGGGGGCAGCCGCTCGGCCAGCTCGGCGATACGGTCGAGCTTGGTGCCGGGTCCCGCCGTGCTCGGCTTCACACAGACCGGCTTCCCTGTCACGCGGGAGGCCACCAGCACCACCATCAACTCGTCGCCCAGCCCGTGAACGTGCACCAGGTCGTACTGATCCCGGTTCTTGAGCAGGTACCGATGGAGCCCCGCCATGAAACCCACCGCGCTGGGACTCACCACAAAGTCGATCGGGATCGAAGCGTCCCACGCGCCCGGTTCTCGCGAAGAGCGGTGCGAGTGCCCGATGACCCGAACCGACACGCCCTCATCCCGAAGGGAAGCCGCAAGCCGCAGCGCCTGCTGTTGCATGCCGCGAAGTCCGTGGGGCCGCTTCAGCACCATCAGCACGCGCGGCCGTCGGTCCCCGGAGGGAGTTGCGGAGCCTTCTCCCGCGCCGGCCCCGTGACGCCTATCGCCGGTATTGCTCATTTTCCGCCGCGCGCGCCCGCCTCGGTCAGCACTTCCTCATAGATCGACTCCAGCCGCTGCGCCACCCGATCCAGGGAGTGATCCTCCTCAATGAGCCGATCCAGTCGCCAGTGCTTCTCCCGCCGGGTGTTCTCGGTCCACTCGGCATAAAGCGTTCGCAGCGCCCGCAGGAAGTTTTCGGTGGTCATTTCCCATGGACCGCCGACATCGCCGAAATTGTAGGCCATGGCATCCCGCAGGTTGGTATCGTCTATGATGCCGTATCCCCAGAAACCGGCGCCCACCACGGCAACGCCCTGCATGATCGCCTCTAGAGCGCAGTAAGAGGCGCCGACGAGGACATGCGCATTGCCGACGATCGGCACGGGTTCGGGTACCGAACCCAAAACCTCGACCACCTTCCGACCCGCTTCCCGATTGTACGCGTCACACCGCTTCCGCAGCTCGCCCAGAAGCGTACCATCCCCCAGGAACTGCATCGTCGCGGCGGGCACTTCCTTGCGGAACTCCTGGAATGCCGCGAGCAGGTTCAGCGCGTTCTGCCCCTTCCGCCGGGAGAGGCGCCCCACGGCGACAATGCGGAAGCCGCCATCATCCCGCGGGAACTGGGGCTTGTGCTCGATCGGGCGGCGAAGCAGGCGGATCTTGGAAATATCGAAGCGGTCCGCATGAGCCTCCAGGTTGCGCACGGCCTCTTCCTCGAAGGTCATGATGCGGCGCGCCTTCTGGAGGCAGGTGGCGAGATGATCGTTCTTGCCGAGGATCCCGTGAATGCTCATCACCATCGGGACTCCGGTGCGATCGCAGGCCCACTCCGCTGCGGTGCCGGGCGTGGTGTTCGAGGCGTGAACCAGCTCAATGCCGTGCTTTCGGATGGCGTTGGCGATCCACCAGCCCCCCCACGGCGGCGGCGGCGTCCACACATAGCCGACGCCGATCTCTCGATACCGCGGGAGAACTTCGCCCGGCTGCGACGCGAGCCAAATCTCGTGACCGCGCTTGCGGAGCCCGCGCGAGATGTTCAGGCGAAAGGTGGTCCCGCCGCCAATGCGGGCGTTTCGGCCGACGTAAAGGATCTTCATGGAAACCTGCTGCGCAAAGAGTATACCACCCGGTCAGGTGGCAGTCTCCAGGAGCAGGTTCTCCGGCTCCGCGTACGGCAGCCCGAACTCCTCAGCCACCGGCTGAAACGTCACCTTCCCCTCAGCAACGTTCAAGCCCTTTCGAAGCGCCTCACTCCGGCGGAGCGCCTCCCGCCAGCCGAGATTGGCCAGCCGGCGGAGGTACGGGAGGGTCACGTTCGTCAGGGCATAGGTGCTCGTGCCCGCCACCGCCCCGGGCATGTTGGTCACGCCGTAGTGCACGATGTCGTCCACGAGATAAATCGGCTTGCTGTGGGTGGTCGGACGAATCGTCTCGACGCAGCCGCCCTGGTCCACGGCCACATCCACGATGACGGCGCGCGGCTTCATCAGGCTGAGCATCTCTCGGTTCACCAGAACCGGAGCTCGGGCGCCGCGTATCAACACCGCTCCGATTAAGAGATCCGCCTCCCGAAGCATCTTGCGAAGGTTGAAAGCATTCGAGTACAGCGTGAAGACGTTCTGCGGCATCACGTCGTCGAGATACCTCAGCCGATCCACGTTCACATCCAGAATCGTCACCAGGGCGCCGATCCCCGCCGCGATCTTGGCCGCGTTCGTGCCGACAATGCCGCCGCCGAGGATCACGATGTTTGCCGGAGGCACTCCCGGTACGCCTGAGAGGAGAATGCCCCGCCCCTCCTGCGGACGCTCCAGGTACTTGGCCCCCTCCTGAATCGCCATCCGGCCCGCAACCTCGCTCATCGGCGTGAGGAGCGGAAGCGTGCCGTCCGCCTCCTGGATCGTCTCATAGGCGATGCAGGCGCAGCCGCGCTCCAGCAGCACATGGGTGAGCGCTTCGCCGGCGGCCAGATGGAAGTAGGTGAAGAGCACCTGACCGGGGCGGATCCGGGGATACTCCTCTTCCACCGGCTCCTTCACCTTGACGATGAGCTCTGCCCGTGCCCAGACGGCATCCGCTGTCGGGAGGATCTCGGCGCCCAGCTCCGCATACTCGGCGTCGGAGATCCCCGTGCCGACTCCGGCGCCGGACTCCACCAGGACGGTGTGCCCCGTCTTGGTGAGCACCTCCACGCCGGCAGGGACGAGCGCGACCCGATACTCGTCTTGCTTGACCTCTCGCGGGACCCCGATGATCATCGAATCGGCTCCCCACCGGGGTGGAAGTCCCACCCCGGCTCAGGGCACGGCGCCGATCAGGCGCAGCAGTTGTAGGCCAGCACCGGGTTGCGTGCGGCGGTCGTTTCATCCAGCCGGCTCACCGGCGTGTGGTGGGGAGCGCTCCTCGGAAGGTCGGGATTGGTCTCCGCCTCTCGGGCAATTTGGAGCATCGCTTCTGCAAACTCTCGAACCGTCTCGGGCGTTTCCGTCTCCGTCGGCTCGATCATCATGCATTCCTTCACGATCAGCGGGAAGTAGATGGTTGGCGGATAGAAGCCGAAGTCCATCAGTCGCTTCGCCACATCCAGCGCGGAAACCCCGAGCGCCTTCTGGCGATCGGCAGACAGCACGAATTCGTGCATGCAGCGGCTGCCGAACGGAAGGGTGTAGGCCTCCTGAATGAGCGAAGCCAGGTAGTTCGCGTTGAGAACCGCCCGTTCACTGACCTCCCGCAGGCCCTCGGCGCCCTGGGTGCGGATGTAGGCGTAGGCCCGAGCCGCAATCCCAAAGTTGCCATGATAGCCGTGCACCTTCCCAATGGAGAGCGGCAAGTCCGACTCCCATCGGTAGCGGTCCCCCTCGCGAATCACCGTGGGACGAGGCAAGAACGGCGCCAGGAACTCTTTCACAGCCACCGGTCCGCAGCCGGGTCCCCCGCCGCCGTGGGGCGTGGACATGGTCTTATGCAGGTTGTAGTGCATCACGTCGAAGCCCATGTCGCCGGGACGGGTCACTCCCAGGATGGCGTTCATGTTCGCGCCGTCCATGTAGAGCAGGCCGCCCGCGTCGTGGACGATCTTCGCCACCTCCGAGATGTCGCCCTCGAACACTCCGACCGTGTTCGGGTTCGTGAGCATGATCCCCGCGGTGTTCGGTCCCACCGCCGCGCGCAGCACATCCAGATCCACTCTTCCTCGGGAGTTGGAGGGGATGGAGACGGTCTTGAAGCCGCACCGGGCCGCTGTGGCGGGGTTCGTGCCGTGCGACGAGTCGGGCACAATCACCGTGTCGCGCTGCGCCTCGCCCCGATGCAGATGGTAGGCGCGGATGATCAGCAGCCCGGTGAACTCGCCTGCGGCGCCGGCGCACGGCTGCAGCGTGGCGCGGTCCATCCCCGCGATCTCACAGAGCAGTCTCTCCAGCGCCCAGAGCAGCGCCAGCTCCCCCTGAACCTGATCTTCAGTCTGATACGGATGACAGCCCGCGATCCCGGGGAGGCTGACCACCTCTTCGTTGATCTTCGGGTTGTACTTCATCGTGCACGAGCCGAGCGGGAACATGCCCGTGTCGATCGAGTAGTTCTGCTGCGACAGGCGCAGGAAGTGCCGCACCGCCTCGGGCTCCGAGACCTCGGGCCACGCGGGCGCCGACTTCCGGAGGAGCGCCGCGGGGATCGCCACCTCGCCCGTCGCACTGGTCGCGCTCGCCGGGAGCGACGCCGCGCGACGCCCTGAACTCGAGCGCTCGAAGATGAGTGGCTCACGAAACTGGAGACCCTGCGTCGCGATGGTCGGCATCGTCAGTCGCTTTCTCGGGGAGGGTTGAAACCAGAACGCCCGCGGGGAAACCGCGGGCGTCAAGGTGCATCAGAACGCGATCGGCGTCACGTCACTTCGGTGCGGGCGTGCCACCCGGGGCCGGTGCGCCACCGGGGGCCGGAGCCGGACCGGGCGCGCCACCTGGAGCCGGAGCGGGCGCCCCACCCGGAGGGACGATCGGAGTGGGCGGGGTGAGCGGCGTCGGCTGCGTGCCGCCGTGATCATGACCGTCGTTCGGCATGTGATCGCTGGCCCCGGGCGCCTCGGGCGGCGGCTCGGCGATGAACTTCTCGACCTTCGCGGCCTTCTCGAGGTCCCCGAGGAGCTTGCGCCGCTCGGTGAAGAACTTCTTGTTCTGCAGGCTCTTGACGATCTGGTCCTTCACTTCCTCGAAGGGCTTCTTCCGGTCGTCGCGCTTCTCGATCAGCTTGATGATGTGATAGCCGAAGCGCGTCTTCACGGGCGCCGAGACCTCGCCGATCTTCATCTTGAAGGCGACGTCCTCGAACTCCTTGACCATGCGCCCCTCGGAG
>SYKE01000025.1 GCA_005798285.1 Actinomycetota bacterium
CATCCTCGATCACGGCGGTTGCGGGATCCACCCTGATCTGGAGCTTCATCACGTCGCCGCACTCGGGCGCGCCGACGATGCCCGTGCCGACGTTCGGGTCGCCCTTATCCAGGCTGCCGACGTTGCGCGGATTGTTGTAGTGATCGAGAACCTTTTCGCTGTAAGGCATTTTAGGTGAGCTCCGGTCGGAAGACTTAGTGGGGTTCCCACTGAACGGTTTTCAGATCGACCCCCTCTCGGGCCAGTTCGTAGAGGGGCGACATTTCACGCAGACGCTCCACGGTGCGGATGGTGAGGTCGATGGCGAACTCCACTTCCTCCGCGGTGGTGAACCGTCCGAGGCCATATCGGATGGAGGAGTGGGCCATGTCGTCGCCGACACCCAGCGCCTTCAGCACGTAGCTCGGTTCCAGGCTGGCCGAGGTGCAGGCGGAGCCGGAGCTGAGGGCGATGTCCTTCATCCCCATCAAAAGGCTCTCGCCTTCCACATAGGCGAAGGAGAGATTGAGGTTGCCCGGAAGCCGTCGTGTCGGGTGTCCGTTCAGCGACACGGCTTCCAGCTTGCCCTGGATCTCGGAGCGCATCCGCTCTCGAAACCCGATGAGCCGCTCGGCCTCGGAGGCCATGTCGAGCCCCGCCACCTCGCACGCCTTGCCGAAGCCGACAATCCCTGGAACATTCAGGGTGCCGCTCCGCATTCCGCGCTCGTGTCCGCCGCCGTCCATCTGCGACTGCAGGCGAACCCGCGGGCTCTTGCGGCGCACATAGAGCGCGCCGACGCCCTTGGGCCCGTAGATCTTGTGTGCGGTGACCGACGCCAGATCCACGCTCATCGTCTGGACGTTGAAGGGGATCTTGCCGAAGCCCTGAACGGCGTCGCTGTGGAAGAGCACGCCCCGGCTTCGGCAGATTTTGCCGATCTCTTCAACCGGGTTGATCGTGCCGATCTCATTGTTGGCGAGCATGATGGAGCAGAGGATCGTCTTGTCGTCGATCGCCTCGGCCACGGATTCCGGTCTCACCATGCCGGTGTCGTCCACCGGCAGATAGGTGACGCGGAAGCCGTCGTTCTCCAACCGCTTGCAGGTGTCCAGAACGGCCTTGTGCTCGATCTGCGAGGTGATGATGTGGTCACCCTTCTCGCGGTACATTTCGGCAACGCCCTTGATGGCCAGGTTATCGCTCTCAGTGGCGCCGCTCGTGAAGATGATCTCCCTCGGGTCGGCGTTCATCAGGGCGGCAATCTGGGCGCGAGCGTCGTCCACGGCCTTCTCGGCTTCCCATCCGAAAGGATGGCTGCGGCTGGCGGCGTTCCCGAAGTGTCCGCTGAAATAGGGCAGCATCGCGTCAAGCACGCGCGGGTCCACCGGAGTGGTCGCGTGGTAGTCCATATAGATGGGCAGCTTCAGTGCCATCGTTCTCCGTCGTTGCCTCCGGCCGAAAGGTCGGCCTCAAATCTTCGGGTGGACCGGTTCAAGAAACCGCCACCGCGGCGGGCATCAACTGCCGCTCGCTGATCAACTGAAACGCCTCGCAGTCCGACGGGAGCACCGCCTGGCAGCTCTGGCAGAGCGCGTCCAGCGCGCCCTCGTCCCGCAGCGCCGCGGTGACAAACCCCTGCAGACCCTGCATCATCGCGATGCGCTCGGCCGGCTCCATCCGATCCAGCACCGAGGCGAGACGCTGGGCACGCTCCACCCGAATCCGCTGGATCAGCGCCCGACCGGCCGCCGTCGCCACGATCTCCGTTTGCCGGTGATCCTGGAGACCCACGCTCCGCATCGCCAGATCCTTGCGGCAGAGCTTTTCGAGCACCTTCACCGCAGCGGGATGGCTGATGTGGAGCCCTTCCGCCAGACCCCCAACCGTGCACTTTCGTCGCTCGGCAATGTAGGTCAGCGCCAGGAGCTGAGAATGCGTCAAACCCAGATCGTCCAGATCCCGAAGGAGCTGAACGGTCATTGATTTCGTGACGATCTCGCTGAAGAGACCGGTTAGCTTCTCGGTGAAGCTCGAGCACTCTTCCCGCGCGGAGTTCAAGGTTGCCTCTCGATCAAGTAACCTGGTTACGTAATCTGGTTACATAATACCCAACCCCGGGGGCAGGGTCAACGAAACCTGCTCCGGCGGGACTGAGAATTTCAGGCGACCCCGTACGTCGGCTCGCGGGCCCCGAGGATTCCCCCGGAAGCAGCCCGAACTCCGGCGAAGAGCAGGCGGCGCCTCCGGCCGCGGCCACGGAAGAAACTCACGCGATGTCCTCACGAACTCTCCTTACGGCGCTGGGCCTTTGTCTGACCGCTCCCATCCTCGCCGCCGCGGCCCATCCGGGAACGCTTTCGGTCGGAACGTTCTCCCAACGGATGTCGGACCGCTACACCACCGTCCACGGGCTCCCCGCCGCATCGGTGAAATCGATCCGGATGGTGGGGAGCAGCGTCGTTGCGGAGACCGCCGCGGGCCCGGCCACCTTTGCGAACGGTCGCTGGCGCGCGGGCGGGGAGCCGGCGCCGAGTCCGTTCCCCTTCCTGGCCGGCGCCCGCCTTCCCGAGGGCGCCACCGTTCTCTCCGCCGCACGTCTCCCCTCGGGCAAGACCTTCGTGGTGACGAACGCCGGCGTGTTTCAATCCTCCGGCTCGCGCTACGTGCCCTTCACCTTCCCCCGGCGCTACCTGACCCAGCAGACCCCGGTCAACATCGATGCCGAAATCTCATGCGTCGCCGTCGATGCCCAGGGGCTGGTCTGGTTCGGCTCCAATGTCGGGATCTTCAGCACCGACGGCGCGGAGTACTGGAACGTCTTCGATCGCGCCACCGGACTTCCGTACGAATACATCTCGAACCTCGCCCTGGGGCCGGACGGCCAGATCTGGGCCGGCACGCGCGAGGGGGTCTGCCGGTATGTGAACGGCGGTTGGCAGTACTACTGGGGTCCCCGCTGGCTGCCGAACAACCGCGTGAATTCCATTTTGCCGACGCCGGACGGCGGCGCGTGGGTGGCCACCGAAGGCGGAGTCGCGCGGATCCATGACCGACCGATGACGCTCGCCCAGAAGGCGGCCCACTACCAGCAGATCACCGACACGCGCCACAACCGTTACGGCTTCATCTCCGGCTGCCGTTTGAAGGTCCCCGGCGACCCCACAAAGGGGCACATCCTCAACGCGAGCGACAACGACGGGCTGTGGACGGCGATCTATGCGGGAGCCCAGTGTTTCCGCTACGCCGCGACGAAGGACCCCGCCGCCCGCGAGGCCGCGCGCAAGTCGATGTTCGCCATGCTCGACATGGTGAAGTACACCGGCATCAAGGGCTTCCCGGCCCGCGCCTTCTTCCGCAAGGGAGAAGAGGTGGATGGCTATGACCCGAACGAGACGGTCCGCATCGACGGCGAGAAGGACAAGATCTGGTTCCAATCGCCCGTCGATCCGCAGGTGCTCTGCAAGGGAGACACCTCGTCCGACGAGCTGGACGGGCACTACTTCACCTGGCTGGTGTTCCACGATCTGGTCGCCACCCCCGAGGAGAAGCAGCGGGTGCGGGCCGTGGTGGAGGCGGTGACCGACAACATCCTGGATCACGATTACTCGCTGGTCGGCCCGACCGGGCGCAAGACCCGCTGGGGCGTGTACGGTCCGAAGTATGTGAACGACGATCCGACGTGGTGGGAAGAACGGGGCTTGAACTCCCTTTCGATGCTCTCTTACCTGAAGATCGCCCACCACATCGTGGGCAAGGAGCGGTATCGGAGAGAGTTCCGGGAGCTCATCGACAAGCACCACTACCTGTTGAATCTGGTGCGACAGAAGGTGGCGGAACCGTGGCACGGCGTGAACCACTCCGACGACCAGATGGCCTTCTTGATGTACTACGCCTTCTTCCACCTGGAGCAGGATCCGTCCATTCGCCGCGTGCTGCTCCAGAGCATCGACCGCTCCTGGCGCTACGAGCGACCGGAAGCGAGCCCGTTTTTCAACTTCGTCTACGGCGCCGCCACCGGCCGCCCGTGCGACCTGGAGCGCTCCGCGGAGACTCTGCGGGAGTGGCCGTGGGAACTCGTGGAGTGGGAATGCCGCGCCAGCCAGCGCCATGACGTCACGGTCCGAACGTCTGCCCGCGAGAGCCGCTCCGTCTCGGAGCTGACTACCGTACTGCCGCCATCCGAACGCCGCCTGATGCGCTGGAACGGCAACCCTTACCAGGCCGACGGCGGCAGCCCAAACGGCGCGGAGGAAGACTGCGGCTCAGCCTGGCTCATCTCCTACTGGATGGGCCGGTATCACAAGTTCCTCGGGGAGTGATGGGGCGAGTCGGAAAAGGGGAGTAGTGAGTGGTGAGTGGGGGGCGGCGAATGGCGAATGGCAAGTGGGGATGGGCGAGTGAGTGGTGAGTGGCGGGCGGCGAATGGCGAATGGTGAATGGCGAATGGCAAGTGGGGATGGGCGAGGGGTGCGATGCAAGAGTTGGGCAGTTCGGAGGTCGATTCACCACCGCATGTAGAATCTGAATCCATCCTGCCATCCTCGGCCGGACTTGGAGGGGTGCGTCGTGGTGATTTCACAGCGGAAGCGACAAGAGTTGATC
>SYKE01000246.1 GCA_005798285.1 Actinomycetota bacterium
GATGCGAGGAGCACCACGCCGTCGAACGGATGGCAGACGATCATCTCCTCGGTGTCCATCGCCATCATGTTTCGGTAGAGCATGGTGGACGGCTTCACCAGGATCTCGGAGAGCGATATGGTGGGAAACTCGAGCGGGGTGCCGCCCGACTGCCACACGCCGCGCTTCACGGCCTCGGCGATCTCGCGCAGATGGCTGTTGCAGTGGTTCGCCTCGCTCCAGGTCTGGGCGATGCCGATGATCGGCTGCCGCAGGTCCTCCGCCGAATAGCCGCTGGCTTTGGTGAAGGCCCGGTGGATGAAGCCGTAAATGTCATCGCGCTCAAACCACGCCGCACTGCGCCGCATTGCCGATCTCCTCTCTCTTGCCCCTGAGTCGGCGCCGCCACGGGATGCCGAACACGACCCGACCCCAGAAGGCTTCGGGCTGGGCTTCGGCGCTCCCTCCAACGGACCCCAGCTTTATGCCCCTCCGTGGCGTATAAAGAAGTGGAACGCTGTGCGAGGAATCGACGAAACGCGTCGACAGGGAGCTTGCCGATGAAGATCCGAATCGAATACTGCACCGGCTGAGGGTATCTGCCCAAAGCCGTCGGTCTGACGGAAAAACTGCTGTCCCGATACAAGACCCGAATCTCCGCTCTGGAGATTACTCCGGGCGTTGGGGGTATCTTCGAAGTGGAGAAAGACGGGAAGACCCTCTTCTCCAAGAAAGCCGAAGGTCGGTTCCCCGAGTGGAGCGAGATTCAAGCGCTGCTGGACTGACAGGCCCCGTTCGCTGCGTGAAGCGCGGACCGGGCACGCCCATCCCATCGGAAACGCCGAAGGTGGAAGTGCTTCCACCTTCGGATACGGCTTCGTTTGTTCCACCGCCCGAACTCGCGGAGATCTCCCGTCGATTTGACGCCGAAGACTACCGCGGCTGCGTCGAGCCGATCGAGGCGCTGTTCTTCGCGCGGCGGAACACGCTGCATCAAGGTTTGCTGCAGTACGTCGTGGCCCTGCTTCAGCTTCGACGCGGGATGGTCCGCTCTCCGCGCCGACTTCTCATCCAGGCGCTGGCGCTGTGGGAGCCCTACGGCGATTGGCAAGAGGGCCTGCAACTGGCCCCCGCCCGGCAATACGCGGCGGCGATCCTCTCAAAACTCCCGGCCGACGCCGTGGACGTCTCCCTTCAGGCTGCTGCGGAGTGGCTCTCGCCGCCGCCGGCGCTCTGTGCCGAAGTCGTCTGCTTCCGTCCCCCCGGTTCCGAGTCAGAATTGTAGCGATCATCGCGGCGGGCAGTGACGAGACGAGGAGTCAGACCCTATGGCCTATACGCTGGAGCAACTGGAAGAAGCGCTCGGATCCGTCTACTCGGTGCGCCTGGCGCACCTGCCCACACCGCTCGAACCGGCGCCCCGCCTCTCGGCCGCGTTGGGCGATGTGGAGATCTGGATCAAGCGCGACGACTGTACCGGTCTGGCCTTCGGGGGCAACAAAACCCGCCAGCTCGAGTACACCATGGGTCAGGCCGTGGCGGGCTATTACAAGGGCGTGCTTCAGGGCGCCGCGTCGCAGAGCAACCACTGCCGCCAGATCGCCGCCGCTGCGGCGCAACTCGGCCTCCGCTGCCATCTGCTGCTGCAGCGAGACTCGCACGCGCCGACCCCCGGCCATCCCGCCCAGGGCAACTTGCTCCTCGACTCGCTCTTCGGCGCGGAGATCCACTGGACCGACGCCCCGCTGGGAAAAGCGTTCGACGAAGCCAAGAAGGCGCTGGCGGAAAAGCTTCGCGCCGAAGGAGAGAGCGTCTATCTCATCGGCGGCGTCACCGGCAAGGCGTATGGCGCGGTCGGATACGTGAAGGCGATGTGCGAGATGGTGCGCCAGTGGGGCGACTCGGCTCCCGACTATCTCTACACCTGCGCCTCTACAGCCACCCATCTGGGCCTGGTCACGGCGCGGGAGGCGTTGGGACTGAGGACGCGTGTGGAAGCCATCGCGCCGATCGTTTGGGACTACGACGCCCGCCTGGACCTTCAGCGACATGTGCCCACCGTGGCGGCGCTGCTGGGCATCGATCTCATCGGCAAGCCGAACGCAGAGGATATCCACCTCGACGAGGGCTATGTGGGCCCCGCCTACGCGGTGATGACTCCCGAGGCGCGAGAGGCCATCGAACTGACGGCGCGCACCGAGGGGATCCTGCTGGACCCGGCCTACAGCGGTAAGGCGATGGCCGCGCTGATCGACCACGTGCGCCGCGGAGTGGTCCCGCCGGGGAGCAAGGTGGTCTTCCTCCACACGGGCGGAACACCGGCGCTCTTCTGCTACGCCGACGAACTGACGGCCTAAGAGGTTCTTGCGCCCTCGATCTGGTGGTTCATGATCCGGCGGACCATGTACGCCAGTTCATCGGGGCGAAACGGCTTGCCGAGGTAGTAGTCGGCCCCCACATCCAGGCCCAGCGCGATGTCCGGCGGGTCGTCCTTAATCGTGAGCATCATCACGGTGGTGTTGCACAACTCGGGGTTGGTCTTGATGCGGTTCAGCACCCTCAACCCATCAAGCACCGGCATCACCACATCCAGCACCACCAGGTCTGGGCGTTCTCTGGAGACCACTTCCAGCGCTTCCACCCCATTGCTGGCTGTCAAAAGGGTATGGCCTTCATTGCGTAAGGCAAATGCAAGTAGCTTGAGGATGTCGGGATGATCGTCGACGAGTAGGATCTTGCCCACGGGTCCTTCCTCTGGGGCTTTTCTCACCGACCTTAAGACGGGGAGCAGAGAGGAAAGTCACGGCCGAATGCCGGAGTTGAGGACAAGTTTCCCAAGTAGCGGGTCCCGTTCCTCCTGACGATCACATCGACGTGATCCGAACCGGGACGAGCGGAGTTGGAGTGCGACGGATGAAGAATCGAGCATTGAGGCTGGCGCTGACTCTGGGCGCCGGGGCATTGTTGTTCAGCGCGGGCTATCTGCAGGCCCAGCAGGGCGCCCGCAAGGGATGGACCCCGGGCAAGGGCTACGGTTGGGTGTGGGGCAAGAACGACGAAGTCGGCTCCCTCAACACGCTGGGTCCGGACGACGTCCGGACCGCCGCACGGCTCATTCGGCAGGGCAAGGTGTACGATCTCGGCGTCACCTACGACCGCACCTCGTATAAGTGGCCGGGCCACTCCCCCGGCGAAATCCTGAGCTTTCGCACGCCGGAGGGGGTGAAGCGCCAGAAGGACAACGACTTCACCTCCGGCCCCGGCAACAGCAGCCAGACCGGCTGGCACTCCAGCGCCCTGTTCATCAACGACAATGTCGCCACCCAGATCGACGGCTTGGGCCACGCCACGGAAGGGCCGGACGATCACTGGTACAACGGCTTCAAGGAGGCCGATTGGGGCGGCAACTGGGGCATTCGCAAGTGCGGAGGGGAAACCATTCCGCCGATCGTCTGCCGGGGTGTCCTGATCGACGTGGCGGGTCATCGCAAGGTGGATGCGCTTCCGGGACACTTCCGGATCACCCGGCAGGCGCTCCAGGCGGCGCTGGCGGCGCAGAAGACCGAGATACGGCCGGGCGATGCCGTCTTCATCCGGACGGGCACGCTTCGCTATTGGGGCGAAACGGGTTCGGACCAGGAAAAGATCCGGGAGCACGACAGCGCCGGGATTGACGTGGATGCGGCGAAGTGGCTCGTGGCCGAAAAGGGCGCCGTGCTGGTGGGATCCGACACGAGTGGTCTGGAGGTGGGGCCGGTGCCCGAGGGCAGCAAGAGCTTCATGCCGGTCCACAACTACCTGCTCATCGAGCAGGGGGTGCACATCGGCGAGTTCCACAACATGGAGGCTCTGGCTCGCGACAAGGCGTACGAGTTCTGCTATGTCGGTACCGTGAACCGCATCAAGGGAATCGCAGCCGGGTTTGCGCTCCGTCCCATCGCGATTCGGTAGGTTCTCTCAAGCTTGCCCGGGGGTTCCCATGCACGGAAATCGCCGATCCGCTTTGCTGGTTCTTGCCGTGGTGCTCTGCGGCGCGGCCCTGTTTCTCTGGCAGGGCCGTCTCCGCGAGATGCAACAAGACGAAGGCGGAGAGGAGATGGCGATGGGCGCGGGCCCGCGAGAGATCGTGGAGCCGTCGGACCCCGAGGCCTGGTCGCCGGCGCCGGCGACCCTTCGCAAGGAAGCCGAGTCCGCCGTTCGGGGTCAGTTGGAAGCCTTCAAGTCGGGCGACTACGAGACGGCCATCACCTATCAGAGCGAAATGCTGCGGCAAAACTTCGCTTCACCGGACCATTTCCGTCAGATGATGGAGGCCAACTACCCTCAATTCGCTCACTACAAGCGGATTGAGTTCCAGGAGGCCACGGTCCACGAGGATGGCAAGCACGTGCAGCTTTCGGTGCAAGTGACCGGGGAAGACGGCGTAACGGTGTCCGCACGCTACCTGATGGTGCGGGAGCAAGATCAGTTTCGGGTTGAAGGCGTGGAGGGCGGCTCGATGGCGAGCGCCCCGCCGGGAGATCGTACGTGAAGAAGAGAGTTGAAGTGAGGACGGAACGCTGGACTCTGGCCCTGGCCGTGGCCGGCGCGGTTCTGCTGGCGGGCTGCGGGGGCTCGGGCAGCGAGGCTCCGCCGGCGGCCTCATCCGACGGAGCGCCCCCTGCCGGCGCGCCACCGCCGGCCGCCGGCAAGAAGCTCTCCCTCGGCTGCACCATCCCCACCTTTGGGCACCCCTTCTTCGTGGCGATGAAGAAGGGCCTGGACGAAGAAGCCGCCGCCGCCGGAGCCACTCTGAACGTCGTGGACGGCAAGGACGACTCCCAGACGCAGCTCACCGCCATCGACAACTTCATTGTCCAGAAGGTCGACGCCATCATCCTGTGTCCCACCGAAACCGAAACGCTGGGGCCGGGCGTGGAGAAGGCAAACAAGGCGGGAATCCCCGTCATCACGGTAAACCGAACGGTCTCCCGGGGAACCGCGGTGACGTACGTGGGCGCCGACGACACGGAGGGCGGACGGCTCCAGGGGCGCGCGCTCATCGACGCCCTCCCCAAGGGCGGAAAGATCCTGCTGCTCCAGGGGGTGATCGGCTCCTCCCCACAGCGAAACCGGGAGGCCGGTCTGGAAGAAGTGCTCAAGGACCATCCCGAGTTCAAGATCGTCCAGAAGGTCCCCTATAACTTCCAGCGGGTGCAGGCGGTGAGCAAGATGGAGACCGCGCTGCTCCAGTTCCCCAAGGGCCAACTGGATGCGGTTGTCGCGCAGTCGGACGACGGATCACTCGCGGCGGCGGATGTCTGCACGCAGAAGGGCCGGACCGATCTGATCATCGTCGGCTTCAACGGGGAGTCCGACGCGTTCGACTCGATCAACGCCGGCAAGATGCATGCCACGGTGCTGCAGGACGCAGAGACTCAGGGCCGAGAGGCGGTGAAGGCGACCCTGAAGCACCTCAAGGGTGAGAAGGTCGAGAACCCACAGATCACGCCGCTCTACAGCGTCACGAAGAAAAACATTGCCGAGCACAAGCCCGCCTGGCAATCCACCCGCTAGGCCCGCCCGCACCTACCGCGAAGACGGGATCGTTGAACCCCGTCTTCGCGGAGTGCGCCCCATCCCCTCTACAGGTCCCGAGTCAATCGTGAGCTCGGGCAGTACAAAGGATACGAGTTGACTCGGGACCAGTGGCCAGAAGGGATTGAAGAGCGGTTTGGGAAGCCTTAAGTTTGAGGTCGAGTGGGAAGACCCCCTGGCTGCGCGAGGTCAGGAGCTGCGCGCTACCTGGGCCTCGCTGCGAATCTTAGTCGACAACCAGCCTGTCACACGGGTTGAGGATTCTCGCTCCGGCAGCGTCCGGTCCCACCTGCATCTTCCTCTCTACCCGCTGGCAGAGTGGCTGGCAGCGAACTGGTGGTCGCTTCTGGCCGAGAGTCCCCCGGACCGGGAGCCGCAACCCGGGTTTCATCGCCGCCACAACCTTCGATTTGCCCGCGAGGGCTACGCCCTGCCGAACCTCAGCTTCATCCCCGCCGGAGAACGAACCACGCTGGTGTGGAAGCCAGAATCTATCCCGCAGACGGATGTTGCGTTCCTGTCGGAGGGGTCGGCGCTGCTGGACTCCACCTTGGTCCGAGACGAGCTTGCTTCGTTGGTGGAGACCGTCATCGGGAGACTGGATGACCGAGGCCTCCACGAGACTCCGCTGCAACAAGACTGGGCAGCAATCCGGGACGCTGAGCCGGAAGAAGCCGAGTTCTGCCGATTGGCCGCCAGACTGGGTCTGGATCCGTATGATCTGTCGGACGAGATGCAAAGTGAATTGATTGAGGTAGCAGGGAGGATCCCCCACAGCCTACACGAGGAGTTCTTCGCCGCAGCCAACCCGACCCAACTACGAGCCCAGGTTGAGAGTCTCAACGACAGCCTCGGAGTAATCCGTTCAATGGACAGCCGCTTGCCCGAGTTGGACTCGTTGCGTCGAGCGCTGGACAGACCGTTGAATGGAAGTTCATGGGAGCAGGGGTACTCAACCGCGCGGGAAGTCCGGTCGCTCCTCCACGCCGATTCTCGGCTAATCCCAACTCATGAGGCGCTGATGAATGTCCTGCGCGTCGATCCCGAGATCTGGGCGGGCGCAGTCACAATGCCGAGAACGGTGCAGCCCTTTAGCAGTCTAATGGCCATGAATGCATCCCGGTCCCCAGGATTTGTGGTTCCCCTGCGACCTGAGGAGGCGTGGCGCTTTGAACTCTGTCGAGTTCTCTTTGAGTTTCTCTCGGCCGACAAGCCCGAGGTCGCGATAGCCACTCGTACGCGTTCCGAACGTCAGAAGCGAAATCGTGCTTTTGCCGCCGAGTTTTTGGCGCCCGCGGGCCTGATTCGAGAACGGCTTCCGGATGAGTGCGTTGGTGAGGACGACATCACCGACATCGCACAGGAGTTCGGCGTCTCTCCCTTTGTGATCCGCCATCAGATCGAAAACCACGGCCTGGCCCAGGTCTCTTGAGGGCGGATGGTCCTCAACTGAAAGCACGGATCGCAAGTCTCCACGAGGGTGGGAAACCTCCGCGAAGACGGATGTGAGGTAAACGTCGCGTTGTCTCTCGCCAGTGCGCCGCCTGGCCGACGTTGGCCTCGAAGCCACGGCTCCAGGAGGACAGGCCGGTCGACCGCGTGCGGGCCCGGGCGTGCGGCGCAGGGCTCGCCGCCGTCAGCGCGAACGCGGCGGCGAGGATCGCCAGCGCGAGACCGTGTGGACGAGGCAGGGCAATCATCGAACTCAGGCCTCCGATTCAAATCCACCGAGAACAACGCTACCCGGTTCGCCGGAGGCGGGCCGTTTTCGTCAAGCGCCGCTGTGCAACCTGTCTTATGGTAGGGCGACCCCGGAGAGCGGGAGGTGAAGGAAGCCGTTGCGCGGATCGCTGCTGGTGATCACGAGGTGCCCTTTGTGCCGCCCCGCCCGCCGCGGCGTGAAGGCGATCCTCACTCGCCGCACGGTGCGGGGCGCCAGGGTGAAGCCCCCCGCGCCGGAGATCACTTCGAACGCTCCGTTCGTCTCGCCGGTTGACGAAAACGCATCGCTGATCCTCACCTCCAGGGGGGCGGCGCCGGCGTTGCCGATCACCAGCACCCCGAAGCGTTGATCTCCCGGCCGATTTCCACCACCCGCTCCCTCCGGCCTTACGGCGGCTCGGAAGAGCGGCATCCTTGGCGGCAGCGTCAGCCTGCCCGAAACCTCTCCCGGCCGCTCCTCACGAATCTTGAAGAGATACCCATCGCGGACAGGATTCTTGAGGTCTCCGCCCAAGCGGGCCTGAGCGGGTCGAAGCATAGGAAAGTCCGTGGACTTGGTGGCGCCTGCCACGAAGATGGAGCCGTCGGAGCCGACGGCCACGGCCAATCCAAACGACGATCCGACGGCTCCGCCCAAACAGGCTGCAAACCGGAACTGGCGGGCCCGGGTATCGGCTATGAGCACGCTGGGGCCGAACACGGGGGGCCCCAAGTGCGGCCAGAAGGACCCGCTCGAGGGCAGGAGCGAGGAAACCGCATCACCGACGAACACAACCTCGGATCGCAGATTGAAAGCCATTCCTCTGAAACTCATTCCCGCCTCGAACTCGTACCGTTCCAGCATCTTCCGCATCGAGGGATCCAGCCGGGTCAGGACCCACGGTCCTTCGTCGGAACGGAAGGGTAGGGCCTCCAGAAACGTTCCCTGCAACGTGACGACCGAGCCGTCCCGGTCCACGGCGGCGCGGACGAACTGCCGGCCCGCCAGCGCATCCGCCGCCGGGGCCGCGACCGCTTCGCCGCTTTTCGAGAGGACGCTGAGAGAGCGAGAGCGAAAGGGCCTCACTGTAAACTCGGTGGTAAGAACCGTTATGATCGCGCTGCCCTCTGGATTCAGACTGACATCGGTGGCTTGGCCGGCAATCGAGTCATTGGGAACCCCCGGCGAGCCGACGTAGGTCGCGTAGGCGATCGAACCGCCGTCTGCGTTCAAACGGAACGCGAAAGCGTCCCAAATGTCCTCGCCATCGTACTCGGCCCGCGCGGGATTCCGCAGCGGGATGTCGGTGGAGCGGGTCTCTCCGACCACCGTTACGCTTCCGTCGGGATCCAGCGCGAGATCATACCCCACGTCAAACTCACTTCCGCCGAACAGGGTGGCGGCCTCGATGCGAGAGCCATCCACGCTCAATCGCATCACGAAGGCGTCCGACCCCCCGGCTGGAACCGGCTGAAAAGCGCCCGGAGTAGCCGGGAAGTCACGCTCGCTGTAGCCCGTGAGAAAGGCTCGACCCTCCGGAGAGGCGGTGAGCCCGAAGAATCTGTTGCCATTCTTGAAGAAACTGACGTAGGAAAGCCGTGAGCCATCCGGCGTGAGCCGCGCGACGAACCCTGTGAATGGGAAACGGTCTGCCTCGACGTCACCGGGAAGGGCGCCCGGGAAGTCTGCGGAAGCGGTGTAGCCGCAGACATAGGGCGCGCCTGACGCGTCCACGGCAACGTCCGCGATTTCCTCTTCCGACCGTCCTCCCAGGTAGGAGCTGAACTCGAGCACGGGATCGATGACCAGCGGTCGATCGGCGTCGTAGGGCCCGAGTCGGTAGCCGAACTCCCCTTTGCCAAGCGCGGCATAGTCCCCGGCGACCGGCGACCGCGCGCCATCCACCTCCTGATAGACGATAGGCTTCCGCTGCCGAAGCTCTCCCTTGGGAAGCTGGAGACAGAGATCTCCGCGTTCATTCACTCGAGCCGACACGGCGCCGTCGAACCGTACGCGGATCCTCCCCGGGTCGGCGCCGGGAGCTACGATCCAGTCGTGCTCCAGCTCGCCGTTGTTCCGGTAGTACTCCAGATCGATGCCGGGGTAGACATCGTCGTAGCGGACTCGGTCATAGCTCCGCGTGTGGAGCGTGTTGTGCTTCTCAAAATAAGTGATGCGCTCCGGCCGGGGCTCGATGCCGGCGGCTCTCAGTCCAGGTCTTCCGCCCGGCCAGGAGGCCCGCAGGGTTCCCTGTCGGGTTCTCAACACCGTGCTGTCGGAGGTGAGTTGCAGGGGCCCAGCCGGCGTTCGCAGGGAGAACTGCGTGTCTCGGTCATACTGGCCGCGGTTCGCTTCGAAACCGAGCGATAGGAGGGCGTCACGGGGCGCGATCCGCCGCGGCAGCGGTGCGCCGGGGCCCGCTCCCTGCGCCAGCGCTGCCACGATCAGCGTCAAACAGCTCAGGAGCAAATATCCGCGGAGTCGTCGGTTCCGGCACGATGCTGCCCCCGCCGGGCGCCAGACTACTTCATCTATTGGGTTCACAGCGCTCATCTTCCTGATCCTCCGCCCCTTGTTGGAACCGGATGTGACCGTCGTCGCTTCAGAATGGGGCCTGCGGCCATGGGAGCACGCTGTGGAGTGCATCCGTCATCAGTGAGTGCTGATCCGTCGGCGATGAGGTGTCCGGATGCGCGGAGAACCAGTCCGGAATGCTGTCGGCATACAGCCAGACTCCCAGGGATCTTGAGTTGACGCCTTTGAAGCCGCGAGGGCCTCGGGCGCCGGTGGCAAGCTTCAGCCGCCGTCTGATCTCAGCCGAATTCCTCCATGGAACCGGGGGCGGCTGGTGCACTGGAAACCTCTCCATCTGAACCCCTAAGATCATGGCGTTCTCTCTGGCGCCGAGATCTGCCTTGGAGATGAGACGCTCCGAGATCGTCTTCATCAGCACGCTCGGATTCACGCTGGAACGCGTGTAGAGGTCCTCCGGCAGGATCAGACAACGCCCTTTCGCGCAAATCGCCTTCCAGAACTCGATGAAGCCGGGCTTTACCCCCTCGAAGGGATGAATCACGGCGTCTCTTACGACTGATCCGTCCATCGAGCCGTAGCACCCAAGCCAGAGTGTCGATGACCCTGCGGACGAGCGGATCGCATCGACGTAAGCAGCGGCCCAGTCGCGAGTCAACTTACCCTCCGGTATCGCAGCTTGTTCGGGCGTGGCTGGCACCGCTGGACTGTTGGGCCAATGTTTGTCCAAATCCCGCGTGGCCGGAATAGGTCCGTGGATGTGATCCTCAGCCTCCATCAGGACACCCCTGGCGTTGACATCCGGTCGAACAGCGGCCTGCGCGAGCCAGCCGACGCGCTCCAGAAAGATAGCCCAACCATTGCTGTCAGCCCGCGGGTACAGCACGCCCATCCCATTTGCCAGGCCGTTGTGATTGTTCGTAGCCCAGAAGGAGAGAAACAGGGGGACTGTCGGTCCGATCTTTGCTCTAATCTGCTGGCAACGCTCCGTGAACCATGCCTGGGTCGAGGCTCCATCGAACATCTTCGTTCCCTCGGGGTCGATTAGCGCAATGACCCCGAGGCGCTTGTCAGCAAAGTTCGTGGTGGATGGCGGCGTATCGTCGAAAAGCAGTCTTTTCGAATCAACCAGCACGAAGCCGCGAGGACCAGGCTGACGGGCTGCGATCGTTGCATCGATCTCATCATCGCCGGCGAGCGCGACCGATGACGTGATCACCTCCTGGCCGCCGCTGATGACCAGGGCGCCCGTTGCCGTCGTCGCCACGGCACGAGGGTGTACGGGGGTCGTTCCCGGCACGTAGGACGAAAACTCGAGCGTCGCGCCATCCGACGACAGCGACGAGATGAACCCGTTCATTTGCCCGGTGGTGGGGGGAGTCGCCTGGATCGGATCAGCCACCGGAAAGGCGTTCGAGTGAGTGAAACCGGTGATGACCGGATGTCCGGCGCCGTCGAGTTCAACAGCTTCCGCCGCGTCTGAGGACGAGCCTCCCAGGTACGTTGAGAAGAGGAGGGCGCTCCCCGCTGCGTTCAGCTTGGTGATGAATGCGTCGTTGGTGGGAGAGCCTCCGGCGGTCAACCCCAGGGCGGGCTGCAGGGGCGCCTGGGTGGGGAAGTTGGTGGCGATGGTGGATCCGACGACCACCGGACAGCC
>SYKE01000247.1 GCA_005798285.1 Actinomycetota bacterium
ATGTTCGAGACCGATCGCCTGCCCGCGGTCTGGGTTCCCCGGCTGCTGGCGTTCGATCGGATCTGGGTTCCCGCGGAGTTCCATCGGGAGGCGTTTCTCCGGAGCGGTATCCCGGAGGAGAAGCTCGGCGTCATTCCCGGCGCGCTGGACGCGACTCCGTTTCGCGCGCCGGCTGCCGCGGCGCCGGACCGGCTGCCCCCCGGCGCCGAGCCGTTCCGCTTCCTTTCGGTCTTCGATTGGTCGATCCACAAGGGGTGGGATGTGCTCATCGAGTCGTTCGCGCGGGAGTTCGGCGGCGTGGAGCGGGAGCGACCCCTGCGCGCTGACGTGGGGTTGGTGCTCAAGACCTGGAGCAGCCGCGGACAGTCGCCCGAGTCGATCCGTGCGGAAGCCGACGCGCATCTCAGGGTCGCCGTCGGTCGGGGTCTCGAGTCGCTGCCGAACGTCCACTTCTGGTTCGAGACCCTGCGGGAAGAGGAGCTGCCCGCGATGTATCACGCCGTGCAGGCGTATGTGCTCGCTTCCCGCGGCGAGGGCTGGGGCCGGCCGCTCATGGAGGCGATGGCGGCGGGGCTCCCCACGATCGCCACCGCCTGGAGCGGACCCACGGCGTTCCATTCGGAGCGGGTCGGCTATCCGCTTCCCTGCTCCGTGGCTCCCGTCTCGGAGCGGGGCGCGCGGGAGCTGCCGAGCTTTGCCGGCCATCTCTGGGCGGAGCCGGACGGCGCGCTGCTGCGGCGGCTCATGGCGCGGCTGGTCTCGCGCCGCGCGGAGGGGCGGCGGAAGGGGAAGCTCGCCGCGCGAGTGGTCTCTCGCTTCTTCTCGCCGGTCCGCGCGGCGCGGCTGATGCAGGCGGAGATCGCGGCGCTGGAGGCCCGCTGTCCGGCGCGCGCGCCGGTGGCGGCGCTGCCGGGCCCCCGGCTCGGCGAGCCCGTGCCGGCCTATCCGCCGCTGCTTTCCGGCGCCGAGCCCGAGGTCGTGAACTTTCGCGAGCGGCTGGGCCGGCCGCTCCGCGTGCGATGGGAAGGCGATCAGCGGGTGCTCTCCAGCCTGGCGCTCGTGAACCGCGAACTCTGCCTGGGACTGCTGGAGAGCGGCGATGTGGAACTCTCCCTGGGTGAGACGCCGGGCCCCTTCAGCACCCTCGCTGCCGGTTCGGATCCCCGGCTGGCGCGGCTCTTCGAGCGGCTCGACGCGCCGCTGAGCGGGCCCCCCGATCTCACGATCCGCCACCACTTCCCGCCGAACTGGGCGCCTCCGAAGGGGGGCGCCGCGCCGTGCGGCAAGCTGGCCGTGATGCAGCCCTGGGAGTATGCCTACCTGCCGGAGGCGTGGCGGGCGGGCTCGGCCGCGGCGGATGCGGTGTGGGCCTACTCGCGCTCGGTGCGGGATGTCTACGTCCGCTCGGGCACGCCGGCGGAGAAGGTGCGCCTCACGCCGCTCGGCTTCGATCCGGAGCTGTTTCAGCCGGACGGGGCCGGGCTGGAGCTGCCGACGACGAAGCGGACGCGTTTCCTCTTCGTGGGCGGCGCGATCGATCGGAAGGGCATCGATCTGGCGCTGGCGGCCTACCTCGCCGCCTTCACCCGCGCCGACGACGTCTGTCTCGTGGTGAAGGACATGGGGGTCCGCACGTTCTATCCGCAGAGCCCGGAGCGGGAGGCGGTGCTTCGCGCCGCGGCCGACCCCAACGCGCCGGAGATCCTCTACCTCGACGCGGATCTGACGCCGGATCAACTCGCGGCGCTCTATCGCTCCTGCGCCTGCCTGGTGCAGCCGTATCGGGGCGAGGGCTTCGCGCTGCCGCCCCTGGAGGCCGCTGCGTGCGGCGTGCCGTCGATCGTGACGGCGGGCGGGCCGACGGACGACTTCCTCGACGAGCGCTGCTCGCTCCGCGTGCCGGCGGGGCGTCGCTATCTCGGGCGCCGGGGACTCGGCTTCGAGGATCAGTTCGTCTGCGTGGAGGAGCCGTGGCAGCTCGAGCCGGATCCGGAGGCGCTGAAGGAGCGGCTGCTGTGGGCGTACCGGGAGCCGGAAGCGCTGGCGCGACTCGGAGCCGCGGCGCGCGCCAAGGTCGCGCGCGACTGGAGTTGGGGCAGCGCCGTTCGGATCCTGAGAGACCGCATCGCGGAGCTCGTCTGCCCCGCGTCCGCCGCTCCGGTCGAGGCGCCGGTTCCTTTTGCGCCCGAAGCGTCTTCCCTGGCCGCCCCGCCCAAGAAGCCGGCCGGGCTCTGGGTGGAGGGGCGGCCCTGGATCAGCCTCTGTGTCATCGCGCGGAACGAGGCGCCGCGCCTCGGCGAGATGCTGGCGAGCTTCGCGCCCTTTGTCGGAGAAATCGTCGTCGTCGACACCGGGTCCACCGACGGCACGCCCGAAATCGCGCGGGAGCAGGGCGCCCGGGTCTTCACGATGCCCTGGCCCGACTGCTTCAGCACCGCGCGCAATGCCAGCCTCTCCCTCGCGCGGGGACACTGGATCCTCTGGGCCGACGCCGACGACGTGCTGCCGCCGGCTTCGGGCGAGGGGATCGTCGAACTGCTCCGGCCGCACCTCCCGGCTTCCGCGGGCGGCGCCGCGCGGCCGGCGGCGGCGTACTCCATCGCCGTCCGTATTCCCGCCGCCGATCCGCTGCGGACGGAGTCGCTGGTGGACCACGTGAAGCTCTTCCCGAACCGACCGGACCTCCGCTTCGAGCATCGGATCCACGAGCAGATCCTGCCCGCCATCCGCCGCGCGGAACTGCCGCTGGTGAAGACGCGCCTCTTCGTCGTGCATCAGAACTACGACCGCTCGCCGGAAGGCCAGGCACGGAAGCGGGCCCGCGACGAGCGCCTCCTGCGGCTGGAGCTGCTGGAGCGGCCCGACCACCCGTTCACGTTGTTCAACCTCGGCATGACGCATCTCGAAGCCTGGCGCAACTACACCGTGGCGGCGCAGTACCTCGAGCGCTCGATCCGGCTCTCCCACCCCAACGACAGCATCGTGAGCAAGGCGCATGCCATGCTGACCACGGCGCGGCTGCTGCTGGGCGAGTAAGAGGCCGCCGCCGCGGCGAATGAGGCCGGCCGGCTCCACGCTCCGGACGATCCCGAACTGCTGCTGCTGGCCGGCGAGGTCTATCCCCGATTGAACCGGATGGCGGACGCGCGGCTGGCGCTGGAGCGGCTGACGGCGCGGGCGCGGAACGACGGCGCGGAGCCCGAGGCCGGGGAGGGAGAGGCGACGGGCTTTCGGAGCGTGGAGTGCGGCCTGGCCACGCGCAAGGGTCCGCACGCGCTGGCGCTCCTCTACCGGCGGCTCGGCGACCTCGATCACTGCATCTCGGAGCTGGAAAGGCTCGCGGAGCGGGCGCCGGAGTACGTGCCCGCGCGGCTCGATCTCGTGGAGAGCCTGGTTCTGGCGGGCCGGATGACCGAGGCGGACGCTCACCTGCGGGAGATCCCCGAGACGCCGGAGACGGCGCCGGAGCGCGCGCGGCTCTCGACGCTGACGGCGCGGTCGATCGAGGGGGCGGGAGACTGAGTGATGGGAAGCGAGACCTCCAAAGCACGCGAGCGACGGCTGCGGGATGGGCTCTTCGAGCGCCACCTCACGGGCCGCGGCATCGACATCGGGTGCGGCGACGATCCGATCACCGCCGACTGCGTTCGCTGGGACCGGGCGCAGGGCGACGCGCAGGAGTTGCCGGGACTGGCGGCGGGCTGCTTCGACTGGGTCTACTCGAGCCACTGCCTCGAAGACCTGCCGGATCCCCGGCGGGCGCTGAGGCGGTGGTGGGAGGTGCTCCGTCCCGGCGGGAGCCTCTGCGTGGTGGTGCCGGACGAGGATCTCTACGAGCAGGGCCACTGGCCGAGCCGCTTCAACGGCGACCACCGCTGGACGTTTACGATCCACAAGACGCGAAGCTGGTCCCCGGTCAGCCTGAACCTGGCGGAGTTGCTCGCGGAGCTGCCGGAGCATGAGATCGTGCGCTTGATGCGCTGCGACGCCGGGTATCGCTACGGGGGCGGCGTGTGGGACCGCACCCACGGCGATGCGGAAGCCGCGATCGAGGCGCTGGTTCGAAAGCAGACGGCATGAGCGGCGGCCGAGAGCGGTTCACGGCGGAGGCGGGGATCCATCCCGGCGGCGTGGTTAGCTTCGACCGGCTGCGGATCTACACCGGGATCCTGGGCCAGATCGGCGACATCGTGATGTTCACGGCGACGGCGCGCCGGTTGAAGGAACTGTATCCGAACAGCGAGCTGACGGTTGCGGTGGGGCGACCGTATGAAGCCGCGGGCCGGTTGGTGGCGGGGCTGCCGTATGTGGATCGGGTCTTCGTGACGCAGAACTACTTCGAGCGACTGACGCCCGCGCTGTTCCAGCCCTGGGAGCGAGGGTGGCCCGTCGATCTCCGCGGCGACGACGAGGTTGCGGAAGAGCGACGCCATCATCTGATCCTGCCCACGCGCCCCCGTCCCCGGCGGGAGCGGTGGTGGGAAACGCGGCATCAGGTCGCGGAGACGGCGGAGATGGTGGGCGTACCCGGTCCCATCGACCTCCGCACGGAGGTGGCGATCCCCCTCGACACGCGGACCCCTGACCTCGCGCGGGGGAAGGTCGTGCTCCACAACGATCCCAGGATCGACCCGCGCAAGGCGTGGTCCTGGGAGGCGGTGCGGGAACTCGCGCGGGCGCTGGGGCCGGGCCAACTGGCGCTCCTGGGCGCGCCGGGTCCCGAGGTTCCGGGCACGGTGGACCTGCGCGGAAGGACCACGCTCGCCGAGGCCGCGGCCGCGATCCGCGCGAGCCACTGCTTCGTAGGGATCGACTCCGGGCTGATGTGGATCGCGGGGGCGCTGCAGTCGAGAACGGTGGGACTCTACGGCACGGAATACCTGCCGAAACCGGAAGCGGTCCAACCGGTCAACCCGAATGCGATTTACCTGAACAGCCCGGGCGCAGTGTCGGAGATCCCGGCGGAGGCGGTGCGAGCGTCACTCGGGGACTGATCTTCGCACTGCGAGTCAATGCAGCAGCAGAGACGTCCGACTACCGGGGCCTGCAACTGAGATCTGACATGTGCGGGCTCACGCTCCTCGAAGGCCATGCCGAGTCGGCCGTGCGCCACCGTGACGGGGTTCGCGGCTCGGTCGGAGCCCTTCCCTGCCGTTCTGGCGAGGGTGGGTCGAGTGTCAAGGGGGAGTGTTCTCTCGGCGCCGGTGCTGAACACGGGGGAGCGCCCGGCGGGAACTGCTTGCGGTATCTTCAGCCCTGGTTCCTCGGGTCAAGCCCGTGGATGACAATGATCGAAAGGTGGGGAGGTGGTAGCCGCGGGTGTGCCTGCGGGGTCGCAATGGTGTGCTTGCTGTTTGAACTGGGAGAACACTCCCACCTGGCAGTAGAATCACCATATTCAGAACGGGAGGGCGAGGCTCCGACCGAGCCACGAACCGACATCCTGGTCCACTGCCACCGTATCGGGGTCGCCGACCGAGCCGATGGTGACGGGCTCCCGCCTCGTTCACCGAGTCGAGTATCCTGACGCCCGGCGGCGGAGCGAAGTCATGAGGCCGGCACGAACGCACACGGGCAGCCCGGGATTGAAATCCCGGGCTGCTGCATGGAAGTCCTGCGGGCAGAGGGGGCACGCTCGCTCGATCGGCCCTTGTGCGGACACGCCGAGATTCGCTCGCCCAGGTGAGGGGAACGAGATCATGAGGCTGGGGCGAACGCGCAGAGGCCGCCCGGGATTGAAATCCCGGGCTACTGCGTGGAAGCCCTGCGGGCTGAGGGGGCGCGCTCGCGCAGCGAGCGATTTCGAGTCCCGGAGGGACTTACACGAACGTAGCCGGGTGTTTCAACACCGGGCGGCCTCTGTGAGATCGCCCCGGTCGGGGGCGTGGGACGTATGGCTGGGGCAAACGCGCAGAGGCCGCCCGGGATTGAAATCCCGGGCTGCTGCGTGGAAGCCCTGCGGGCTGAGGGGGCGCGCTCGCGCAGCGGGAGACTTCGAGTCCCGGAGGGACTTTCACGAAGCAAGCCGGTTGAGTGGTCGGGGCGACGAGCGTCTGCGAACGGAGGCCCCCTGGGGCGGCCTGGGACCGCGGACATCTTGCCCGCCCCGTGCGCGCCAACACCATGCCGGCGGCAAACCTCCGAGAAGCGCTCTTATCCCCACGCGTCAACCCCACCACCGTCGTCCCCGCAGAAGATGCGTGAGGCGTAATCTCACTCCTCAAAGCGGGCATCCATTCGCGGCGACCCGGCGCGTCGCCGCGGCTGAGTCGGGTGGGCGCCCTTCACGGGAACTGCTTGTGGCTTCGACACCCCTCCCCTGCCGCACAACCACGCACCACTCCTTCAGGTTCAAGTCGTTGAGCTTGAGGTCGAGCAGTTCCTGCCGCCGCAGCGCGGCGCAGCAGAGGGCGGCGAACATCCCACGGGCCCGTGCCGCCTTGACGGGATCGGCCAGCCGCTGGCAGACCGCCAGTAGCGCCCGCTATGGCTTCAAGTAGTCGCAGAGACCCCCCAGTGTGGCGAAGCCGCGCGGATGGTGCGCGGGCGATACTGCAGCCTCGCCATGGGGGAGAGGTAGCGTTTGAGCGTGGTGGGGTTGAGCTCCCCCAGGGAAGGCGGTCATAGTCCGTGCCGACGAGCCACTTCGCGTAGAAGCGCAGCCAGCTTCCGAAGGTCTTGCAGGTCCGCGTGGCGAGTCCCCGCTCTACCTTGCAGTGGTCCAGGTAGTCCTCGATGAGCTCCGTCAGTAACATGCAAAAACCCCGTCATCCTGTGATCGTACCCAGGAGGTGACGGGGTTGAAGGTGGATACCGCCCGAGTCGAGCGGTAGAACGTGGTGTGAGAGTGGACCTGAGGGGATTCGAACCCCTGACCTCCGCGATGCGAACGCGGCGCTCTCCCAACTGAGCCACAGGCCCGGAAACAGACCGGATTATACCACTGTGCCGAACCGAGTCAAGAGAAGCGCCGCGACGCCAGAGGGCCACCTCCGGCCCGGATCGCCGCAGGTGCGGCCGGGGCGGGGGGCCAACCCTGAGTCGTGAAACGTCGAGGCGGATTTAGAGGCGGTTGGTTCGGGACGGCCCTCCTGACGGTGGCGGTGGTCCGCGTGTGCGCCGGGGCGGACGGCCTGGCTCCCTGGCGTCCGCCGGGCGCCACCGATCGGGATGCGTGGGCGTTTCAGCCCGTCCGGCGGGTGACGCCGCCCCCGGTGGCCGGCGTCGAGAACCCCATCGACCGCTTCGTGGTGGCCGAGTGGCGGCGGCGGGGCATCCGGGGAGCGCCGGATGCGGATCGGGGCACGCTGATCCGGCGGGCCACCTTCGACCTGCATGGCCTGCCGCCGACGGTGGACGAGGTTGAGCGCTTCCTCGCGGACCGACGCGCCACGCCCGCAGCCCTGGAGTCGGTGATCGATCGGCTGCTCGCCTCGCCGCGGTACGGGGAGCGAATGGCGCGGCGCTGGCTCGATGTCGTGAGGTATGCCGATACCGCCGGTGGATCGAATGACTTTGAACGACCGAATGCCTGGCGGTATCGCGATTACGTGGTTCGGGCCTTCAATGAGGATCGAGCCTACGATCGCTTCGTGACCGAGCAGCTTGCCGGGGACGAGGCCCGGCCCGGCGATCCGGAGGGGCTGGTGGCCACTGGGTTCCTTCGCATGGGACCCTGGGAGCACACCGCGATGTCGGTCGAGGCCGTCACCCGGCAGCAGTGGCTGGATGATGTGACCGCTTCGGTCGGGAATACCTTCCTCGGGCTGACCGTCGGCTGCGCCCGGTGTCACGATCACAAGTTCGATCCCATCTCCACCCAGGATTACTACCGGCTTCAGGCGGTGTTCGCGTCGACGCGCTTCGCGGAGAAGCCGGCTGCCTGGCTTCCGGGCGAGAATCGCGCCCACTTCGAGCGGGATCGGCGGGACCTGACGGAGAAGCTGGCGTTCCTCGACCGCCAGTCGGCGCTTCAGCGGGAGAAGATCCGGCGGGCGGCGGCTCTCCGCCATGATATGACCGATCCGGCCGCGCTGCCGCTCGCGCTGTTTCAGACGGCGCAGCGGGAACAGTTCGGCCTCGACTCGTCAGACCTGGAACGTCAGCGCATCTATGGGAAGTGGCGGCAGCTCTACCAGGCGATGCTCCCGCGCACCGACCCGGTGGCATTGACGGTGGAGACCGCCGCAGCCCCGGATCCGCCGACTCACGTCCTCATCGGCGGGCGCCTCGATGCACGGGGACCTCGAGTTGAGCCGGGGTTCCCCACGGCTCTGGTGGCTTCCATGGGCGCGGCAGGCGCCGCGGATGCTTCGACCGGCCGGCTGGCGTTGGCCCGTTGGATGACGGCGCCCGGCAACCCGGTTACGGCGCGAGTGATGGTGAATCGCGTCTGGCAGTGGCACTTCGGGCGGGGCCTCGTGGATGCCGCGAACAATCTGGGAAAGATGGGGGGCGCCCCGAGCCATCCGGACCTGCTGGATTGGCTGGCACAGCGCTTCGTCGCGGGCGGGTGGAAGCTCAAGGCGCTGCACCGCCTGATCCTCACCAGCGAGGCGTACCGCCGGGCATCCGTCGGTGGGGATCCGAAGCGCGATCCGGAGGCTCGCTTCCTCTCACGGTTTCGAGTGCGCCGCCTGGAGGCCGAAGAGCTCCGCGATGGGCTACTCGCGGTGAGCGGTCGGCTCAGCCTCGAGGGCGGCGGCCCCGGCGCCTTGCCGGAGCTGAACGAGCAGCTCGCAGCTCAACCTCGGCAGGTGATGGGGACGATCGCACCCTCATGGGAGCCCTCTCCAACCCCCGCGGAGCGCAACCGGCGCACCCTGTACACTTATCAACAACGCAGCATGCTCGATCCCTTTGTGGAAGCCTTCAACGGCGCTCCGGCGAACGAGTCGTGCGAGCGCCGGCTCGAGTCGACCGTTGCGCCGCAGGTATTCCAGCTCTTCAACAGCCGGTTCTCCCGACGGAGCGCCGCTGCACTCGCCCAGTCGCTGGTCCGGTCAGGTGAAGCCGATCCCACGGCGCTCGTTCGGGCCGCCTTTCGACGGGTGCTGCAGCGCTCGCCGTCCAGGCCGGAGCTGGTCGGCGCACTGTCCCTGCTCGTTCGTTCAACGACCGATGAAACCGGCGACACCCTCCCGGGCGCACCCGCGGCGGCGCGTTCGCGGATCCGGCGGGCGGTAGTGGAGCAGACGGGGGAGACCGTGGAGATCGAGGAGCCCCTCTCCGGGCGGGGATATCAAACTGAAGGCGAGGGTGTTCCGCCGACCTCCTTGGAGCGCGGGCTGGCAGCAGTCTGTCTGGCGCTGATGAACACGAACGAAATGGTCTACGTGTACTGATGCAGAACGCCGGTCGGCAAGGGATTTGCGGAAGTCGGCTGCGGCTCACCCGACGGGAGTGGCTGAGGGACACCGCGTGCGGCCTGGGGTGCGCCGCGCTGTTGTCACTCCTTGAGGACGAAGCCGGCGCTCAGGTCGCGATGCAGAAGCCGCACGTCGCCCCGCGCGCCCGCGCGTGCATCTTCCTGCTGATGGAGGGGGGGCCGAGTCATCTCGACACCTTCGACCCCAAGCCGAGACTCGATTCCCTTCACATGACCGAGTTCGTCCGGGAGAAGAACCCTTTCAACTCCGCGATGGAGTCCGGTAAGCGGTACTACGTCCGGAGTCCCTTCGCGTTTCGTCGCCACGGGAGCGCGGGCGTCGAGGTCTGCGAGCACTTCCCCCACCTTGCCGGCGTGGTCGACGATCTCTGCTTCTACCGGGGCGCGGTGGCCGAAAGCGTCAATCACCCCACGGCGCTCTACCACCTGAACACCGGCAATCAGTTCGGGGTCGATCCCGCGCTCGGAGCCTGGTGCAGCTACGGGTTGGGCGCGCTGAACCGCGATCTGCCGACCTTTGTCGTGCTGCCGGATGAGGCGTACCCACAGGGCGGTCCCGCGAACTGGTCCAGCGGCTTCCTGCCCGCGCAGCACCAGGGCACACCCTTCCGCTCAGCCGGCCCGCCCCTGCTCGATCTGGAGCCGCCGGCGGGCAGTACGCGCGCCGGGGACCGGAAGACTCTCGACTACCTGCAGGCTCTGAACCGAGAACACCGCTCCCGGCATCCGGAGCATGCCGAGTTGGATGCTCGGTTGGAGTCCTATGAGCTTGCCTTCCGAATGCAGGCACGAGTGCCTGGGCTGGTCGACCTGGAGCGAGAACCTGCCGCCATGCGCGGGCTATACGGTCTGGACGACGACACAACTCGCTCCTTCGGACGTCGATGCCTTCTGGCGCGGCGATTGGTGGAGTCCGGGGTGCGCTTTGTGCAGATCTACTCGACGGGCTGGGATTCCCACGACGACATCGCCCGGGCTCACGCCAACCGGATGCGGGCGGTGGATCGACCCATCGCCGCGCTCCTGCGCGACCTGAAGCAGCGCGGGCTCCTCGACTCCACGCTGGTCGTGTGGGGCGGGGAGTTCGGGCGTTCGCCCGACAACGGCGTGCGCCGGGAGAGCAAGGTGTGGGGTCGCGACCACAACCCGAAGGCGATGTCCTTCTGGATGGCGGGCGGCGGCGTTCGCGCCGGCGCGGTGGTCGGCGCAACCGACGAGACCGGCGCCCGGGCGGTGGAGGTCGTACACCCGCTCAAGGACGTGCACGTCACGCTGCTCCACCTGCTCGGGCTCGACGACAATCGCCTCCGCTACTTTCACGGCGGCCGCTTCAAGCAGCTCAGTCAGACCGGCGGGACGGTCATCCGCGAGCTGCTCGCCGGATAACCGTCCCGCCGCCGTGTCAGCGCGCGCCGGCGCCTCTGAGAGCCACTCCCGGCAGGGCGCCCGTGTGCAGCCCGTCCCGTAGCACGGCCGTACCGTTCACCCACACGCCTCGGATGCCGGTGGAGAGCTGGTGGGAGTCTGTGAACGTGGCGCGATCCGACACCGTATCGGGATCGAACAGCACGAGGTCGGCAGCCAGCCCCGGACGGATGACGCCGCGGTCGCTCAGGCCGAGTCGGTCCGCCACGGCAGAGGTCATAATCCGGATCCCTTCCTCCAGAGACAGCACTCGTTCTTCTCGCACGTACTTTCCGAGCACGCGCGTATACGTCCCGTAGGTTCGCGGATGTACCGGGTTGGTCTGACCCTCCGGGCTGATGCCCGCAGCGTCGGTGCTGATTTTGATCCAGGGCTGTTGAAGTTGCAGCCGCAGGTTGGCCTCGGTCATCGTGAAGAAGACGGTGCCGATCCGCTGCTTCTCCACACATAGAAGATCGAGCGCGGCATCGGCCCAGTGCTGGCCCCGCTCTTCGGCGATCTGCACCAGGTTCTTGCCGATGTAGCCCTGGTTTTCCGTCAGTCGGAAGCCCAATGGAACCACATAGTCGCGGCTCGGGCTCCTCTGGGAAGAGAGGGCCTCGACGGTGAGCATCTCCTCGCGCACCCGCGCCCGGAACGTGGGTTCCCGCAGGTTGTCGTAGAGGTCGCCGCCCTCCGCCGCCCAGTCCGGCAGCAGCACCGTGAGACCGGTTCCGCTGGCGACGTAAGGGTACATGTCCGCGGTCACGTCCACTCCGGCCGCGCGGGCACGGTCGATGCGGGCGATCGCCTTGGGCATCTTGTCCCAGTTCGGCCTCCCGGTCACCTTGAGGTGGTAAACCTCCACCGGGACATCGGCCTCTTCGCCGAGGCGGATCGTGTCCTCCAGGCTCTCCAGGAACCGATCTCCCTCCGAGCGGATGTGGGTGATGTAAACACCGCCATGCTGCCCCACCACTCGAGCGACTTCGGTCAGTTCCGAGTCGGGAGAGAACGAGTTGGGCGGGTAGATGAGCGCGGTCGCGAGCCCGAACGCGCCGTCCTCCATCGCTTCGGCGGTCACCCGGCACATCAACTGGAGCTCGTCGGGCGTCGGATCGCCCCGATCCCACCCGCAGGCGTACTCCCGCAGCGTGCCTCCTCCGAGGAACGAGCCGAAGTTCACCGCCACGCGGCGGCGCTCCAGATGTTCGATCCAGTCCGAGAACCTGGTCCAGCGCGAGGCGGCTTCCTCATCCTCGGCGGAGAGCGTTGCCCAACCGAACGGCTCCTTCCGCCGGCCGCCGAACGGCGCGGGCGTCCAGAGTTCGCCCATGATCTCGGTGGTCACGCCCTGAGTCACCTTCGAGACCGAGCGGCCGTCGGCCATGAATGCGCTGATCGAGTGGCTCTGGATGTCGATGAAGCCGGGCGCCAGGACCATGCCGTGGCCGTTCACCACCTCGCGGGCGTTGCGGGCTGGAATAGCGTCGGGAGGGGCGATTTCGGCGATGCGATGCCCGGAAACGGCCACATCGCCGCGCCGCCAGGGGTTGCCGGTTCCGTCGACGATCCGGGCGCCGGTGATGAGCAGATCAAAGGTACGAGAGTCCATAAGCCTCACTGCCGATAACCGGCGAATCGTGCGGGCGCCCTCAGATCGACGCCTCGCCATAGCTTATCGCCGCGGAGTCGCGGTGCGAAGCCGCTGCGGAGTCACAAAAAAGGCACGAACCGGGATCCGGCGTACCTCCAGCGGGGGCCGGCGGCGGTGGAGCATCCCCGCTGGAGGGGGGTTCAGAGAGGCTATTGCGACCTGGACTTTGTCCGTGTTCCCGCTCGGGCTCGGGGAGGCGGCCGTCGCGGATAGAGGTTGCCGAATACCTGATCGCCGCGCCCGGACAGGTTTCCTCCCAGGGGTGAACCGCCGTCGTCCTTCCCATCCGGCCCGACGCTGTAAAGTACGTATCGTCTGGGTCCGAGGCGACGGTACGTAAGATTCCCGGGCGAGTTGGGATCCCGCAGCGTCTCCGGGGGGATGCCTGTAAGTCCGCTCAGCTCGGCCGGAAGGCTCCCCGTCTCCAACTCGAAACGACGCAGCGCCGCAGCCAGTGCAATCACACGCAGGTTAGCATCGTGCCATCGGGTCATACGGCGCAGCTCAAACGGCGTGGCGATGGCCAGGTACTCGCATGGGGAGTCAACCGGGGCACCGTTTCTTCGCGCCGATGCTGGGCTTGAAGTGCGTTCCAGTTCCCAGTCCCGGCAGAAGCGCTGGTAGTCGGCCGCAATAGGGTAGAAGAGCGTTCCGAGCGGATCATCCAGCGCATCGCCGGGTCTCGTCCCCCCACCCCGCTCGAAGCGGAGTCGTTCCCGCAAGGCCCACGGTTCAACCCGAAGCGTCTGCTCCAGGGCATCGGGGATCCGGCTGGCGGCGGCCAGCTTGAGTTCCAGGGCTCGGGCTTGCTCCCGGGAGGTCAGCAGCGGTATCTCCGTCTCCAGGACCTGAGCGCCCAACGCCCCCGCGGTCACTCCGGCACGGTAGTCGGGCACAGCAATGGCAACCTCCCGTATCCGGCGACCCAGTAGAATCGCGGTGAGCTCTCCCTCCAGAGACGGTCCTGTGGCGGAGTCTTGAAGCAGCTTCTGTGCCACACCGAAGATGGAGTTTGTGCGGCCGAAGTTCACCTGATGCACCGAAGCGCCTGCCGATCCCAACGGTTGCTCCAGGAACGAGGCGATGCGGCTTCGCAGCGCACGGGCTCGTGGACTTTCCGGGACTGGCCTTCCCCTCCGGGACCTCAGAGATCGCGTGATCTCGTCGTGTTCACGGAGCAGCTCGGAGAACGCAGTCCAGTTCGTCGACGGTGGACCCGTAATGCCGTGCGGCGCCGGGTCCGGCAGGGGGCGCAGGCACCAACCCATCAGAGCCAAGACCAGGGCAAAGGGAGTGGCGCGCCCCGCACCCACGGCAAGGCAGGGACGGAAACGCTGCAGCAAGCGCTCCCACGAGAGCCACAGAACCAGCACCGCAATCGCTCCGATCGCGAACCCGACCTGCCACTTCCGCGATGCGACGATCTGGAAACCGTAGTGGTACTGAAAGATCGGCGCCGCCAGACCGATGCCGACGGTGCCGACAAAGAACGTGAGCCCCCACGCATTTGCGCTTCCCACCCGGCTGAAGCGGTCTGCCACGGCCGCAGCGAGGCCCAGGATGCCGCCGTAGAGGAATCCGACCCATCCGAACCTGGTGTCTTGCGATCCCACAAAAGCCGCTGCCGTCTCCAACGCCGAGACACCGGCAGCGCCACACAGGACCGCGAGGCCCGCGTTCCGGCGGATCCACGTTTGGCGCGGACGCACGGCAGGGAGATCGGTATGGGGGAAGTCGTGGTCGGCGTTCACGCAGTGGAGTTCTCAGGCCAAGCCCGAATTCTCCTTTGGGCCCTGCGAACAGTGGGTCGAGCCTGCAACTTCGGGTTAGGACCTTCCGATCTAAATACATCGAGTAAAATTCCACCAAATTCTGCCTTCGAGAGGCCACGGCGGGTAGGCGTGTGGACTCTCGGTCGTTGAATTCGATGCGCTACCCGGCGGTGATGTCGTATTCTGGAGGGCAGGCTGCTTCCCGAGGGGCGGCCGCGGCAGGATGGATGGCGGTTCGCCGTCAAGTTATGAAGACGGCTCAGGGCGGGGTCGCGCGGGCGGTGCCCCCGGTTGCGCCGACGGATCGGGGCAAAGATGCAAAAGAAGAGTTCTCCAATCGCGTTGACCATCCTCACGATCATCTTAGTGATCGGTGTGATCGTGGGCGCCGCGTTTCAAGAGCAGATCGGGTTCTACATCCGCTTGAAGGGATGGGACCCCGAGGCGCCGACGCGTACGGTGGTCGGTCTACTGGACGCCATGAAGAAGGGTGACCAGGCCGGAACCATGAAGTTCGTCGGCTCCTCGGAACTGAAACCCCTGGAAAAGGACGGCAAGTTCGTCGGTTTGCAACTGCAGTCGATCGCCGGAACAATTCACTTTGTTGGGAGCAGTCTGGCGCCGGCAGATGGCGCCAAGCCTTCAGCAACGGAATACAGCTACATCGGCGAAGGTTCGGCAACGGTAAAGGTGGCCGACTCCGCTGGGAAGCAGGTTCCCTACCGGCTGAAGATGCGGGACGGCGAGTGGAAGGTGGTCGAGATCCTGGGCGGAGATGCCGCCCCGTGAGTCGAAGTCGTCGGGCCGCCTCTCCCGGCTCGGTTCGTTCCGGTCCGGCTCCCAAGCGCTGGCTCTGGTGGATGTTTGCGGCAGCGCTGGCTGCCGGGGCTGCGTTTTACGCGCCTCAGATTAGTCACGCCGTCCATCGGGACCGCCTGAAGCAGATGAGCGAGGAGCGGCTCAGGGTCGAGGTGTCGGCGCGGCCGGCGGATGTCGACGCCCGCTACCAGTTCGCACTGGCGCTCGGCCGCTCGGGGCAGCACCTCGACGCGATCCGCGAGCTCCTGACGGTGCTTCAGCGCGATCCGCTCCGGCCCGAGGCGCTGAACGATTTGGGGGCCCTCTATCTGCTGGAGGGGCGCTACTACGAGTCGTTGGTGAGCCTTCGGCAGGCGCTGGCGGCTCGGCCGAACTATGCCCTGGCCTATGCCAATCTGGGCCGGCTGCATGTCGCCACGAAGATGCCGTTCACCGCGGCGCGCGAGCTTCAGCGCGCGGTCGAGCTCGACCCGAACAACATCGACTCGCTCATTGATCTGGGAGAGGCCTATCAGCGGACCTTGAATTACAGTCAGGCGCGCCAGACCTATGAGCGGGTGTTGAAGTTGCGGCCCAACTCCCAGCGTGCTCGGATCGGGCTGGGAAAAACCCTCTTCAGCCTTGCGGACTACGCGGGCGCTGAGTCGACGCTGCGCCAGGTCCTCGCCGCCAATCCGAGTGATGCCTCGGCGCTCTCCAGTCTCGGTCGCCTCAAGCTGGAGACCGCCACCACTGATGAGCAGCTCCAGGCCGCCCGGGATCTGCTGCGGCAGGCCGTGCGCAGCGATGCCGCTGATCCGGAGGGCTGGTACGATCTCGGTCGGGTGGCCGTGAAGCAGCGGAAACCCGCTCAGGCGGTGGAGTTCTTCCGGCGCGCAACCCAGCTTTCGCCGGATCATCCCGGCGCACACTACCAGCTCGGTATGTCGCTCCAGCTTGCGGGCAAAGAGGCCGAGGGCCGTCGAGTGCTCGCCGAGTTCCGTATGACCTCCCTCCGCTCTCGCGAGCAGGGTCAGCTTGAGGAGCAGCTCTACCAGAACCCCAAAGACTGGGACGCGATGGCGCGCCTCGCGGAGATCGATCTCGAGACCGGGCAGCTCCCCATCGCGGCGCTTCGCTGTCAGCAGCTCGGCCAGGGCGCCCCCACCCATCCCAAGCTTCCGGGTCTCATCGCGCAACTCGCGCGAAAGAACGCCGCTGCCGCCACTTCGCGCCCCTCAGCTTCGGGCTCACCCGGATCCACCAACCCCCTTTCGGCGCCACCTTCACCGTGAACTCTCCACTCCAACAATTCTCCCTGACGGCGCACCGAGTTCGACGCAATCACTTCGCGGGACTCTGTGTGTTGTCCGCCACATCGGCCATTCTGGTGGGCTGCGGCGGTCGAGCAAAGCCCGAGCACTCCGGTTCCCTGCTCCCGCCGCCGGCGCGGACCGGCGGCGGCGCGACCGGCGCCTTTGCCCTGAAAGACTCCGCTGAAGCACTCGGCGTGAGATTCAAGCACAGCCATGGAACTTCCGCGCCCCTCACCATCGTGGAAACCATGGGAGGTGGGTGCGCGGTGCTGGATTTCGATGGCGATGGTCGCATGGATCTGTTTTTCACAAGCGCCGGTCAGGACTTCAAGCAGGAACGGCAGGAGCCCGGCAGTGGCCTCTTCCGCCAGACGGAGTCCGGCTCGTTCGAGAACGTGACCGCCGCAGCGGGGCTGACGATCGACACCTACGCTATGGGCTGCTGTGTCGGGGACTACGACAACGACGGACGATCCGATCTCTTCGTCACCGGCTTCGGTCGAAACCAGCTGTTCCACAACCTCGGCGGCCGCTTCGAGGACGTCACCACGACCGCCGGGATTCTCCATCGACCCGGTCAATGGGGTACGGGGTGCAGCTTCGTGGACATCGACCGAGACGGAAAGCTGGATCTCTACGTCGCAAACTATGTGGTTTACGATCCCGCTGTGCCGCTCTGCCGCACTTCCAACACAATGACGGGCTGCACGCCGAACCGCTACAAAACCCAGAGGAACGAACTGTATCGGAACCTCGGAGGCGGCCGGTTCGAGGAGTGTGCCATTCCCCGAGGCGCCGACGATCCCAGCGGCGCCGGTCTCGGGGTGCTCTCAACCGATCTCAACAACGACGGCTGGCCGGAGATTCTGGTCGCCAACGACGGAACCCCGAACGCCCTTCTGCAAAACGTGAAGGGCAAGTTCAAGAACATCGGGGATATGGCCGGCATCGCTTACGGAGAGACCGGCGCCATGCGGGCCGGCATGGGAATCGACGGTGGCGACTACGACGGCGACGGGAAGATGGACATCACCATCACCAACTTCTTTCACGAACCGAATTCCCTCTACCGCCAGCGGGACTTCCCGTTTTTCGAGGACCACTCGTACCTGAGCGGCGTCGGGACCCCTTCGATCAACCGGCTCGGCTTCGGCACGGTCTTCGTGGATCTGGATCAGGACGGGCGTCCGGATCTCTACGCGGGCAACGGACACGTTTTCGACAACGTTCATGAATTTAGCGACGTGGCGACGTTCGAGCAGTTGGACCTCGTCCTCTTGAACCAGGGAAGGGGCAAGTTTCAGGAGATTGCGGGAGGTGGAGCGCAGCCATCGCTGAAGTCCGTGGCCCGAGGCGTAGCGGCGGGCGATCTGAACAACGACGGGGCGCCGGATCTGGTCATCAATTGCCTGGGGAGGGCGGCGCGGGTACTGATGAATCAACCCACCTCTCCCCGCCATTGGCTCGGCGTGAGTCTGACGGGGACGCGGAGCAATCGGTCCGCCATCGGCGCCCGGGTGGAAGTGACCACACAGGAGGGATTGCAGGTGCGAGAGATTCGCAGCGGCGGCAGTTACTGCTCCCAGTCCGACCCGAGAGCCCTGTTTGGTCTGGGAGGCACGGTGGATCCCGCCCAGGTGAAGTTGACGGTTCGGTGGCCGGGCGGCAATCGGCAGTCGGTGAAGCTGAGCCGTCTGGACCAGTACCTTCAGATTACGGAGGAGGGCCGCTGATGCGTCCTGTGCCGGGTTCCCATCGCTCCTCCCTCGGGACGCTGCTTGCGGCGGTTACGCTGCTGGGATCCGCCGGCTGTGGCGGCTCCCGAGAGGATGGTCTCGCAGCGTCCACCGGCGGCGGCGCCAGCCGTCCGCAGGGCGCGGGGTCTACGACTACAGCCCCCAACACGGTCTCCAGTCCGGGCGCCACGGCGCCCGCCCCGCCTCAGGCAGCGCCCGGAACGGGGAACTCGGCTCCGGGCTCCACACCCATCAGCGGTACGGGCGGGGCGGCTCCGCCGGCGCCGTCGCTCGAGGAGGTCCAGCGTGCGACGGCTCAGGTAGAAATGACGGTGGCTCAGCAGCCGACAGACTTCAACATCCGCATGCAGGCCGCTACGTTCTACATGCGCGCGGGGATGAACGCCCGCGCCATCCCTCACCTGGAGGCTGCCGGCCGACTTTCCCCCCGTGCCGAGCTCCCATGGATCGCCCTGGGAGATGCTCACACCCTCCTCGGCAAGTTCGATGCCGCCCGGAAGGCGTACGATCGCGCGGCGAAGATCAAACCGAACAACTCGCTGCTCATCCGCGGGCAGGGGCAGTTGGAGTTGGCGCAAGAGCACTTCAAGGCTGCTCGTGCCGTGCTGGAGCGAGGACTGAAGCTGCACCCCGAGGATCTCGAGATCCGGGTCGCGCTCGGCAACCTGTATCTCGTGGTGAACAAGCCGAGATTAGCGGTTGAGACACTCCTGCCCGCCATCAAGGAGGCGCCGGACAACCCCGGCCTGCACTCGCTGCTCGCGGACGCCTATGAGAGGGACCTGCACCTGGAGTCCGCGATCAAGGAGCTGGAGATCGTCACCCGACTCGATCCCACCATGCACGAGGCGTGGGGGAGAACCGGGCTCTACCTCGTAAACCTCGCCCGCTATTCGGAGGCCAGGAAGCCGTTGGAGCGTGCGATCCAACTCTTCCCCGGTGAGAGCCACTACCACGGAACTCTGGCGGACTCTTACCTGTTGGATCAGTCGTCACCCGACAACTTCGAAACAGCCGTCGGACTGTATCAGAAGGCGCTGGAACTGGATCCGAAGAACGAAAAGGCGCTCTATTCTTATGCCATGGGGCTCACCCGGCGGGGCCGTCCCGAGGACCTCACCGAGGCATCCGGACTGCTGAAACGACTTCTGGCAATGGATGAGAAGGACTCGAACGTGCATTTCAAGCTTGCAGAGACTCTGCGGCGGATGGGTCGGGTCGAGGACGCAAAGAAGCATCAGAAGCGATTTCGAGAGCTCTTTGAGCTGGGCCGCAAGCAGACCCGCACGCTCTACGCCCGTGCCTCCTTCGAGGATACCGCCGAGGCGCACTTGAAGCTTGCACGGGAGCACCGCGGCCGGGGCAATGCCGCGCTGGCAGCGAAGGAGTATCGGCTCGCCCTCGATCGGGATCCCGGGCTCTCCGCCGCCCGAGCGGAACTCGAGGCGCTCGGAGCCGTCGCCGCTCCGGAGAACAAGGGCTTGAAGCGATGAGGCCCCTCCTCGCGAGGCTGCTGTTGGGAGCCGGCGTCCTCTGGGGGGCGCTGACGGCATCGGGCTGTCAAAGCCCGAGCAAGCCGGCGCCAGTCGATACTCAGACCCGTTTTGAGGCCGGCTTTCAGGATCGGACCCGAGAAAGCGGCCTGGATCGATTTGAACGAGTCGATGGCAGCTCCGGGCGGAAGTTTTTCCCCGAACAGATGGGGAGCGGCTGCGCCATCTTCGACTACGACAATGACGGCTTCCAGGACGTCTACTTCTGTTCGGGCTCCACACTGCCCGGCTACAAGGGTCCCGCCGGAAAGAACCGCCTCTTTCGAAACAAGGGTGGCGGTTCGTTCGAAGACGTCACGGACAAGGCCGGCGTCGGGTGCGGCAAGTACTGCATCGGCGCCGCCGCGGCGGACTACGACAACGACGGGGACACCGATCTCTACCTCACCTGCTTCGGTCCGAACGTCCTTTACCGCAATGAGGGCGACGGCACGTTCAAAGATGTGACCGCAGCGGCGAAGGTCGGCGATCCGCGCCTGAGCGCCTCCGCCGCGTGGGGCGACTTTGACGGGGATGGGTTCCTCGATCTTTACGTCGCAAACTACGTGAAATACGACATCCGCAAGGATCGCTGGTGCAGCAAGTTTGCGGGCCAGAAGAGCTTCTGCGGGCCCACCCTGTACGATCCCGGCGAGCACACCCTCTACCACAACAACGGCGACGGCGCCTTCACCGACATCTCCGCATCCTCAGGGATCCGTACCGGACACGGCAACGGCATGGGAGTGGTGTGGCTCGATTACGATGACGATGGCCGGCAGGACATCTTCGTGGCGAACGATCAGTCGCCGAATTTCTTGTGGCACAACGAAGGCGGCGGCAAGTTTGTCGATACCGCCATGGAGAGCGGCATCGCCTTCGGTGAGGAAGGCAACGCCCGCGCCGGAATGGGGGTCGATGTCGGGGACTACGACAATGACGGCAAGCCCGATCTCGTGGTCACCAACTTCTCCGAGGAGAGCAACGCCCTTTACCACAACGAGGGCGGATTGTTCCGAGACGTGGCGATGGCATCCGGCATGGGCGCCGGCACGCTGATGTTCCTCGGCTTCGGCACAGGCTTCCTCGACTACGATCGCGATGGTCACCTCGACCTTTTCTTCGCGAATGGCCATGTGCTGGATGACATCGAGACGTACTCCGACTCGGTGACCTGGGCCCAGGCGGCCCAGCTCTTTCGGAACAAAGGTGACGGCACTTTTGATGACGCATCCGTCCCAACCGGGGTCTCGAAGGGCAAGCGGGTGGCGCGCGGGGCCGCCTTCGGCGACCTCGATAACGACGGTCGGCCCGATGTCGTGATCTCGGTGATGCGGGGAAAGCCGCTCTACCTGCACAACGAGAATGTCGCGACGGGGCACTGGCTCGGCCTGACTCTGCGTCCAAAGAACGGAGCCGCCTCCGCCATCGGCGCCACAGTGTGGGTCACCGCGGACGGCAAGACCCAGCGCCGGGACGTTCGGGCCAACGCCAGCTATGCGTCCTCGAATGACCCACGACCTCTCTTCGGCCTGGGTCCCGCCACGAGGGTCACACAGATCAAGGTCCGCTGGCCCAATGGGAAGACCTCCGAAGTGGTTCCGACTCAGATCGACGAGTACCTGACCATCACCGAATAGTCCCCCCGGGCGTGAACTCCCCACTCCGGAACAAGGGCCGTCTCGGTCTGCGAGGAGCTCTATGCGGAGGCGAGACGGGGTAGGCGGTCGGCCAGGCGGGTGAGGATTTCGTAGGGAATGGTGCCTGCGAGTTCGGCAAGCTGGGTGGCGGTGATTTCGTTCGGGCCGCGCCGACCCAGGAACGTGGCGGTGTCGCCCGGGAGGACGTCGGGCAGGTCGGTCACGTCGAGCATGGTCTGATCCATGCAAACTCGGCCGCGAATGGGAGCGATGCCGCCGCCAACCAGCGCAAAGCCCCGGTTTGAGAGCGCCCAGGGCACGCCGTCGGCGTAGCCCAGCGCCGTAACCGCAATGCGGGAGTTTCGCTGGGGAACCCACGCTCCACCGTATCCGGTAGCGCGGCCCGCCGGTACCGGCTTGATCTGCAGGATCCGAGCGTGCACGGATGCCACCGGGAGAGGTCGGAACGGGAGTGGGCCCTCAGCCGGCGGAACGCCATAGGTGATGAGGCCCCCGCGGACCCAATGGAGCCGCGAGGGCGGAAACCGAACCGCCGCAGCGCTGTTGGCGGCGTGCAGCACCACGCCGGGAAACTCTTGTCCGGTGGCTTCCACCAGCGGTTTGAAGCGTGACCACTGCACGGCCGTGGCCTCGGGGGAGTGGTCTGCCGATGCGAAGTGGGTCATCACACCGGCCAACTCCAGACCCGGTTGTGCGATCAGTCGCCGGCAGAGTTCCATCACATCCTCAGGCTCAACGCCGACGCGACCCATCCCGGTGTCCACCTTCACATGGATCCTCGCCGGGCGCCCGTGGGTCACTGCCGTGCGGGAGAGTTCGTCGAGCACCTCGCCGCGGAGGGCCACGGTCTCGAGATCCGCTTCCACAGCCACGGCTGCTTGCTCGGCAATCAGTGGGCTCAGCACCAGGATTCGCGCCGTCAGGCCGCTCTCGCGGAGAGCTAGACCTTCCTCCACCCGCGCAACGGCCAGCCCGGCGACTCCGGTTTGAACTGCGGCGTGAGCGATCGGGAGCAGCCCGTGGCCATAGGCGTTGGCCTTGACGACCGCCAGGACCGGACAACCCGCCGCGGTGGACAGGGCCTTCAGGTTAGCCCGGTAGGCATCCAGGTCGACTTCAACCCAGGCTGTGGGAGGGGGTCTCATCCCGCGACGCCCGCCAGTTCTTCGGCGACCTGCGAGACCACGGGATCGGTGAGCAGGCAGGAGAGCACCTTGCTCACCCCCCGCTCCTCCATCGTTACGCCGTAGAGGATGTCGGCGCGCTCCATGGAGGCCCGGTTGTGAGTGACCATGATGAACTGGGTCTTTCCCGAAAAGTCCCGCAGCACGTCGCAGAAGCGGCCCACGTTGGCCTCGTCGAGAGGAGCGTCCACCTCGTCGAGCACGCAGAACGGGCTTGGCCGGACGTGCATCAGCGCAAACAGGAGCGCCGAGGCGGTCATCGCACGTTCGCCACCCGAGAGAAGCAGTAGATTCTGGCGCCGTTTGCCCGGCGGCTCCACAAAGATGTCGATGCCGGTGTTCAGCACGTCGTGGGGATCCGTCAACACCAGCTCGGTGGTTCCGCCCCCGAAGAGCTTTTTGAACATCTCGTCGAATGCCGCGGCGATCCTATGGAACGCCGTGAGGAAGTTGTCCCGGCTCAGCGCATCCAGTTCGCGGATCACCTCCTCAAGCTGAATCCTCGCGGTTTCCAGGTCCGTGTTCTGCGCGGAGAGAAAGTCCCAGCGCTCGCGGGTGGTCTGATACTGTTCTTCCGCCTCCAGGTTTACCACTCCCAGGGAGCGGAGTTGGCGCCTCAGGCGAGCAATCTCCGTCTCGGGATCTCCCAGTCCGGCCAGTGTGGCCTCGGCGTCAGCGGGATTCCATCGTTCGAGCAGCCGTGCCACAGTGGGTGGAGCGTCCTCTTCCTCAGGCTGCTGCGCCCCATCCGAGCCGGACGCGGGACCCGGCCCACGGGACCGAGCCCGACCACCGGAGAGGGTTCGGCTGTTCACGGCATCGAGCCACTGCCGGTTCGACTGATCCCGGCGGGCGCTGACGGCGGTCCACTCCACGTGCGCTCGATGGCCCCGATCCACCACCTCTCGCAGCCGCTGGCCCAGTTCTCGAGCCCGCGTGGCGGCGGCATCGAGCGAGAGTGAGAGCGCGGTGCGTTCCGCAGCCACCTCCGACAATTCGTTCCGCGCCCGTTCCGCGTCGCTGTGCGCCTTCTGCAGCGCCTCGTCGATCGGGGAGAAGTCGAGCTGCTGCTGATCCCGCTCGGCGGTGAGAGTCTGTTCCTCCCTCCTGCGGTCGAGCTGCTGTCGCTCCACGTACGCGAGGCCATCCTTCTGGCGGCGAAGCTGTCCCTCGGCTTCCCGCACTCGTTCCTGGAGCGTGGCGGCTCGCACTCGGCTGTCGGAGACGCGTTTCTCGGCTGCTCTGCGCGTCTCGTCAAGGGATCTCACCTCCGTCTCGAGCTTTCGGATCTCGGCGTCGTCATGCGCGGCCGGGGAGATCTCGCCATCCGGTCTCGGAGTCGCTTCGAGGGCGGTGCGGGCAGCAGCCAGGTCTCGCTCGATCCGCGTCGTCTCGCCGCGCGCCCGGTCCTCACGGGCCTTAAGGCGCGAAAGTTCCTGTTGCACCCGCTCGCGGTCTCGTACCAGAGCGTGGGCCTCGGCTCGGAGCCGCTCGGCGCGGGCCTGCTGCTCCCGCAGGGTGGTCTGACCGTTCTTCAGCGCATCCTCGGCCTTCTGCAATTCAGCCGTCGCGGCGCTTCGCGCGGCATCTCGCTCAGCCATGCCGCCCTGCAGCGCCTCGATTTCGCGACGTCGGGCCAGAAGGGCCGCCGTATCGGACGACCCCCCGGCGCCGGCGCCGACCGCTCCCTGCCCGGTCATCCACTCCCCGTGCGGGGTGACCCAGAGGTCTACGGACTCGGCCTCTGCGGGATCGGTCAGCCGTACCGCATCCAGATGATCGACGACCCTCACGTGCGCCAGCAGCGCCGTCGCCCATGCGGCTCCGGGAGTCGGGTCCGCGGCGGAGAGTCCGAGCGCCTCTGCCAGAGTGCCGTGCCGGACTTCAACGGTCCGAGTGGGTCGAGTGGGGAGGAGCACGGCGCTCTTCTTGCGCTCCTTCAGCCACCGGAGCGCGGGCAGCACGCTCTCTGAGTCCTGGGCGATCAGCGCCTGAGCACACGCTCCGAGCGCAACGACAACGGCCTGCTCGAGGCCGGGCGGCACCCTCAGGTGATCGGTGAGGGGGGTCCAGCGACCCGGCGCCTGCCCACGGCCGGCCGCCTGGAGGAGATCCCGCGAGCCGGGAGCCAGCCCTTCCGCCCGCTGATCGAGTTCCGCCAGCGCCTGAATGCGGGCGAGCAAACGGCTTCGATCGCTTTCCGCGGCCGCGAGAGTCTGGCGTGCTGCCGTGACGGCCTGTTCCAGGGGTCGCTGTGCCGCGGAGCAGCGCTCCGACTCCAGCCGCGCGGCCTCCCGTTGAGCCGCGGCTCCGGCCGAGAGCTGCTCCGTCTTGAGGGCGTCCGCTTCCAGGCGGATGCGCTCATCCTCGGCTTCTTTCAGCGCGGCATTCCCGCGGGCCTGCTGATCTTCCAGACTCTGCACCCGCGAACTGCGAGACGCGAACTGGGTTTGAAGCTCCGCCCGCCGGCGCTCGGCTGCCAGGCGGCTTCGCTGCACGGCGTCGAGTTCCGCCGCGCGCTTCTCATGCGCCTGCCGCGCCGCCGTAGAGCGCTTCTCGGTCTCCGCAGCCGTGGCTCGGGCTTGTTCCAGTTCTGCTCGGATCCGAGCTTCTTCTGCGACCGCCCGTTCCAGGCGGGCCTGTTGATCGGTGAGGCGCTGTGCGATTTCCTTGAGGTCGCGTTGGGCCCCGGCAAGACGCCGGTTCAACTCTCCTGCGCGCGCCTCCGCACGTGCTTTTCGGCCCTCGAGATCACTTGCCTGAGCCACTGCCGTTCTCTCGGCTTCCCGCAAGGACTCGGCTCGGGCCTCCAGGTCGCGCATGCCGTGGCGTGCAGTCGCCTCCGAGGCCTGAACCTCGTTTTGCTCCTTCTCCAGCCGTTCCCGTTCCTCGCGCAGTTCCTTCACCAGTCGATCGAGGGCCGAGTGTTCAGACTCAAAGCGTTTGAGACGAAGACCGTACCAGGCATCCTCCACGAGCGCCAGGCGATCAGCAATCTCGAACCAGCGACGGGCGGCGGCGGCCTGTCGCTGCAGCGGCCCGAGCTGTGCCTCCAACTCCCCGAGGATGTCGCGCACGCGCACCAGATTCTGCTGGGTGGTCTCGAGCTTTCGTTCCGACTCTCGCTTCCGAGCGCGATACTTCTGAACCCCCGCTGCCTCTTCGAAGAAGGCGCGCCGATCTTCCGAGCGTACGCTCAGCACCTGGTCGATCTCGCCCTGACCAATCATCGCGTAGGCGTCTCGCCCCAACCCGGTATCCATGAAAAGCTCGTGGACATCACGCAGCCGGCAGCCGACCTTGTTGATGAAACACTCGCTCTCGCCGGACCGGTACATCCGTCGCGTGACCGTGATCTCATTGAATCCGAGCGGCAGCCGTCCGGAGGTGTTGTCGAGCGTGAGCGACACCTCTGCCACGCCAAGGGGTCGGCGGCGGCTGTTCCCGGCAAAGATGACGTCTGAATTCGTGGCGCCGCGCAGGTGGCGGACATTGCTCTCGCCCAGCACCCAGAGCAGTGCATCGGAGAGGTTGCTCTTGCCGGACCCATTGGGCCCAATGATGCAGGTAATCCCGCGAGGGAACTCCACCACCGTGCGGTCGGCGAACGTTTTGAACCCCTGAAGGGTGAGCGACTTGAGATGCACGAACGGCCCTAGCTTCGCTGATTGGCGCGCTTTTGAAGTTGATAGAGAAGGGTGAGCGCTTCGATGGGAGTGGTGGTACTGAGATCCAGCTTGCGGAGTTCCTCCACCACGGGATGTTCGTCGAGCTCGAAGAGGGAGAGTTGCACGCGCTTGCGCTTGGCGGGCACGGCCGCCGGCTTCGGCACAGCGCCTGGGGCGCGGGCGCCCGACTCCAGCTCTTCCAGGATTTCCCGAGCACGGGCAATCACTGGCTCCGGCGCCCCGGCAAGGCGCGCCACCTGGATGCCGTAGCTGCGGTCGGTGCCGCCCTCCACAATTCGGTGGAGCCAGACGACATGGCGCTCATCCTCTTTCACGGCCGCCCGATAGTTCCGGACCCCTTCCATCCGTTCCGCCAGTTCATTGAGATGGTGATAGTGAGTGGCGAAGAGGCATCGAGCGCCGAGGGCGAGGATGTGCTCGCAAACGGCCCAGGCAATCGAGAGTCCGTCATAGGTGCTGGTTCCGCGCCCGATCTCATCGAGGATGATCAGGCTGCGGTCCGTGGCATTGTTCAGTATCGAAGCGGTTTCGGACATTTCCACCATGAAAGTGGACTGCCCGCCCGCGAGATCGTCGTGGGCGCCCACGCGCGTGAAAATGCGATCCACCACGCCGACCCGAGCCTGCTCCGCGGGCACGAAGCAGCCCGCCTGAGCCATGAGGACGATGAGCGCCACCTGGCGCAGATAGGTCGCCTTGCCGGCCATGTTCGGCCCGGTGATGATCAGCAGGCGGTCGGTCTCGGCACTGAGGTGGGCGTCGTTGGGAACGAACGGCTCCGACACGAGTCTCTCAACCACCGGGTGCCGTCCGCCGGCGATCTCGATGACAGGGCCGTCGTCCACCATCGGCCGCGTGTAGTCGAGTCGGACGGCGGTTTCGGCAAACGCTGCGATGAGATCGAGTTCGGCGATGGCGGCGGCGACGGCAAGGATCTCGGAAGCGGCTCGGGCTACGACGTCTCGCAGTTCGACGAAGAGGCGCTGCTCCATATCCTGCATGCGCTCTTCGGCGCCGAGGATCAGGGCTTCGCGCTCCTTCAACTCCGGCGTGATGAATCGCTCGGCGCCTGCCGTGGTTTGCTTCCGGATGTAGTTGTCGGGCGCCAGGGCGAGGTTGGCTCGAGTGATCTCGATGTAGTAGCCGAAGACGCTGTTGTAGCCGACCTTCAGGCTCTTGATACCGGTCCGCTCGCGCTCGGTGGTCTCCAGGCCGGCGATCCACTCCTTGCCTTCCCGGCTGGAGTTTCGAAGATCGTCCAGGTGGCTGGAATAGCCTTCTCGGATGATGCCGCCCTCTCTCACGGTGTTCGGCGGCTCATCCACCAGCGCCGCGTCGAGGCGATCCACCAGTGCGTCCAGCGGCTCCAGACGCTCCACGACCTGACGCGTATGCTCGGAGGAGCAGGCGTCGGAGGCGCTTCTCAGATCCGGAACGCGATGGAGTGAAGTCCGCAGGGAGCCGAGATCTCGAGGGCTACATGTGCCGGTAGCGGCCCGGCTGGCGAGACGTTCCAGGTCGGCGATGCCCTTCAACAACTCGCGGATGTCTCCCCGAAGGAGTGCGCTTCGGGTGAGTTCCTCTACGGCGTCGAGGTGGGCGTTGATCCGGCGCGGGTCGACAAACGGCTGTTCGAGGCGGCGCCTAAACAACCGGCCTCCCATCGGAGTGGAACTCGAGTCCAGCGTTGCGAGCAGAGAGCGCGCCTTCTGGCCATCCCAAACCGTCTGCGTGAGCTCCAGATTTCGGCGCGCTGTGGGATCCAGGCCCATGTAGGAGTCGATGCTGTAGGTGGCCAGCGATCGGAGGTGTTTGCCCGCCTCAATGTGCCGTCTTCCGAGATAGGCCAGCACCAATCGCGCCGCCTCCTGAGCGAGCGGCAGATCCTCACAGCCGAACCCACGCAGGCTGTGGACCTGGAAGTGTTCGAGCAGGAACTCCTTTGCGCTCTTTCTACCCAGCGCCTCGGGCTCCACGCACGTGAGAGTCCACCCGCGATCTTCTCCAAGCCAGGCCGCCCAGGACTCGTGAAGCGCCCGAGGAAGCAGCAGTTCACGCGGACTGAGGCGCTCCAGTTCATCCGTGAGCCGCCGCGCCGCGGCAGTTCCACGGATGTGGGTGACGGCGAACTCTCCGGTTGAGACATCGCACACGGCCAGTCCGAACTCGGCACGGTCGCGGTCGGGATCCGACGCGGCGAGAGCAACGAGATAGCTGTTCGAGCGGGCATCGAGCATCGAGTCGTCGAGCACCGTGCCCGGCGTGATGACGCGGGTGACCTTGCGCCGCACGATCCCCTTCGCGAAGCGGGGATCCTCGATCTGCTCGCAGATCGCGACGCGATGGCCGGCGGCTATCAGCCGGGCGACGTAGCGTTCGGCGGCGTGGTGGGGCACGCCGCACATGGGGATGCGCTCCCCCTTCTGCTCGCGACCCGTCAGCGTAATCTCGAGGACGGCGGATGCGACCTCGGCATCCTGGCCGAAGAGTTCGTAGAAGTCACCCAGTCGGAAGAGCAGAAGCACATCCGGGTACTGCTTCTTGATCTCCCAGTACTGCTTCCAGAGCGGCGTTAGCTGATCATTTGCGGGGGGCATGAACTCTTGGTTGAGACGGCGTGCTCGACCCAGTTTAGCCCACCGCGACCCTGTGGGTCCAAATCCGAGCCGAACTCACGGCTGCCGCTGCGTTACCCAATCCAGGATCGCGTCTGCCGCGACTTCGTGTCCGCCCCGATCGAAGTGTCCGTCGAACGGTACGTAAAGGCGCCACTCGCCCGCCGATCGCCGCTTTCGGAGCGCCGGAGTGAGGCTTCTGAAATCGATTCGCGCAGTCCGACAGAACTGTGTGATCCGCGATTCGAAATCGTGAGGGGAGTCTTTCAATCCTCCCGGAAGGTACTGGCTGCGCACTTCGGGCATGGAGAACTGGTACACGTCCGGCTGCACCCGGATCTCCACGGGAACGAACAATACGAGGAGCCGCACACCGGCCGCGGCGCAGCGACCGCGGCCGTCACGAAGGGCAGACTCCACCCCCGCCAGCGCTCCGGGGATCTCGTTCCGCACGTCGGGCAGGTACGGGGCAAGTCGCGACGTTTCGCGAAATCCACCCTGGGGGAGGCGCCGACTCACTCCCGAATTGGCCTTCGGCGGGTTTCCGAGCCAACTGAGGAGGGGGGAGTACGCCGTATACTGGAGGATGGGGCTCATAGCCTGGACGGCCGGGTTTTTCCGCCATCTCAGAAAGCGAACCGTGTCTGCAAGGTCGCTTCCCTCGTAGAGTTGCCAGACGATCCACTTCGGAACAGTCGGCGATAGACCGTACGCTCGCAGCACATCGAGTTCCTGGGGAGGGCCGTAGCCGGAAGCGCCGAGATTCTCAACGGCCGCGCCCAGTTGCATCCCCACGCGGCTGACGAAAGTCTCCTCTAGAGGGACCTGAGGCGCCTCTGTGAAGGAGTCTCCGATGACTTTGCCGACCGGAGGCGGCGCTTTCGGTGGGTTTCGGAAGCCACGGCTGTCTCCCTCGACTCGGAACCGAAGCGCTTCATCGCCATCGGCGCCATATCGCGTGCGCTGAACGGCGGTGGAGATGAAAGGCTTCCGTCTCCAACCGAGGACGGGATCAGGCAGATCGTCTTGACCCGAACTCCCCATTACCTCCATCCGGTAATCTCGAGGGGAAAGGAGCGCCACCGCGGCATCAACCGCGAAGAGAGCGCCGAACCCCGTCACGAATGCGATGCCGAGCCTGATTCCAAGACGTCGTCGATGGGCGGGCGGGGCCATGGACACCGAGGTTGAGAGCATCGCCGCAGCCAGAGCGGGAACGCCGACGTACAGGTCGATCACGCGAAAATGGCCGTGTACGTAGGCTCCGCGAGGGCGAATCATCGGCCAGCCGAGGAAGTATCCGGCGATCAGGAGACAGGTCAGCGGGAGGATCCAGCGACCCAGGGCCAATTTCATGGTAGCTCTCGGGACGAACCCATGGAGATGCGGCGAACCCGCCACGCCGACGCAGAGCAGCAGTTCGGGGGAGTGCTCTCGAAGTTGTGATAATGGTATCAGGCGCCACTGCGGCGAGGTGACCGCCGGAATGAAGCCACCGCGTTGGGGGATCTCCGAAGTCCACCCCCGGCGAGGGTCAGACGGCCCTGGGAGCGTGGATCCGCACCCTCAGGGTCGATGGGTTCCCAACCAGTTCAGAATGACCTCCGCCGCGACTTCGTGTCCACCCCGATCCAGGTGGCCGTCGAACGGCACGTAGAGGTGCCACTCCCCGGCAGTTCGCCGTTTGCGGAGAGCCGGAGTGAGGCTCCTGAAGTCTATTCGCTCGGCCCTGCAGAAGCGAGCGATCTGAGACTCGAAGTCGTCGGGCGCGTCGATGCGGCCCCCGGTAGTAAAGATGTCTCGAACCTTCGGGCTCGGGAAAACGAGCAGATCGGACTGAACCCGCATCATGTTCGGAATGAAGAGGACCAGGAGTCGCGCCCCGGCGGCGCGGCAACGGTTCCGCCCCTCTTGCAGGGATGCCTGAACCCCTTCCATCGCACCTGGCAGGGTGTCGGGCGCCGTTGGGACGTACGGGGTGAGCCGGACGGCCCCCCGAAGCCGTCCCCCCGGGAGACGCTGCAGGACGCCCAGGCCGGGTGTGCGCTGCTTGCCGATCCACCGCAGCAGGGGCGAATACTCGATGTAGCGGACAGACAGGGGGACCGCCGGCGTCGATGGGTTCCGTCTCCACTGCAGGAAACGCACGGTGTCTGGGAGGTCGTTGCCCTCGTAGAGCTGCCACACCACCCACTTCGGCGGGACACCTCGAAGCGCGAACCGCTTCAGGACTTCCAACTCCTGCGGCGGGCCGTAGCCGGAGCGTCCCAGATTCTCCACCTCGACGCCCAGGCGCTCTCCGACTCGGGCGGCAAAGCACTCCTCTCGCGGCGCCTCGGAGGCTTCGGTGAAAGAGTCACCGATCACCGCTCCCACTCGCGGCCCCGACAGAGGCGGATTTCGGAAGCCGTTTGCATCGCAGGCGTACCGGAAAACCAGTTGCTCGTCGCCGTTCGCAGTGTAGCGTGTTCGGCGCACGGTGCTGGAGGCAAACGCCTTTCGCCGCCACCCCAGCACGGGATCCGGCTCGTTGTGGAGACCGGGCGAGCCCATCACGTCTGTCCAGAAGTCGTGCGGCGCCAGGAGCGCGAGGGACCCGTCGGCAACCAGCAGAGCGCCGAACGCCGACACGGACGCGGTGAACAGCTTGAATCCCAGGAGTCTGCGGCGCCGCTGCGGCGCGAGCGCGACGCCAGCGGAGAGGATGGCGGAGACGAGGGCCGGCGCCCCGAGGTAGAGATCCAGCACTCGATAGTGGCCGTGCAGATACGCGCCCCGCGGCCGAATGAGGGGTAGGGCCAGCAGGTAAACCGCCGCGATCAGAAAGAGGGCCGGGGCGATCCAACGTCCAGCCTGTCGGCAAATCAGAGCGCGACGGTTCAGGGAATGCCTACGGGGAGGGGGCGGCGGCGGTGGTCAGAGCGGTGCCTTCAACAATGGTGGGCGAACCCGCCGCGACCACCTCGCTGCCGGCGCTGAGGCCGGAGAGCACCTCGGCATACTGATCGTCGACCAGACCGACGCGGATCAACTGCCGCCGCGCGACCTGACCCCCGCCCTCTTCCGAGGCGATCAGCCAGACGTAATTGTCGCCCGACTCGGTCAAGACAGCGTCCTTGCGAACGGCGAGCACGCTTCGCCTCAGGCCCACATCCACGAGCGCACGCCCAAACCCACCCGGTGGAAGGGTGAGCCCCGGCGCCCGAACGGCGATCCGCGCCCGGAACGAGCGACTGGTACGATCCGCGACGGGGATGATCTCGGTGACGGAGCCGGACAGCTTCTTGCCGGCCAGCGAATCGATGGCGACTTCCGCCTTCTGGCCCGGGCGGAGAGATCCAGCGTCCAGTTCCGGGACCTGGACTTCGAGGAAAGTCTCATTCAGCGCCACCAGATTCAGCAGCCGGCTGCTGCGCGTCACCATCTCTCCGGGACCGACTGCCCGGCTGGAGACCACGCCGTCCACAGGCGCCCGGATGATGTAGTCGGCAAGCTGAGCTTGATAGAATTGCACGTCAGCTTCTGCTTGGATCAGCGCGGAGCGGGCCGCCGAGACTTCGTCGAGCGTGATCTTGTCCTGGACCAGCCCGACTTCGGCGGTGCGGACCACGGCCTCGGCCTGGGCCACCGCATTGCGGGCGGCCGCGACGTCATCCCGGGCCACGTCGCGCTTCTGCTCATCGCTTTGCGCCATCACGAGATTCCGTTGAGCCGCGGCGAGCTGTCCTTCAGCAATGCGCACTTCTTCCGGGCGAGAGCCCTCCCGTGCCAGCTCCAGCTTCTCTTTCGCCGCCGACACTTCACTCTCGGCGACCCGCTCCTGTGCCTGCATCGACTGGAAGCGCCGATCGGCATCATCGACTTCTTCCCGAGCGACGGCATCCTGCCGGAAGAGCTGCCTGCGACGCTCCAGCACCTGGCGGGCGTTCGAGGTCTCCACCTGTGCCTGGAGGAGCCGCGTCTGGGATTGCTCCACCGAGATCTGCGCCTGTCGAAGCTCTTGCTTGCGGGTCAGGTCTCGGGCAATGGAGAGACGCTCTGTCGCCACTCGAACACCGGATTGGGCCGTCTCGACCGCGATGCGGGTCTGGGTGTCCACCAGCTTGATGTTCGTCTCGGCCTGTTGGAGTCGGCTCCTGGCGGTGGAGAGCGCCGCCCGAGCCCGCTCCAGCTCGGCCTTCGCCGTCTGGTCCTTGAAGCTGCCCTGGTTGCCGGCGAGGGAGAGGCGTGCCTGGGCGGACGCCCGTGCGGCGCGGGAGCGGGCGAGCTGGGCCCGAGCTTCGCGGTCATCGAGGAACACCATCGCAAAGCCGCGGCGTACTCGATCGCCTTCCTTCACGCGAACTTCCCGAACCCGCCCTTCGATCCGAGACCCAATCTCGATGTCATTGTCGGTTCTCAGGCTTCCGGAGGCTTCCAGAATCTGGCGGATGTCCCGGCGAACCACGGAGACCGCCACGACCGGCACGGCCTGACTCGGTCTCTTCTTTGCCTCACCGCCGGCGGAGCCCACCACGGAGCCGCCTGACTGCGCGGGACCCTCCACCCGTTTGGAGTTGCCGAGCACGACAAAGGCGGCGATCAGGACCCCGATGATTCCAGCGAACGCGGCGAAACGCTTCATAACCCACACCGGCCAATGACCGGCCCCAAAACCGGCGCCCAACGTGAGCGCCCTTGGCAACTTCACGACTCCCGCCTCCGGAATCCTCGGTTGGGGTGTTGGGTTTAGAAGGCAGGCCGCCTTTTCCGTCTTGGTGTGACGTCCCGTCGCTGCCCGTTGACTGAGCAGGTTCCTGGTTGAGCGCCGTCGAATCGGACGTCCGGACCGTACACCGGTTCTGCGTGCGGCCAGACGGCGCCCGTGCAGGCGGGCAGCGGGGAACGTCGATGTTTCGAAATCTGTCGCCCGGAGCACTGGGCATCAAATGTGACTGGGTGGAGGGTCTGGACCTCGCCCGCGACGCCGGATACGACGGCGCCGATCTGAACATTCTGGAAGCGCGCCGCATCGCGGACGAGCAGGGCGTGGATGCCGTGAAGGAGCTCTTCGCTTCCCGCGGATTGAAGATCGGCGGGTGGGGACTTCCCGTGGCCTGGCGAGGCCCGCTGCCCCAGTTCTACGAGCAGCTCTCCCGGCTTCCGGCGCTCGCGGAGTTTGCGGCCGAACTGGGCTGCCGCCGCGTCACCTCAGGCATCGGCGGGTGGCACGACACTCTGCCGCGCCAGGAGAACTGGGATCTTTGCGTGTCCCGGCTGAAGCTGGTGGCGCCTATCCTGAACGACCACGGCCATCGCCTCGGGCTGGAGTTCATCTCTCCTCGAACCAGTCGAGCCGGGAAGAAGTATGGCTTCGTCTACTCCATGGATGGGATGCTGGCGCTCTGCTGCGCGGTCGGCACGGGCAACGTGGGGCTGTTGTTCGACGTGTGGCACTGGTACTGTGCCTGCTCCACCCTGGACGATGTACGCCACCTGACGGCTTCGGATGTGGTGTATGTGCACATCAATGATGCCCCGGTGGGAATCGATGTGCTGGATCAGATGGATCTCCAGCGCTGCCTGCCCGGCGAAACCGGGGTGATCCCCAATGTGGAACTGCTGCAGATTCTGAAGGGGATGGGATACGACGGTCCGGTGACGATCGAGCCCTTCAACCAGAAGGTGAAGGACGCCATCGCGGAGAGTCCGCTAAAGGCGGCGGTGATGGCCCGAGAAGCGCTGGACGGCGTCTGGTTGGCCGCCGACATCTGATTCGGCGTTGTCTATCAGATCCCTGGTTGCACTGGTGCGCTGGAGGAGAATGCTTTCCAACCAGCGCTCCGTCTCCCGGGGTGTGTGAAACCGCAGAACCTGGAGGTGAGTCCAGCGGGGATCCGCGAGGCGTCCGGGCATCAGCCTTCTGCGCCGGGAATAACTGCGAAGCAGCCAGAGGAGGATGGACTCGCGACTCAGTGCCATCTTGAGCGACTCCCGGTTGCCGTGCCAGAGGGGCTCCTGCGTTACGATCCGTCGGACGGTTCTCTTCAGGAGACGGACCGCGTTCACGCTGAACGCATAGTCCAGCCAGATCAGCGTCTCGGCGCGGCCCCAGACGATGTCCTGAAGGAGGGTGTAATTGCCGTCGGCCACCCACCGATCTCCGCTGAGCCGCTCATCCGCCGCGGCGCGGAACTCAGCGTCCGTGGTCTGCTCCCAGTTCTCGCGGAACCGAAGCGAGTCCAGTTCCACCCAGGGCATCCCACGCGCCGCGGCGAGCCGGGCCGCGAGGGTGGACTTCCCGCTGCCGGTGGTGCCGGTGATGACAATTCGATTTCCGCAGAGACGAGTTGGATTGCCCGCTGCGGCTGCTGGCGGCTGTGTCATAGCAGAAGATCGGACTCGGGCCACCCACCAGAAGTTGCGCCGTCGAACCGGAAGTCGCGGCGCCTCTCTGCGTGGGAGAGCCCTCAGCCGGACGCGCTGCGCTCGTGGAGTTCTCGCAAGATTCTAAGCTGGGACCGCGCTTCGTCGGGTGTGAGCGAGCGGGTGCCGCCGCTCAATCGAGGGGTGGCTGGGAGCGGCAGCCCCTGGTCCTGGCACTCCTGTACCCAGAGGCCGAATTCGCGCCAGAAGACATCGTGTCCTGAATCCTCCGGGGCGCGCATGAAGCCTGCCAGGCGCAGCGCCTCCTCGGCGGCGCGGCGGGCAATCTCCACGCGCTCATCCTCTGGGGGCGGTTCCTCCCCGAAGCCGGCGAGTTCCAACCACTCGGCCCGGTCGAGTTCATAGGCCTCGATGAATCGCTCCACCAACTCCCGCCCGGGCCGCGCCTGGCCCCGGGCGATCTGTCCGACGTAGGATTGGGTGCACCCGATGCGCCTGGCCATGGCGAATTGGGACGACTCCCGCGACATCACTTCCTTAAAGCGGCGCGAAAACTCGGGGTTGGGTTGTCGGGAGGGTTGGTGCATGCGGGCCGGATCGAACGCGGTTCCTTGATGTGGTAATCTCGGCTATCACAAACATCGGGAAGGGTGCCGCACATTCGGCCGACAATTCACTGTGCGGCCTCTCGCCGGCAGCGGCTACGGGTTATCCCGGGTGATCGGGTCCCCGACCGGATGCCCTCGTGGTCGGAGCCCGTGGCGTGGCTGCCCGAGGGCGATCCATCCGGCGAGGCGTCTACCGACGGAGCGTAGTTTAGTGAGGCAGGACATCAGATGATCTCTACCGATTCCATCGCCGGTTGGCTCTCCCGGCTGGTGCGCATTCCCAGCGTCAATCCTGCCCAGGCGGGACCGCGCGCCGGCGAGCCGGGAGAAGCCCGGATCGCCGCGGCGGTTGCCCAGTGGTTTGCGGAGCTCGGCGGAGAAGTGCACATCGAGGAGAAGCTCCCGGGCCGGCCGCTGGTGTGCGGGATCTGGCCGGGCCGGACCGATCGATTGGCGGCTCTCGACGTGCATCTCGACACGGTGGGCGTGGAGCAGATGCTCGGAGATCCGTTCAGCGGAGAGGTGCGCGACGGCAAGGTCTACGGGCGCGGCGCGGTAGACACCAAGGCCTCTCTCGGGGTGGCGCTGGCGCTGATCGAGCATCTCCAGAAGTCGGGTCGCCGGCCCGGCCCGGGTCTCCTCATCGCCGCGAGCGTGGATGAAGAGGTGGGAGCGCAGGGGGCGCCGCAGTTCCGCGACTGGGTTCGGGCACAGGGCCTGCAGATTCACCAGCTTGCCGTGGCGGAACCGACGCTTTGCGGCCCCGTTATCGCTCACAAAGGTGGAGTCCGGATTCAGTACCACATTCAGGGAGAACCGGCGCACTCGGCCCAGCCCCATAAGGGCAAGAATGCGATCACGGCAGGCGCGCATTTGATCGCCGCCCTGGCCGAAGAGCACGACCGTCTCCAGCGAGAACCGACTGAGGTTCCCACCGGACCCCCCACGCTCACCGTGACCGGTGTTCGAGGCGGATCGGGCACCAATGTGGTTCCGGCCGAGTGTGTGGTGACTGTGGATCGGCGATTGATACCGGGAGAGGATGGGCCGGCCGTAGCGGCGGCGCTCAGCCGGCTGGGAGAGAATGCCTGTCCGCTCCCCGTTCGCGCCGAAGCGCCCCTCATCTTCACCCCGTTCTGGCAGCCCGCGGAGAGCCCGTGGATTCAGCAACTGTCGGAGTGGTCCGGCCGAGCCGCCGCTGCCGTTCCCTATGGAACGAACGCGTGGGCGTATGGGGGCCTGGCGGAGGAGTGCGTGATTATCGGGCCCGGGTCCATCGATCAAGCCCACGGCGTCGTGGAATGGGTGGAGCTGAGCCAGTTGGAGAAGATCGCCGGAATCTACGCTCGCTGGTGGGAGCTGTAGTTCGAGGTAGCGGTGACGGTGCCCGGACCTTGAAAAAAAATTCAGCTCATCCGGGAACCAAATTGTGCGCCGGGGCACTTGATCCCGATGAAGTGACGCGGAGAGCCCGGCCGATGGAGATGCCGGGGCCGACCCGCTCGCTATCGGGAGAAGTAGGAATGCTGCGACGAATTCTCACGCTCTGTGCCGCGCTGGCGGTGGCCGGAACGACACTGGTCTCGCCGGTTCAGGCCCAGGACAAGGGGAAGATGGCCCCCGCCGATCACGGCAAGATGGCCGCGAAACCCCACGGCAAGATGGCCGCGAAGGCCCATGGGAAGATGGCCGCGAAGGCCCATGGGAAGATGGCGGCTAAGGGCGGCAAGATGGCCGCGGACCACAAGGCGGAGAAACCCGGCAAGTAGCCGACGAGTTCCGCGTCCGCCGCATCCCCGGATCGCGCTGCAGAGCGGTCCCGGGATCTGAACCGCAGACCAGTCGCACAGACTCCTCATCGCGGGGGGCGCCACGCACGGGCGACCGTCAGGCCCGAGCAGTCGCCTTTCCGAAGCGACCGATGCCCCAGCCCACTACCACCCCCGTATAACCCGCCAGCTTGATCCAGCCGAGCGCCGTGGTGATTCCCACGTCGGTAAACTGAGCCGCCCCGGCGTTGGCCTGTCCCATCATGGATAAGGGAACCAGCACGAGAGCCAGTCCCGACAGCACGAGCCCCGCCGGCGTGCTCCAGCGCGCTCGCTGCCGGATACCGTACGCCGCTGCCCCGACTAGCAGCGCCCACCCTGCGCCCGTGAGTCCCGAAACCAATCGTTCCGCGGGGGACGAGTAGGCGACGGAGGCCGCCGCCTCCAACACCTCACAGACGAACGCAAATGCGATCCCGAACAGCATCATCCGCCAGCCGGGCTCGCCGGAGCGGGGGTTCGACGCCGCGGGCGCCTTCCGATTGTTAGACATCTTACAGTTGAAAGCCGCGTTCCTTGACGCTCTTAGACCCCATCAGTATAATTCGACGATATGCCCGGACATCCGTCCGTGGTCTTGTTTTTCTGGAACGGCGGATCTGGAACGGCGAATGAAGAACGGCCTCACCTTCCTCGCACTGGTGGTCCTGGCGGCGGTCGCCGGATGGTACAGTCTCTCGCCCCAGTTCCCGTTCCAACTTGGTTTGGATCTCCGGGGCGGGATGCGGGTTACGCTGGAACCGGACGAGTCCAAGACGCCGGCCACCGAGACCATCACCCCGGAGACGATCAACGCGGTCAAGAACGTCCTTGAAAACCGCGTGAACTCCTTCGGTCTTTCCGGCGCGGATGTTCGCGTGAAGGGGGACCGTCAGGTCCTGATCTCGCTGCCGGGCGCCTCGAACAAGGAAGACGTGCTCAAGAGCCTCACCTCGGTGGCGCAGCTTGAGTTCCGGCATCTCAACAACGCCCAGAGCAAGAACAACCCCGGCGCCCGTTATCGGATGACGGTGAAGACGGGCAACGCCTCCAAGGGCGAGCCGGACAGCTATTCCTTTACAGATAGCGCCGACGGCGACAAGGCGGTCGATCAGGCGATGGTGATCGCCGCGGCGCCGTTGATCCTTCGTGGGGACTCGCTGAAGCCTGAGTCCCGTCCCGAGATCAACCCGTCGAACGGAGAGCCGCTCGTGACCTTCGCCCTGAAGGATGAGGGCGCCCGAACGTTTGCCAACTTCACCAGTGAGAACCAGGGCGAGATCCTCGCCATCGTACTCGACAACAAGATTGTCTCCGCCCCGAACATCGACGAGCCGATCACCGAAGGCAACGGGATCATCCGCGGCGGCTTCACGACCATCGCCGAAGCGAAGGTCCTCGCCAACCTGTTGAATTCCGGCGCGCTCCCGATCCCGATGAAGCCCGTGGAGATTCAGAGCGTGGGCGCCACGCTCGGCCAGGAATCCATCGACAAGAGCCTCCAGGCCGGGCTGGCCGGTCTTGGGCTGGTTCTTGTCTTCATGGTCTGCTACTACTGGCTCCCGGGCGTGATCGCGTGCGTGGCGCTCCTCGTCTACACCGCCATCAGTCTGGCGTTGTTCAAGGGCGTGGGCATCTTCCCTCCGATCGTGATGGATCTGCCGGGCATCACCGGCTTCATCCTCTCGGTCGGTATGGCGGTCGACGCGAACGTTCTCATCTTCGAGCGCCTGAAGGAAGAGCTCCGCGGCGGTAAGGGCGTACATGCGGCGGTAGATGCCGGCTTCTCCCGAGCGTTTTCCTCCATCCTCGACTCCAACGTGACCACCTGGATCGTCTGCTCGATCCTGGTCTGGCTGGGGACGCCCATCATCCGGGGCTTCGCCATCACGCTGGCGTTGGGTGTCGCCGTTTCGATGTTCACGGCGATTACCGTGACCCGCACGATCCTTCACCTCGTGATGTCGCAGAGCTGGGCCCGAAACGAAAAACTCTTCGGCCTGAATGTCGGCTGGCTCCAGTTGGTGTTCCCCGCCTCCCGCGATGGAGCGATCCTCAAGGTCTTCGATAAGCGACGAATCTACTTCGGCTCCACGATTTTGCTGTCCGTGCTCGCGCTGATCTTCATCGCGATGACGCCGTTCGGCAAAGGCCTCCAGACCGGCATCGACTTCACCGGCGGATCCGTGATCGAGGCGGCGTTCCGTGCCAATGATGTCACCCGAGAGCAGATCGTCGGCGTGCTGAGCAAGAACGGCGTCGAGGACGCCATTGTCTCGGTGGGCGCCAGCGAATCCCCGTGGTCGCAAGTGGTGGTGAAGGCGACGGAAGTCGACCCCGTCAATGTGGAACTTGCAAAGACACGCCTCTCCGGCGTTCGAGGGTTCGACGCGACGGCTTACACGTCTTCTCAGAAAGACAAGCAGTTCGAAGCGCGCGCCACGTTCACCCGCAAGGTCGAACAGGCCGAAGTCCTGCAGGCGCTGCAGACTCTCGGCGCGCGAGGCGAGTCGGCGCCTGTGCTGAAGGGACTCTCGGTTGCGGTGACCGAGCAGCCTCGGACCGGCAGCGCGGCGGTGAAAGTCGCCGAAATCCGCAGCCAACACCTCAGCCCCGAGAAGATGACCGCAGTCAAGGCGGAGTTGGAGCAGATCGGCGGCGGCATCATCGAGCCGATGTATCAGCAGACGACCATCGGCCCGAGCGTCGCGAAGGAAGTCACCCAGAACGCCTTCGCTTCGGTGGCCGTGGCCTCGCTGGCCATCATCCTTTATCTGGCGTTCCGGTTTGCGATCGGCGGCTTCGTCAACGGCCTGAAGTTCGGCATCTGCGCCGTCGTTGCCCTGGTGCATGACGTCGGCATTACGATCGGCCTCTTCGCCCTGATGGGAGCCGTGGCCAACTGGCAGATCGACAGCCTCTTTGTAACGGCGGCGCTGACCATTCTCGGTTTCTCGGTTCACGATACCATCGTGGTCTACGACCGGATTCGCGAGAACCTCCGGCATCGGAAGAAGGCCGAGACGTTTGCCGAGGTGAGCGACCGCTCGATCACCCAGACGTTTGACCGCTCGATCAACACCTCGCTGACCGTGCTCCTCGTGGTCTTTGCCCTCGTGGTGATGGGCGGCGATTCGGTGCGGTTGTTCAACATCGCGCTGCTCTTCGGCATCGCGATCGGAACCTATTCGTCCATCTTCGTGGCGAGTCCGCTGGTCGTGCTGATTGAGCAGAAGCTCAGCGTGCGCGAACGGGCTCTGGCCGCGGCGGGCGGGGGCAGCGTGAAGAAGCGCGACGACGTGGCACTGACGCCGGCCCGACCCCGACGGGAGACGAGTTCTCCCGCTCCGGTGAGACCGACCCTGGCATCGGCGGATGGAGAACAGCCGGAAGGCGGCGAGGACGCGGCTGCAGCCGAAGTCCGCAGCCGTCCCGCCGGAATGGCGACCGTCAAGCCGAAGAAGAAGCGGCGCCTGTAGCTCTGGAAGTTCCGAGAGGCGCCTCCCCGGAGGCGCCTCTTTTCGGAAGGCAGGCCATGCGACCTCGCTGGCTCCCCCCACCTCCCACTCCGCCCGAGGCGGCAATCCTCGCTCGATCCATCGGCGTCTCTCTACTGGTCGGTGGGTTGCTCTATTCCCGCGGCGTTCAAGATGCGGCGTCGGCCGAGCGATTCTTGAATCCACTGCTGGAACACCTTCACGATCCCTCGCTGTTGCCCGACATTGACGCCGCAGTGGATCGGCTGGCGCTTGCGGTGGACCGCGGCGAGCGGATCCTCGTTCACGGCGATTACGATGTCGATGGCGTGTGCGCCGCCGCGCTCCTCACCCGGGTGCTGCGCGTCTTGAAGGCCGATGTTCGGGAGTTTGTCCCGCATCGCATCGAGGATGGCTACGATCTGCAGCCCGAGACTGTTCGCCGGGCGGCCGCGGAGGGGACGCGTCTGATCCTCACCACGGACTGCGGCATTGTGGCGTTCGAGAGTGTCGCGCTCGCCCGAGAGCTGGGCATCGACGTGATTGTGACGGACCATCACGAGCCGGACCCCAACGGGCGTCTGCCAGACGCGGTGGCCGTGGTGAACCCGCACCGGCTGGACAGTCGCTATCCCTGGCCGAACATCTCTGGGACCGCCGTCGCGTTCAAACTGGCGACCGCCCTCGTCCGAAGGCGGGGAATTGCCACCGCGAGTTTCGCGAGGGCCTACCTCGATCTGGTAGCGCTGGCGACCTGTGCCGACTGCATGCCGCTGCGGGATGAGAACCGGGCGTTGGTGGTGCACGGGCTTCAGACTTTGCGGACCACCAACAAGCCCGGGCTGAAGGCGCTGATGAAGATTTCCCGCGTGGAGCCGGACCGCCTCAACGCGCGGAGCCTGGGCTTCGCGCTGGGTCCGCGCATCAATGCCGTCGGCCGGATGGATGCCGCGGCGCACGCGCTGGAGCTGCTCCTTACCACCGACCCGATGGAAGCGGAGCTTCTGGCGCGGCGACTGGACGACGCCAACCTCGAACGTCAGAAGGAGCAGACCCGGATCGTGACCGACGCGACGCGGATTGCGGAGCGTCACCTTGAAGATCCGGTGATGGTGCTTGCCTCACACAACTGGATGGCCGGCATCATCGGCATTGTTGCCGGGCGGATGGCCGAGGTGCATGGTCGACCGGTGGTGCTCATTGCCATCGATGAGGAGACCGGCACGGGCCGGGGTTCTTGCCGGAGCATCGAGGGCTTCGACATCCGTGACGCGCTGGAAGGCTGTCGGGAGCACCTCAACCGCTTCGGCGGACACGCGGCGGCGGCGGGTTTCGACATTCGGGCCGACCGGATCGACGCGTTCCGAGACGCACTGTGCGGTGTGGCGCGCGAGAAGATGGACGGCGAGGACCTCTCTCCGCGGCTGCGAATCGACATCGAGGCGTGTGCTCAGGTCCTCGATCTCAAGCTCGCCCAGGAGTTGGCCCGGCTGGAGCCCTTCGGGGTGGACAACCCGGAACCCCTGATTCTCTGCCGGGGGCTCGAGGTGCTGGAGCAAAAGCGTTTGCCGGGGCGATCCGAGAGCGGTTCGGCGCACATGCGGCTGAAATTCCGCGCGGGCGCTCGCGGTGGCGTGGGCGCAGTCTTCTGGCAGGCGTGGGACCGCTACGCGGCCGACTGCGCGCCGGGCGCCCGGGTGGATGCCTGCTTCACGTTGGGCACGAACACGTGGAACGGAAGCACGTCGGCACAACTGGATTTAAAGGACCTCCGTCCGGCGGAGGGTGGGTCGTTTCCGGTCGGGTGACCGGAATGGGAGTGAGACGCGAAATGGCGACCGAACAGGAAACACTTCAAGAACTGGTTGCGATGAGCCGCCGGCTGGCGGACCCGGCGCTGGACTACGTGATCCTCGGTGAGGGCAACACCTCCGCCGCGCTCGACGAGGAGTCATTCTATGTGAAGGCCTCCGGCGTCACGCTGCGCGACATCGGCGAGACGGGGTTTGTCCGGGTCGGACGTGCGCCGATCCTGGATCTGCTGGCTCGCCCCGAAGTGACCGACGACGAGGTTCGAGAGGGGATGCAGGCTGCCCGCATCAACGCGAACAGCCCGATCCGCCCCTCTGTGGAGACGCTCTTTCACGCCTACTTCCTCTCGCTCCCCGGCATTCGCTTCGTGGGCCACACCCATCCGACCGCCGTCAACTCGATCCTTTGTTCTCGCAACGCCGAGGCGCTCCTGGCGGGCCGACTCTTTCCGGATGAGATCGTCTGCTGCGGCCCCGCGCCGTGCTGGGTCCCCTATGTCGATCCCGGCCAGCCGCTCTCGCGAGCCATCCGGGAGCGCGTTGAGGCCTACATCGACACCTACAACGCCGCCCCGCGCATCGTGCTGATGCAGAACCATGGCCTCATCGCGCTGGGCCGCTCCTCCACCGAGGTCGAGCACGCCACCGCCATGGCGGTGAAGACGGCTCGCGTCCTCCTCGGCGCCGCCGCCTGCGGGGGGCCGAACTTCCTCAGTCCGGAGCAGGTCAGCCGCATCTACACCCGTCCCGACGAGAAGTATCGGGAAAAAATGATCGGCGTCGCGTAGGCGCCTTCCGACGGATGGATCAGCCTCTGAGGACGTAGCCCTGGGGACCATAGCGAAAGCCGGCGGCTTCGAGGTGGCGAGCGAGGTCGGACTCTCGCGGAGAGATGCCGTCGATCTCGCGGATGAAAAGCGAGCGGGAACTGCCCGGCTGGATCTCTGCGGCGAAGAGCGCCACAAGTCGGGATCCCCAGGGTCCCGCCAGCGCCTCCCCATCGGGGGGCGGAAAGGTCGTGATCCCGCGATCCAGGCGACCCCGCCAGGCGGCGAGGCGACCGTCGAGGAGGGCGACCACCGCCCCCGCAGCCCGCATCGGGCGGCCGCGACCGTCTCGGTCCGGCCACGGGAGCGCGGCGCCGTACGGGTTGGCCGGGTCGCACGCGGCGAGGAGCAGATCGACCGGTCGCTCGGTCGGGAGCCGCTCCGACCGGAGCCGCTCGACGGCCCCCGGGTGCGCGAACTGTGCGGCGCCCTGACCGGCCACGAAGTAGCCCCGCCGCAGCATGCCGTTCTCTTCCAACTCTCTCAGCATGGGGTAGAGTGCCGGGAAGCCGCCCGGAAAGCCCTCGGCTGCGACGGCATCGCGGGTGAGCACGCCGTGCCGGCCGACCAACGCCTCCGCATGCGCCGCGAGGCGGGCGGTGTCCGAGGCTGAGGGTCCGACGAGCGTCTCCACGAGAGACCACCGCCCGGCCGCCTCCGGCGGGATCAGAGCCCGAGCCGTGAGCACCGGCCGGAAACCGGCGCGCACCTTGCGGCGGGGATTCAGGTAGGCGCGGAGTGGTTCCAGGGAGTCGTTGGTCACCTCTCCCGCCCAGACCATTCGCCAGAGGGCCCGACAAACATCCTTCGGCGCCTCTCCGGGGGCGGCCTGGAGAAGTTGGGTGAAGAAGAGCGCTCCCCGAGTCGCCAGGGTCGTGCGGAGAGCCCGGCACAGCGGATCCTCCGGTCGGTCCGAGACGGAGTCGGCGCCGGGTCGCCGCAGGAGCAGGGGCGCCTCCTCCGCCGTGTAGAGCGCGACGCGGCCGTCCGTTTCCCCCAGCGGTTCGACGCCGACCCAGATCACCAGGCCGGAAGTGGTCAGCAGGTCGAGATCGCGCGGTTGATAGTCCGGCAGCCGCGCGGGCAAGATCCGGCGCTCCAGGTCGGACGCGGGCGTCGCCGTGCCCTGGAGCTGCCGGATCGCTTCCGCCAGAGAGCCGTCCGCGGCGCCCAACCCCTGCCACCCGGCGAGGAAGCGGGCGTAGACCTCGGGCTCCACCGGCTCCACCTCACGGCGAAGCACCGCTAGGGAGCGGCTGCGGAGCGTCCGCAGGACTCGCGTGTCGCACCACTCGGTTCCACTGCCTGCGGGATGAAACTCACCGTGCGACACCCGTCCCGCCGCCTCCAGCTCTCCGAGCGCGCCGGCGATCAACGCCCCGCCCAGCCCGAACCGGCGGGCCGGACGGGATGCCGGGAACGGCCCGCGTGTGCGAGCGTAGCGTGCGATCAACTCAGACAGGCCGCCGGCGCGCGACTCCAGAAGTTCCGCCGGCAGGTCATCGGGAAGCTCGCAGCCGAGAACGTCGCGATACCGTGCGGCATCCTCCACGGCCACCCAGCGCTCTTCGCCGCCCACGCGGAGGAGGATGATCCGGCCGTCCAGTTCCAGGTCGCGGATCCATACTCGGGATCGCTCCGGCGGAGCCTCGCACCGGTCGCAGAGTTCCTGGGTGGTGAGGTCGCCCAACCGCAGGCAGAGATCGTGCAGACCGTCCGGGCGGCGGGCCTGATAGCCCGGCTCCAGACACTGGAGCTGGCGTTCCAACAACTCCAGCGCGTCGAGATCGAGCAGTTCTCGGAGTTCCACGTCCCCCAGAAGCTCCCGGAGTTGCGCCGGATCGATGGTCAGCGCCTGGGCGCGCCGTTCCGCAAGGGGAGTGTCCTGCTCGTAGATGAAGTTCTTGACGTAGCCGAACAGCAGCGCCGAGGCGAACGGCGAGGGCGAGCGGGACGTGACCGAAACCGTTCGGACCTCTCGCGACTGGATCTGGCGGAGCAGACCCACCAGCGCCGGCATGTCGAAGACGTCTCGCAGGCACTCGCGGTAGGCCTCCAGCACGATGGGGAAGCCCGGATACTTCGACGCGGCCTGAAGCAGATCCGTGGCCCGCCGCCGGAGATGCCAGAGCGGCGTACGCTGTCCGGCTCGCTTGCGCGGCAGCAGCAGCGCTCTGCCCGCGGCCTCCCGGAAGCGGCCGGAGAAGAGCGCTGTCGCGCCGAGCCTGCGGGTGACGATCTCCTCCACCTCGTCCGGGTCCGGCAGCAGGAGGCTCAGATCCGGCGGTGACTCCGCCTCCGGAAATCGCGCCACGATGCCGTCGTCGGACCACATCACGTCGACGTTCAGACCCTTCCTCTCGGCGGCCAGCGCGGCAATGGCGGTGGCCCAGGGGGCGTTCACCTGGCTGCCAAACGGGCTGAGCAGGCAGACCCGCCAGTCGCCCACCTCATCCAGGTAGCTCTCCACAACCAGCGTGCGATCGTCGGGAACAGCGCCGATAGCGCGATGCTGATCCTCCAGATACGCGAGCAAGTTCCGCGCGGCGGTCTCGGAGAGGGCATGCTCCTCCGTCAGCAACTGCGTCGCGGCTTCCTCCGGCAGCTCCCGAAGCCGCCGGGAGAGGGCGCCGATGGCGCGGCCGAACTCCAGCGGGCGACCCGGTCCGTCTCCCTTCCAGAAGGGGAGGGGACCGGGTTCGCCCGGGGCCGGCGAGACGAGCACCCGATCCGGCGTGATCTGCTCGATCTTCCAGGTGGATGCGCCCAGCACGAAGGTTGAGCCCTCGTGCGTCTCGAAGACCATCTCCTCGTCGAGTTCCCCCACGCGGCGAGAGCCCCGGCCGGGAGAGGCTTCGTCGATCAGGTAGACCGGATAGAGGCCGCGGTCGGGGATGACTCCGCTGTTCTCCACCGCCACGCGCCGGGCGCCATCCCGCGTGGAGAGCATCCCCGCGCCGCGATCCCACGTGATGCGGGCTCGAAACTCGGCGAACTCTTCCGAGGGATAGCGCCCGGAGAGGAGATCCAGCACCGAGTGCAGCAGTCCCGGCGTGAGGCCCGAGAACGGCGCCGCCCGGCGGACCACCTGCTCCAGCCGATCCACCGACCAATCCTCCACGGCGACCATCGCAACCAACTGCTGAGCCAGCACATCCAGCGGTTGGCGTGGATAGAAGCGCTCTTCCACCCGGCCGCCTCGCATCTCCGGGACCAGGGCGGCGCAGGCGAGCAGGTCGCCCCGATACTTGGGGATGATGCGGCCCTTGCTCGGCGCCCCCACCTGATGCCCGGCCCGGCCGATGCGCTGAAGCCCGCTCGCCACACTCGGCGGCGCCTCCACCTGGATCACCAG
>SYKE01000248.1 GCA_005798285.1 Actinomycetota bacterium
AGGTCGCTTTGGCCCCATTTGCGTGATTCTGCCGCACTTTTCGAGCTAATCGAGCCCACTAGAGCCAAAAGCGAGCCTTGATGGAGCTATTCTTCGGCGCGCGACAGGAAAGCGTTCTCGAATCTCGGACAGGCTCCTAGGGAGGCGAACTGGTGGTGGAAGTCTGCGGATCTGAGGCGCCGCCCCCGACCGGAGTCAGCGCCTTGAATGCTCGGGCGTACGGCTGTTCATCGAGGCCGACAGCGATGTACTCCATTCGCGCCATCCTGCCGCACCTCGACGTGTACGACTCCGGCACGCTTCCCGGGCCTGCAGCTCTCAGCCAGCTCTGCTTGAGCCGGGGAGCATCCCGCTCGAATTCCCAGGTCCAGGGATACCAGCGAGAGATCCACACATCCACAAGGTAGCTCACGGTCCACGACGGGAACGGGACCCGTCGTCGAAGCTGCTCGATCTCCTTGAGCCACAAGATGTCCAGTTGCCGGGCGTCCGGCGGAAGGCTTACCGGGATCCGACGGATTTCCGCCAACCCGTTGCTCGCGAGACGGGCCTCGTCGGCCGTTCCATAACGCGCTAACACCACCAGAGAGTCGATGGCGTAGCGCTCCAACGATCGGCCCGTCTCATAGATTCGCCTGGAACCGCCGGCGGCGGCCAGTCGCCGTCCGAGCCGGGCGACATCGAGTACCCGACGCAGAGCGGCTTCCCGATCCCCTCGCCCCGCATCCCGTCGTGCTCGGGCCACCAGAAGCCGGCAGCCATCCATCAGCCGGCGCATCCGCCGGTCATCTCCCGACCCCGGGCCGAACCGATCGTAACGCATCGGCCGCTCTCCGAACCCCAGCATACGCTCGGCTTCGTGAAACTCGAGAGGTGGAGCGGTGACTGTTGTGACATCGCTGCTCAAGGGTCCGTCCAGGGTCTCCGCAAACTCTTGCCAGGCGACCCCATCGGAAAGGGACTGTGGGATCCTCGTCCCGACAATGGGAACCTGTTGGAACTCCCAGTCGCGCAGAGCCGCCCAGGCGCAGCTCAGCACAACCACCGTCAGCCAAACTGTCTTTGGCCGGCAGATCGCCATCCAGCGGCCCAGCCCGTACGCACCCAGCGTCACTGAGCCCGCGACAGACAACCCCGCCCCACACTGGGCCAGAATCGATTGAGTCCAGAGCCATCCAAACTCGAACGTTAGAGCTGCCAACACCATCGGCGCCAGCACGGACAGTCCGAGGTACCCACCCAGCCACCCCCAGACGATGCTCGAACGAGATCGCCGGGCGGCGAGGGCTCCAATCACCCCCACGAAGGCGCCGAGAACTGCGCCGAGCATCCACAGACCCCACCGGATGTCGTCACTGCCGTCGCGCCAAACCGGCGCGGCAGCCAGCAGCGACCCGGCCAGGACGGGGATGAGCAGGGAAACACCCGCATTGCGGTCGAGCGGACCCCGCAGCCGCCGTGAAGGCGCGGGTTGAAAAAACATGGCTCGCCACTTGCCGGCCCGGAGAGAGAAGACTCGGTCCGCCGAGACCCGTTCCTTCGCCTCCAACTCCACGGGTTGGGCCATGGGCTCCGAAGCCTCCCCATGTCGTTCCGTCGGGCCGGGGGCCCCAGGCGGTTTCATCCGAACGATCCCGTTGCCGCATCGTTCTCTGCAACCGCCCGGCCGTGGGCTCGGGCGTCCGCCGCGGTTCGCTCCGGGGCGCCCGGCGCGCCAGGTTCCGAAGCCCCAGTTTCCTCACGAACCTCTGCATTCGGGGCCCCATTCGGCGGCTGTTCCATCTCGGTCTCAAGGCCATAGGGGCCGATGCGAGCTGCACCCAGCGGTCGCTCCTCACCGGACGCGCGGCGGATCTTGACTCGCTTAGGTGTCCCTCGTCGCGAGGGGAATACGAAAGCCAACACCCGGTCGAACTCGGCCCGCGCCTCGGCCTCCGTTCGAGCGAGGACCCGGACCCGCAATGTGTTGACTCCGTGGATCGGAGGATCAAACTTCACTTCCGCCACAAACGGTAGCGCCGAGTCGGACTGCTCCCCGAGGTGGTACCAGATCGTCATCAGCGGCTCGGCAAGATCCAGGCCGCTAGGCCCGTCCCGGGGTGTTCGCTCCACGTTCAGCGCAGCTTCAAGGTGTGAGAGGGCGCCGCTGACGTCCTGGGTCCTTGCACAGAGCGCCGCGTAGCGCAGGTGCGCCGCAGGAGAGTGCCCGAGTTCCAGGAGCGCATCGAGATACTTTCGGCTAAGGGGGTGGCGGTCCTCGGCCGCGCAGGCATCGGCGGTGTCCAGGAGATGAGAGCCCTCGGGATCAGCCGCGCAATTCAATCGATCGAGGAGGGCTTCTCCCCGGTCGTCATCATCTCGCAGGAATGCGACTCGGGCTTCGGCGAGGGCCAATTCTGAGACGTCCGCCACGAGGGCCGAGACCAACGCGACCCGGGCCGCAAAGACCAGTGCCGGGGACAACGGCTGCTCCGATTTCAGCAACAATTCACGTGACATCACCGCACTCAATCCCTCGCTCAAGTGCACCCATATTCAGAGAGTCGATTTGAGCTTTCCTCTCTTCAGGCAACCGCCATCCACGGGGCACCCTGAGGACGTGCACGAGGGCGCCGGCCACCGCCGAACACTTCTTCGGCTCTCGACCGAGAATCGTCTGGACAATTCCTGTTCAGACGATTATTGTTTGAACAATAGTTGTTGGAACAGGGAGCACGTCCCGTGGTCACGATGCAGTTGCCGGCGCCTCGCGGTTTCGACTCGGAGGAACAGGAAGCATTTCTCCGGCTCTGGCGCGCCTACGACCGGCTTCGAGCCCTGGAAGATGCCGTCTTCAGCGAGTTCGAATTGACGGCGCAGCAGTACAATCTGCTCCGGCTCCTGAACGCAGATCATCCGGAGCCTGCGTCGGCCACAAGTCTAGTTACGCGAATGGTATCCAGGGCGCCGGATGTCAGCCGGATGTTGGACCGATTGGAAGAACGATGGCTCATCCAGAGAGTTCGACAACAGGACGATCGTCGGGCCATACGGGTCAGCATCACACCGCTGGGCACAGAACTCCTGGAGAGGATTGCCGAACCGATTCGGACCTGCCATCGACACCAACTCGGGCATCTGACGAAGGCGGAACTCTCCGCACTCATCGCCCTGCTCCATCGGGTGAGCGAGCCGCACGAGCCGGACGGTAGTCCGTGGAAGTGACGGGGCCTGGCGAAGCCTCTCCTCCGTCGACAGTTCCCTCCCACTGGCCGACCGCCGCTCCGAAGCCGAACGCCACCACGTCATGAGCCCACCACCCACCAAGTCTCGCGGCCCTCGAATGACCGGCGGCGCCTGGACCCCGCTTGTTCCGCACGCGCTCCTCATCCTCGGCGGCCTCGCGATCTTCCTGGTCATCCAGGCAGCAGGCGGCGCACTGCGGGCTCCGGGAGCGCCCGGGGGCTTTCGGCCCGTCGGCGCCCCGGCGGTAGGGCAGGTCGACCTCATCCTTCACGTCACGGTCACGCTGGCCGCGGTGGTCGCGGCCGGCGCCCTGCTAAGTCGCCTCATGGGAAGAGTAGGGCAGCCGGCGGTCATCGGAGAAGTGGCGGCGGGGATCCTGCTGGGGCCCTCGCTCCTCGGGTGGGTTGCGCCCGATCTGGCCCACCTCCTCATCCCCGGTCCCGATGTCGATCCGAAAGGGCAGGTCCCCGCCGCGCTCAAAGCGATTTCGGAGCTCGGCGTGATCCTCTACATGTTCCTGGTGGGCCTGGAACTGGACCTCGACCACCTCGCTGAGCGGGCCCAGGCGGCGCTGGTGATCTCCAATGCCAGCATCGTTGCGCCGTTCGTTTTGGGCGCCGTGCTGGCGTTGGGGTTGTACCCCGTGTTCTCCCACGATGGAGTTCCGTTCACCAGCTTCGCTCTATTCCTCGGTTCGGCCATGGCCATCACGGCTTTTCCGGTCCTGGCCCGGCTGCTCACCGATCGCGGCATGGAAAAGACCGAACTCGGAGCCCTGGCTCTGGGCTGCGCAGCTCTCAACGACGTCACCGCCTGGTGCCTTCTGGCGCTCGTCGTCGGGTTCGCCCAGGCCGATCTGTCGACGTCGGTTCGAGTGGTGGCAGGAGCGATCGCCTTTATCGCTCTGATGCTGGTGGTGGCGAGGCCGCTCGTGCGGAACCGGGTTGCCCGAATTGAGGCGGAGAGCGCCGCCCTGCCGCAGAGCGTGGTGTCCGGCATCTTCCTCGCCATTCTGCTCTCTGCCCTGGCCACACAGATCATCGGGATCCACGCCGTGTTCGGCGCCTTTCTCTTCGGCGCGCTCATCCCCCACGAGAGCCGGGTTTGTCGCGAGTTCACAGCCCGGCTGAAGGACCCCGTGACGGTCCTGCTCCTCCCGGCGTTTTTCACCTACACGGGCCTTCGTACTCAGATCGGGCTGGTGAGTGGCTGGGAGAACTGGCTGTGGTGCCTGCTCATTTGCGTTGTGGCAACAGTGGGCAAGTTTGGCGGTACGTTTGCGGCTGCCTGGTATGCCGGTCTCGCTCCTCGAGCGGCTGCCGCGCTCGGAGCACTGATGAACACCAGAGGTCTGATGGAACTCATCGTGCTGAACATCGGGCTCGACCTCGGCGTCATCAGCCCCACCCTGTTCGCGATGATGGTCGTCATGGCGCTCGTCACCACCGCGTTGACCGTACCGGCCCTGAACTCCATCTCCGGAACTCCATCGTATGCTGCCGGACACCGCTGAATTCCGTCACCCGCGCTTCAACGGTCGCCACGACGCTGGAGGTGGAAGCCTCGAACTCCCAACCCTGGTTGACGGCGGCGGTCGCACTCAGTCCACGAAGATGGCCGGCAAGAGAACCCGAGAGGCTCACCGACTCGGACCGCTGTGGACCCGTCTCCAGGTCGAGAGTGCCGCTCTCGGGAAACAGGCCCCAGATGCCATCCGCGGGGTGGCAATCCGGATCTCGACTTCGGGCGGTCTGGACCCATTGGCCGGGATCGAACGGGCGGCAGAGCAACGTCGCCGCCTCTAGGATGCTCGTCTTGCCGGCATTATTGGGACCCACGATCAGGCAAAACCGACCGGGCGACTGCAGATCCAGGTTCCGGATGCCTCGATAGCCGGCAATTGTGAGTTGTTGGAGGAGCATGTAACCCAGAGTTCCGAAACAGTGGCGAGCCGACCTCGTGTCGCACGGGCTCACTATGGCGCCAGCCTGACTTGCGTCGCCGAGGGAGAACCGCAATCCTGTGGATCAGCCGCCCATGAGTGGGACCGCCAGAGGACCTCAAGTTGTCGTATGCTGAGCGCGTGAGGAAAGCATGAGCGATCGTTACCTCGGAACCGTGCGGGCGCCGGAGTTTCCTGCCGGGCTGGATTGGCTGAATGTGCCCGGACCGCTGTCACTACAGGCGCTTCGGGGCAAAGTGGTGATCTTCGATTTCTGGACCTTTTGCTGCATCAACTGTCACCACGTCCTACCGCAACTTCGCAAACTGGAGGAGCGATTCCCATCCGAACTCGTGGTGATCGGGGTGCACTCCCCCAAGTTTCACGCGGAGGCAGAAACCCACAACCTTCGCGCCGCCATCGTTCGGCACGACATTCGGCACCCAGTCGTCAATGATCGGGGCTTCCTCCTCTTTCGAGCCTACGCCGCCCGCGCCTGGCCCACCATCATGGTGGTCAACCCGGATGGGAAGATCGTGGGCGGCTCTGCCGGCGAGTTCGACGCCGAGGACCTCGTACCCCTCATCCAGGGCTTGATCGACGGGTTTGATGGTATGGGTCGGCTGAACCGACAACCACTGGAATCGCTTTTCGAAAAGCTGAAGCTCCCCGAGCGCCTGCTCTCCTTTCCGGGAAAACTCGCGGTGGATCCATCCGGCGAGCGGCTCTTCATCGCGGATACCGGCCACCACCGAGTGCTGCAGTTCAGCCTGCCGGAGGGCCGGCTGAAGGCCGTTTGGGGCGGGCTGGAGCCGGGATGGGTGGACGGCACCCCCATCCGGTCCAGGTTCAATTCCCCCCAGGGCCTGTGCGTCTCCGGCGACTCGGTGTTTGTAGCCGATACGGAGAACCATGCCGTTCGAGAGATCTCCCTGTCGGGACGCTCAGTGCGAACCATCGCCGGGACCGGCCGTCAGAACCGCAAGCTGGGCGCTCCCGGGGGGAGCTTTCCCGCGCGAAACACGGATCTCTCGTCACCGTGGGCGGTCACCGCGCAGGATGACCAGGTGGTGGTCGCGATGGCCGGACACCACCAACTCTGGCAGATTCGCGTTCGCGCCGGGATGATGGAACCCCTGGCCGGCGATGGTCACGAGTCGCTCCGCGATGGACCCGCAGCCGAGTCGCGATTGGCTCAGCCGAGCGGGCTGTGTCGAGACGGCAGCCGAATCTGGTTCGCGGACAGTGAGACCAGCGCCGTTCGGTCCCTGGAGTTCCGCGATCCCGATCCCGTCGTTCGGACCTGGGTGGGTCAGGGGCTCTTTGAGTTCGGGGACGAAGACGGCGGACGAGGAATGGCGCGGCTGCAGCATCCCCTGGATGTCGCCGCGGCGGATGGCCTCGTCTACATCGCGGACAGCTACAACCACAAGCTCAAAACGCTGGATCCCCAGAGTGGTCGGGTGCGGCGGTTTTGCGGCTCAGGTGAGCCAGGCTTCTTCGACGGCCCCGCCGCCGCCGCCTGCTTCTGGGAACCGAGTGGCCTCGCTGTCTGGAACGACTGGCTGCTGATCGCGGACACCAACAACCACGTGATCCGACGCGTCCACCGACGTACCGGCGATACCGGCACGCTCGACCTGCAGGAGTGACTCTTACCGCTTCAAATAGTCCGACAGTTGCTCGTAGGCCCGATTGACCCGGATCAAATTCTCCGAGGCGCGGGTCTGACGCGCTGGGTCCCCGTTGAAGCGGTCGGGGTGAGTCTCTCTCACACGGGCCCGCCAGCAGCGCTGCACCTCATCAAGGGCGCATCCAACCGGGGCGCCCAACAGTTCGTACTGATCCTGCATGGGATGGCGTGGCGGTCGCTGCGAGCTCGATCCCGGACGGGGCCCACTGTTCGGAGGCGGGCCAGTGCGAGTGGAGCCCGGCGGCACTCCCCCACTCGGCCGCGGCCCGCCCTGAGGCCGGCCGGGTGTGGCGCCCGATCCCGACTTTGGGGCTCCAGGGCCGGTCGCCTGCCCGCCCGGCTGCGACCCCGACCGCTGACTCTCTTCGAGGAACTCTTGCAACTCCTGTCGCGCCGTTCTCAAGCGGTCTTCCGCCAACCCGCCCGCCCAATCGACGGCCTGGTGCAAGCGGTGATTGGCAATATTGAAGATCCGACGCCCCAGGCTCATGAACGGGCTCCCACGGCGAGTGTCTCCGCCACACCGTCGTCCAGCGATCGAATCCGCGCGTTCAACTCTGCGAGTTCCTGCGTGACGCTCGCCTCCGAGGTATCGCCGGAGGATAACTCCGCCGCCTTCCAACTGGCCGCCTTGCTCACAAGGTGATCGAACGTGCACTGAACCGCCACCAGTTGGCTGTCGATCCGCTGAACGGTATCACGCACCCGCACGTAGTTCTCTAGTTCTCGCTGCTTCAGCCGTGCCGATTGCTCGTAGTGCCTCTGCGACACGTCATCGTGCGCCGCAAGCGCCTTTCGCTCCAGTTCCAGCGCTTCCTTCTGGACCGCCGGCACGTCGAGGGACGCGAGAAACAGGGTCAGCGACTGCCGTCGATCCAACAAAGACGCACACTTCTCGAGCACCGCGCCGGTTTCCGTTCGGCAGGCAAGCATCGACTCCACCTCTCCGCCGAGGATGCCGAAGAGACGTTCCTGAGAATCAAGAATCCCTCTCAACACGCCGGACAACTGAGGATCCAGGCTGCGAGCCACTTCATCCAGCCGGAACAAGAGCCGCCGGCTTCGCTGCGCGGCATGTTCCAGGCGAGCTTCTCGGATAAAGCGGGGCGAGTGCATGCGCCGCCAGGCCAAGCCCACGCACACCACCAGCGTGAGGGCGCCCCCGATCATGGTCTGAGGCTGAGTCGAAAGCAGGGCGCCCGAGCTCAGCATCAGCAATGACACGGGCGTGGTGATCGACCGTACCATCAGGTCCCTGACATAAGCCTCTCGCTCGGGCATGCTCTCCCCGCTCTTCGACCGTCCATCCAATCTGCCCCACCATGGACAACGGGGAGCGACCCATCTGAGTCACTCCCCGTCGATAAACTCTGAAGCCGTGAGCTCAGATCTCGAGATTGCGACCCTGCGTCTGCTGCTTGGGCACAGCCGCTTCCGACTGGATCTCCGCCTTCAAGCGCGCGAGCGGGTCCTCCACAGGAACCGTAGACTGAGGTAGCAAACCCATCTCTGCCTTGAGCGCCTGAAGCCTGTCTTCCGCCTGCTGCTGCTGCATCGAGGTTTCCAGTTTCATTGTCGCGGTTTCAAGGGTTCCCGACGCGAGTTCGGAGCGTGCCGCCGACTTGGCCTGCAGTTCCTTCATGCGCGCTTCGGCTCGATTGAAGGCCTCATCATGCGTATCCAGGGAAATCCCCGAAAGCGCCTTGGTGACCTGCTCCTGAATCTTGGCCTGCTTCCAGCCGGCGCTGAGCGCCAGCTTTTGAGCCGTCCGCTCCCGAAACTTCGCCTCAAGCTGCTGGATGTGAACCTTGACTGCTTCGGAAGCTTCCTCTGCCTGCGCAAGCTGGACCTTCAGGCTCTCGATCGTCTTGTCGGTGTTTGCCTGTTCAACCAGAAAGGCCCTTGCATTGGTCTCCTGGCCCAGCTTTAGTGCCTGACGAGCTCTGGCCTCGCACTCGGCCGCCCGATTCATCTGCTCCTGCAGAAGGTTCCGAAGCTGATTCCGAGCTGCAATCGCCTGTACGGCGCTTTCCTTGGCCTTTTCGACCTCGCGCCGCATGGACTCCTGAGCCTCGGTGAGGATGACCTCTGGGTCCTCGGCCTTCTCGACTCCAATCAGGAGCCAGCCCTTAATGACGCGCCACATTCTGCCGAGGAGGCCCATGCCCGCTCCTCCAGGGGCGTCGACGTCCTGTCGGTACTGCCCCTAGTGGTCCACAAAAGTAGTTGGCCGGGACGGAACCCGGGTTAGAAGAGGTTATAGCACAGCGATTTGCCGCCCGCAAACGCCGCCGGGTAGTATAACTCCGGCGGTGGCGAGAACGCTTCGTACGTTTTTCTTGCGCTGTCTCGGAACCCCCGCCCCCTGACCTCGGGGAAGTTCCGGAGAGGGAGTGTGCAGTTGGACGTGACGAATTGGACGCTGACCGCGTTGATAGTAGTGGTAGTGGTCAACACGGCTCTGATAGCCGTGGCTGCAGCGGCACTCTATCTCATTCATCGTCGGCTCGACGAGTTGTCCGCGCGATTGGAACCGCTGTTGCTGCGGAGCACTGAGACCCTAAAAAAGGTGGAACAGGCGACCGGAGATGCGGGTCAACGAGTGGTCGCCATTCTGGATCGCACTTCCGAGGTCGTAGAGCGGGTCGGTGACCGCGTGGATGGTACAAGCGCTGTGGCCGCAGAGGCGATCTCTGGGCCCCTGATCGGCGCCGCAGGACTTGCGGCAGCGATCCAGCGCGGGTTGGACGTGTATGCCGAGGAAGCGTCTCGGGCTTCCAAGAGCTAGGAGCGGGACAATGGCTGACAGTAGAGATTTTCTGATCGGGGTAGTGATCGGCAGCGCAATCGGAGCGACTGCGGCTCTGTTGATGGCGCCGCAATCCGGCGAGGATACTCGCCGTCTCATCCGGGATCGTGCGGACGATGCCCGTGCCAGGACCGCCGAACTGGCGAATCACGCCCGTGATCGAGCCACGGACGCAGCGCACGAGATTCAGCATCGAGTAGAGGGCCTGAGTACACAGGCTCGCGCCAAAGCGGATGAAATCGGCGGACAGGCACGCGCCAAGGTGGATGAACTGAAGCACACCGCCGCCGAGGCGGTCGAGCATGGCAGGGAGTCTGTCTCGCGACAGGTGGATGCGGCATCCCAGGCCATTGAGGCGGGCAAGAATGCTTTCAAAGAGAAGACCACCGATCTCCACATGGGGCTGCAGGGCCCGGGCTCCGAGAATGCATAGCCACGAATGCATGTCATCTGGCTGGTCTCCGGGTATCTCTTGATCGCTCTCGTCGCCCTCTCCTGTGTGGTAGCGGGGCGACGCTCGCGGTTGTCGGTTCCTTCACGTGAGAAGTGGATCGAAGAGTTCCGGACGGAGATCATTGAGGAAGAGTGGGCGCGTGTCGCCGAGCGTCAGTGCCGGGCGAGCGCCTGCCCTCGAATGATCGGCAACCCCGGAAGGCCACCGCGCGATGCCGAATGTCGGGAGTGCGCGGGCGCCTTCCTGGATGACCACTGGCGAGATCTCCTCGGGTCACCCACCCAGCGGTAGCTGAAGGTCGCCCGTTCGGCGTCCCTCCCAATTGAGCACGTGCGGTATCATGGTTCGGCGCGGACACCCGTCGTGGCGCGCTGGGAGCCGCATGACGTTTCAGGGATTCAGCGCCGAAACTTTCGCCGTATTCTGTATTCCGGACTTCCCGGGACGGATGGCGGGAATCCGGCAACTCGTTCGACCCCGCCTCCTTGAACTCGGTTCGGATCTCGCCGACCACATCGCCGATGCGTCCGGGACCCCCGCGTTCGCCCATGCCGCACAGCACATGCGCCGCCGCGTGAATCCCCCGAAGGAGACCTGGGCGGCGTTCGCGCGAGACAAGAAGGGGTACAAGCGCTGGACTCACTTTCGCGTAGCTGTCAGCGAGACTCGCCTTCGGACGACGGTTTTCATCGAGGACGATGCGGACGACAAACCGATCGCCGCGACCGGGTTGGGTCTGCACGGGGCAAGACTGGTCGACCTTGGCTTGAGCGCGCCGGAAATCGCCTGGGAAGTAGGAATCGCCGCAGCAGATCAGTTCGAGCTGGCCGCGCCGGCCCTCGCTGAGCTCGGAGAAGTTCTCGAATCCAGAAAACTAGCTCGGCTGCAGGTTGGGATCAGTGTGCCGTCAACGACTGCACTGAATTGGCAGGCGGCAGAGCAGGAGCAATGGATGCTCGAGTGCGTCGAGCGCCTGATGCCGGTGTATCTGCTTGGAATCACAGGGAGTCCGGACAAATGATCGAATCGTTGGAGCCCGTCCTCAAGCGGTGGGACGAAACACACGACGCCATCGTCGACTGGTTGGCTCAGTTTCCGGAAGAGCGACTCACGTGGTCTCCCGGGGGCGCCGCCACCTCCGCCGGTAGAATCCTGGCCCACATCTCCCGAGCCAACCGTGTTTACGCCAGCATGGCGCTGGGGGAGCCGATTGACCGACCGGTCTTCCACGTGACGAACCGAGAGCAAGCCGAGCAAGTCATCGCGCAAGGCGATGCCGCAGTGCGGCGTGACATGGAAACTCTGCGCGAGGAGGACCTGTCGGTGGTACGCGCCGCCGACTGGGGCCCGCTGGGGCCGCTCGTCAGCGGGCCCCTCGACTCTCTCTGGTTTCTGGAACAGATGATTCGCCACTCCGCTTACCACCTGGGTCAACTCTGGTATCTTTCTTTGCTGCTGGAGGACTCAGGCGACTGACGCTCCCGCCGGCTTTGCGGCGCGGGATACGCCCGGCGCCGCGTGGAGAGCAGGGTCAGTGCCGCCGGTAGAGGCGACGGGCTGTGGGCTGTGCGCTGCACGCACAGAAGAAGGTGTTTCGGGATGTTGCTGCTAGGGACCCAACGAGTGAACGAGGCCGGCCATCTGGAGATTGGCGGCGTCGATGCGGTTCAACTTGCCGTGGATTTCGGCACACCGCTTTACGTGATGGATGAGGTCGCCCTTCGAACGCGCTGCCGCGAGTACCTCGCCGCGTTCCGCAGCCGGTATCCGCGCGTGGAAGTTTCGTTCGCGGGAAAGGCGTTCTTGTGCTCCGGGATCTGCCCGGTCATCCGACAGGAGGGGCTGCGGCTCGACGTGGCTTCGGGCGGCGAACTCTACACGGCTCTGAGAGCCGGCTTCCCGGCGGATCGCATCTCGCTCCACGGCAACAACAAGTCCCTCGAAGAACTCGAGATGGCGTTGGACGCCGGTGTGGGTCATATCATCGTCGACAACTTTCTGGAGTTGGGGCGTCTGGCGGAGATGACGCGTGAGCGCCCGGCTCCGCAGCCGATTCTCATCCGGGCGGCGCCCGGCATTGATCCCCACACGCACCGCCGGATCAGCACCGGGCAGGTAGATACCAAATTCGGGTTCGATGTCGGCAGCGGCGCCATCCTGGAGGCGGTTCGCCGAGCATCGGAAATGCCCGGAGTAAAGCTACTCGGACTGCACTGCCATGTCGGCAGCCAGTTGCTGGACACCGAGTGTCACGAAGACTCCGTCGCAGTGATGGTAGATCTCCTGGCATCCATCCGAGATCGGTTCGGGATCCAGTTTGAAGAGTTGAACATCGGAGGCGGACTGGGCATCCGCTACCTGCCCAGCCACCAGCCGCCGAGTGTCGACGGCTTCGCCGAAGCCGTGATCGGGCGTCTGACTGCAGCCCTGGATGCCGCCGGGTTGGAATACCCCGCACTCCTTCTGGAGCCGGGTCGCTCGCTGGTGGGAGAGGCAGGCGTCACCCTGTACACGCTCGGCGGCATCAAGGCGATCCCGGGAGTTCGCACGTATGTGTCGGTGGACGGTGGGTTGTCCGACAATCCTCGACCCGCGCTTTACGAGGCGAAGTACACGGTTCTCACCGCCAATCGGATGAATGAACCGCACGACACACGGGTCACTGTCTCCGGCAAGCACTGCGAGACCGATGTGCTCTTCCCCGACATAGATCTGGCGGATCCTCAACCGGGCGACACGCTCGCGGTGCTCTCCACCGGCGCCTACAACTACGCCATGGCTAGTAACTACAACCGGTTCCGGCGACCAGCGGTGGTGCTGGTCGCCGATGGCCATGCCGATCTGCTGGTGGAGCGAGAGAGCTACGACGATCTATTGAAGAACGACCGCATCCCCGAGCGGCTCCTCTAGCCGCAGGCCGTACAGGGCTGCTCGGAGGCGGCCGCGGGAAACTCATGATCGTTCTGATCTCCCACGTGAATGCCGACTTCGACAGCGTGGGGTCGATGATCGGCGCTGGCGTGCTTTACTCCGGCGCCGTTCCGGTCCTGGTGGGGCCGCCGGCTCCCAACGTGCGCGAGTTTCTGACCATTCACCGGGAATGGGTCGATGTTCGCTCTCCACAGGAGGTTCAGCCAGACGCCATCCGAAAACTCGTCGTGCTGGATACGGCAAAGCGCTCGCGGCTCGGCGCTGCGGGTCGATGGCTCGATCTCCCCGAGGTGGAAATCGAGCTCTTCGATCACCATCCCGAAGAAACGGCGGACATCCGCCCCTCCATCTCCCACGTCGATCAGGTCGGTTGTACGGCAACACTGGTCGCCGAAGCGTTACGAGCCCACGCTCTGACGCCCGGACCGTTTCAGGCGACGGCGCTCCTGCTCGGCCTGTACGAGGACACCGGATCCATGCTCTTCTCGGCGACTCGCCCCCGGGATCTCGAGGCGGCGGCGTGGCTGTTGAGTTGTGGCGGCGACCTGGATGTGGTTGCGAGATTCACCCGACGTTCGCTTCGCCCCGCCCAGCGCGAACTCCTCGCCTCACTCGCGGCGGCAGCCCAGATCCACACCGTGCGCGGGCACACGATCACGACATCCATCGCGCGGGACGGTCCGTTCGTTGAGGGGGCTGCCGAACTCGCCGAGCGACTTCATGAGGCCGACGGCGCTGAGGCATGCATCCTCGTGCTCCCCACCGGAGACTCCATCTCCCTCATCGGGCGAAGCACCACCAACGCACTCGACCTCGCCGCGGCGTTTGCCGCGATCGGGGGCGGTGGCCACCGACGCGCGGCGAGCGCCCGAGTTCGCGGATCCGACCCGGTCCGTTGGTTACACTCAATTCTCGATCAACTTCGTCAGCAGCCCGTGACGGCCGCCGTCGCCCGGGATGTGATGTCGGCGCCGGTCCGGAGCATCGATCCGGACGCGCCACTCGGGGAGGCATGGAACCGGATGGTTCGCTATGGTCACTCCGGGCTCATCGTCCTGGAGGGCGAGTCGCTTGCCGGCATCATCACCCGTCGGGACGTGGATCGGGCGCGACATCACAATCTGGACCACGCCGCAGTGCGCGCCTTCATGTCACGAGACGTGCAGACGGTTCTGCCCAGTACGACCCTTTCCGAGATGGAAGAACGGATGCTGTCGGCTGGCATCGGCAGACTGCCGGTGGTGGAGGGCGAGCGGGTACTGGGCGTCGTCACCCGCACCGATCTGCTCAGGGCATTGCATGGGGAGCGGTACCTCGCTGGAGCCCCGAGAGCCCACGAGGAACAGCCGGACCGGCTGCTTCGAGAGCGAATTCCGGTCACCGTCCAGCGCCGCCTCGAAGAAATCGGCGAGATCGCACGCGACACCGGCTCCGAGTGCTACCTGGTCGGAGGCTTCGTCCGGGATCTCCTGCTCGGCGCCCGGAACCTGGACATCGACATCCTGTGCCGCCCGGACGGCCTCGCGCTGGCAAGAGCCGTGGCGGAGCGCCTCGGCGGCGAATGCGATGCCGAAGCCCGCTTCGGCGCCGGACATGTCACCCTACCGGAAGGATTGAAGATCGACTTCACCTCGGCGCGCACTGAGTGCTACGACCGACCCGGCGCGCTCCCGGAGGTCGAACCGTCATCCGTTGCGGACGACCTGAAGCGACGAGACTTCTCGGTCAACGCCCTGGCGATGTCACTCGATCCGGATCGATTCGGAGAGTTGCTGGATCCCTTCGGCGGGCACGAAGATCTCCGCGCTCACCGGATCCGGGTGCTCCATCCCCTCAGCTTCGTTGAAGATCCAACCCGAATTCTACGGGCTGCCCGCTTCGAAGAGAGGTACCACTTCTCCATGACTCCAGACACGGAGGCTCTCGCGATGCACGCCGTGGGACAGTCCGCGCTGGAGCGCATCACTCCGGAGCGGCTGCGACACGAACTGGCGCACTGCTTCTCGGAACCGCGACCGCTCGGCGTCCTCTTTCGTCTCGAGGCGCTGGGAGTGATGCGGCACTTCGATCCTTCACTCACGCTGGATCGCGAGTTGCTTCAAGTGGTGCCGGCCGGAGTGGAGTGGTGGAGGCGACGTACCGGGGGCGAGCCGCTCCACCCCTTTCTGGTGTACCTGGCCGGGCTCCTAGCTCCCCTTTCGGTCGAGGCGGCCGTGACGGTCGCCGAGAACCGGCTTCGAATGCCTCCCCCAGACCTACGCAAACTCTCCGAATTGCTATCGGACGAGCTACGCCCGAACTCACTCTCACTCCTGACTCGCCCCTCGGAGTGGGTCCGACGACTGCATCGACTGCCGAGCGAAGCCACCGCCTTCGCCCGGGCCCGCGCGCTGGCGGAGGACCGGACCGATGTCAGAGACCGCCTCGACACGTACGTTCGAGAGTGGCGCCATGCTAGACTCTCGATTACAGGGGATGACCTCTTGAGAGCCGGCTGCCGTCGCGGTCCCGCACTGGGCGCCGCTCTGGCGCACACTCTGGCCGCCAGGCTGGACGGCGAGTTGACTCGGGAATCGGAACTCGAGGCGGCGCTTACCCACTATCGTTCCGTCCGTCTTACCGCACCTCAGGAGAGTAATCCGTGAGTGATCGCCTCAGACAGCTCTTTTCGCGTGTGCACTCAGCATTGGGTGCCTCGGGCGGAATGTTCGCCGCGATCGTACTGCTTCAGGGACTTGGTGGACGAGAACCTCAGTTGGTGATGATGCAACTGCTGGCGCTTGTGATCGCCATTCCGGTCCACGAGTTCGCCCATGCTCTCTCAACCGTGAACAACGGTGATCCGGGACCGAAACGAGAGGGCCGTTTGTCCATTCTGCCCTGGGACCACTTCGACGTGATGGGAGCCGTGTTCTGTGTCTTCTCCACGATCGCCGGCTTTGGCCTGGGGTGGGGACGGCCGGTGCGGTTCAACCCCGGCCTCTTCAAGAACCCGAAGGTTGACACCGCGAAGGTTGCCGCGTGGGGGCCGACCTCGAACCTCTTGCTGGCAGTGCTCTTTGCCCTCCCCTTTCGCTTGAATCTCCTCTCGGCGGGAGACGAAGGGTTGGCGCTCTTCTGTTACATCTGCATCATGGTCAACATCAGCCTGATGCTCTTCAACCTGATCCCGATAGGTCCACTGGACGGCGCCAAGGTCGTGGCCGCGTTCCTCCCTGATTACCAGGCGCACGAGTTCTGGAAGTTTCAGGAACGCTGGGGAACCATCTTGCTCTACGGACTTGTGTTTTTCGGGCGGCCGATCCTGTCTCTCGTGCTGATGGGACCTATGAACGTGCTGGTCGGGTTGCTGCTCGGGAGATGAGCAGCCATCCGCCAAAGCCGCCGATCAGGCCGAACAGAACGTGCAGCCCGATCACGGGGAGCATCCCTTTGGCGACGAACGCATCCCCGGGCAACCCGATCACCGCTCGGGGAATATGGTGAAAGAAGCACTTCACCAGACTGCACGCCACCCCAGCGAGCAGTGCCACGGGCAACTGCTTCAGCCGGCTCCCCTGCCCGATGAAATCCAGGAGAACTCCCGACAGAGCGTAGGGCGCCATCGTTGCCATCGCTCCGCCCCGGATGAGGTTCCACGCCACGCTCCCCAGGAGCGAGGTGGTGCTTGCCGCACCGGGCCGACCTACCCAGGCCACCGAAAGAAACAAGACGGGGATCCAGAACATCCCGGAGTGGCCCGGGAGTTCATCGAGTAACCGTGTCTTGGCCCCGGTGCGCGCCAGCACAAACAATACCGAGCAGAGGGTGACTTTCGCCAGGTCGGTCCAGCGTGCGTCCCCCCACCCGGCTACCAGCGACTCAACGCGACCTGCCATCGTCGACAACCCTTTCGCTGTGGCCATGGGGGCCGCGCCCCGACTTTCCAGTCTGCTCCACGCGCCAGACATCCTTCGAAAGCGGTTCGAGAAAGAGCACGGCTCGGCCCCCTCGCAGCAGCGGTCGCACGCGTCCCTGCGTTTCGATCACGCCGGCCGTCACGCGCTCACCGCTCAGCCCGAACAAGTCCTGCGCCCCCGCATCCAGGAGTTGCTGTGCCGTGCAGTCGCCCTCCAAAAAGCGGAGTAGGCCGAGATCCACGAATCTCCCGTCGGAGCCGCCTGCCGCAAGCAACACACCGGCGAGCGCGCCCACCACGCCGTCTCCCGTGCCGTCCAGCTCGCCGATGGCAATGCCTTCCTCCGCCGCGAGATCCAGCGCCATCCTTTTGGAGAGCACGTTCTCCTGAGCCCAGCGGCCGAAGGGATGATTGCGAAATGGCGCCGTGAGGACCGCATATCCCGGATCGCTGCCTTCCAGGCACAGTGCGGGAAGCGTGGCTCGAACGAAACTCTCGATGGCATCCCGAGGGGAAGACCGAACCTGCGCCGGCGAGGTCAGCACGTGGATGACGTTTGAGCTGTTATTGGAGGTGTAAGGAACTCTCGGGTCTTTCAAGAGTTGATGGCGTGTGACGCCGCGCACGCTCCAACCCTCCGCACGCAGCCCCGCCGCGAGGGTCCGTGCCACTCGGCCCGTTCCTCCGGAGAGATGGTTATCGGTGTCGTCGATGCCGAGGTAAATCACTGTTCACCCTGGAGAAAGATGGGGCGAGGGTTTTGCACAATGAGCTTCACGTGCCCATCCACGCAGAGGTAGTTCAGCGTCTTGTCTCCCACCTGGTGCGCCGTGGGTCCGTCGCGTTGGAGGTAATCGGTCATCAACCAGCGATTCGCATTGTCGTCGTTGGGAATCAAGCGGGAGGCCGGCATCCACTGGGTGCGGAGGTTGCTGGTGTCTCGCAAGTAGTTCAGGTAGAGGTAGCTGAACCGACCGGCAGTTCGATTGACGGCACTGTCGCCGATGCTCGCATTCCCTGCGGCGCTCGGACAGTAAAAAAGCTGGGGTGACTTCACATACGGCTGGAGAGCTGCGACCAGCGCAGGCTGCGGCCCGTAGAGCGTGGCTGCGACAAAGTACTGTTCATCATAATCCTGCACGTACATCCGATTCGCCAACCCGAGTTGGCGAAGATTGGATGCACAGGTGGTCAACCGCGCACGCTCCCGCGCTGCTGCGAACACCGGGAACAGGATCGATGCCAAGATTGCAATGATCGCAATCACCACGAGGAGCTCGATCAGCGTGAACGCTCGACGGCACGACATCAATTCAGCACTCCCTCCAGGAGCCGGTCGGCGCCGTCTTTCACGACATCAACCGCGGGCAATCCGGTCTCGTCCTCGGCCCGACGGAGGGCGTCGCTCGCTTCCGCCTCGGTCAGGCCGTACGGATTGATGGCGATCCCCGTCACCTTGCCCGGGTGAAGCGGCGCCACGGCATCTTCATACCGACGCACCCAATCGGCGAGAGGGGGAAGCGAGAGCGTCTGGCTGCGCATGATCTGCCGCGCGGCATGGTGAACCAGGATCATCGCGTCGGGAAGGCTGCCGTGGAGCAGCGCCATCGTCACACCGGAGAAGGCCGGATGCAGAATGCAGCCCTGCCCTTCCACGATCACCAGATCGGCATCTCCGTTTTCAACCACCATCTGCTCAATGAAGCCCGCCATGAAGTCGCCCGGAATGCGGTCCAGGGTCAACCCCGAGCCGGAAATGAGCATCCCCGTCTGGCCGGTCGCCAGGAACCGGGAGGAGAGCCCGCGGCCACGAGCGGACTTGTCGAGTTCCACCGCAGCCACCATCTTGCCGATGTTGCAGTCGGTCCCCACGGTGAGCACCCGTCGAGCGCGAGTTTTCAGGGCATCTCGATGCGCGATCGGCTGTCCCTCCGGAGGACGTCGGTAGTCAACGATGCTCGCTCCGCTGATCTCCGCGAGCGCCGCGTAGCCGGGATCATCGGCGAGAAACACGTGCAGCCCAGAGAGCACGGACACGCCTCGCTCCAGAGCCTGGGAGATCATCGCCCGCCAATGCGCGGGCAGGGCGCCGCCGGGGGGCGCAATTCCGATCACGAGGGCGTCGGGGCGGAGGGCGAGGCCCTCTTCCATGGTCGCCACGATCGGCGCGTGCGACGGCACACCCAGCACGTCGGCGGCCGTCTTCCCGGCATGCCCGCGATCCAACACCCCCACCACGTCGCCCGGGCGATAGCGCAGGAGACAGGTCGCGGTCTTGGAGTCGAAAACGCCGAGTGATCCGTCGGTAAGGATAAGAAGTCGCTGATGAGGTGCTGCCATCACTAGTGTCCGAGGTGAGTCTTGAGCCGAGATCGAGGGAGTTCCTACGCGTTATTCCAGATCGGATGAACGCGAGAATGACATCTCCGGAGGGCCGCTCCGGATGCCCCTACACAAAGCGCCGTTGAGGGACGATACCGTTCCGAAGCTTATGATGTGAGATCGAGGCAGGATTGCCATGAGTTTGAAGTCGGGATGTCGCCGAGATCGCGACGCGGGATGTTATGTGCTCACCGAGGGCGCCCGAGTTCCCGTAAAGATCTTCATGAATCCGGCGCTCTTTGAAGAGTGCGAGGAAGATGTGCTTCGGCAGGCGCAGGCCGCGGCCGCGTTCCCGGGGGTTACCGATGTCGTGCTCACTCCGGACGCCCACACCGGTTACGTGGTGCCCGTCGGCTGTGTCATGGCCACCAACGGCACCCTGTGCCAGGCGCCGGTTGGCTATGACATCGGCTGCGGAATGGCGGTCCTCACCTCCGATGTACCGGCCGAACGCGGTTTCGACGAGCGGCTGCGGCTCCGATTCTCTCAGGAAGTGATGGAGCGGGTCGGGATGGGGGTCGGCAAAGGCAGCAAATACGACGTGGATGAGAAGCGCTTCGAGGAAATCGTGCGTACGGGCGCCAGGGCGCTCGGCTACACGCGCGACAACAGCGAGCGGGATTTCATCCCGGTGGACGATTCCTGGAGCATTCCGGATCGGCCCAAGCGTCGGGGGATGCCTCAACTCGGCAGTTTGGGAGGCGGCAACCACTTCATCGAGCTGCAGCACGACCAGAACGGCAAGCTCGTCGTGATGATCCACACCGGCAGCCGCGGGTTTGGGCATGGCCTCGCCACGCACTTCATCGACATCGGTCGCGAACGCCTCCGCCGTGAGACGCGTCCGCCGAAAGGGCAGCGGGTGTCGGCGGAGGCGATCTACTTCGAGCCCAACGACAAAAATTGGTCGGGGTATCGCAACGCGGTGGCGGCCGGCGCCAACTTCGCGATCGCCAATCGGCTGATTATCATGGAGCAGGTGGCGCGGGCGTTTCGTCGGGTGTTCGGACAGGAGCCGGAGCTGCTGTACGAGATTTCGCACAACCTGGCGCAGTTGGAGCCGCAGTCGCAGGGGGATGCGCGGTGGATCCATCGCAAGGGCGCCACTCGAGCCCTGCCGGCCGGCCATCCGCTGCTCGACGGCACTCGGTGGCAGGAAACCGGACACCCGATCCTGATACCGGGGAGCATGGGGACGACGTCGTACATCCTCTACGCGCTCCCGGGCGCGGAAAAGGCGCTCTTCAGTGTTAACCACGGATGTGGGCGACGTTTGTCTCGGAGCGCGGCGAAGAATCAGTTCACGCAGAGCGGCGTGAATCGGCAGATGAAGGATCTGAATGTGCTTGTGAACGCGGGAGGAGACGTGCCGATCGACGAGTCGCCGAACTGCTACAAGGATAGTTCGCTGGTTATCGAGTCGGTGGTCGCCGCCGGTCTGGCTCGGGTGTCTCACGAGTTGACCCCGATCGCCAGTCTCAAAGGCGTGGACTGACGCTCCGTCCGTCTATCGCCTTTGGCGAACGGCGTCGGGGCTTCGGGGCCGGTCCTGGCCGGGGGTCGTCGCAGAACGACCCCCGGCTCCGTCCCGGCTTTCAGCGCTCGTTCTCCAGCAGGTAGCCCGCCAGGGTGGTGGGAAGTATGTTGCCGCCGCTCAGGAGGCAGATGGTCTTCCCGGTGGGACGAACCAATCCCTCGAGGAGCGCCGCCGCGCCGACGGCGCCTCCTGCCTCAACGACCAGTTTGCCGCGCTCCACGAGCCAGCAGATGGCGCGCTTCACCGCCGCCTCGGGCACGATCACCATCTCATCCACGTATTTCTGGATGTGTTGGAACGGAAGATGGCCCGGATGGTACGCCACGAGGGCATCGCAGATGGTGTCGACAGTGTCTACCCGTACGACTTCGCCGCGGCGGAACGACTGCACCACGGCCTGAGATCCCTCGGGTTGAACCCCCACGACTTTTGCGCGAGGACAGAGTTCCTTGACCGCTGTCGCGACGCCGGCAATCAGTCCCCCACTGCTGACCGGCACCAGGACCGTATCGACATCCGGCACGTCCTGGGCCATTTCGAGGCCGATGGTCCCGTGACCGGAAATCACGTCAGGGTATTCAAACGTATTGATGGCTCGAATCCCGCGTTCAGGTTCCAGGTTGAACAGAGTTCGCCAGCGGGTATCGAAGTCGTTGGCGCACAGGATTACCTCGGCGCCGAACCGGCGGGTCTTTTCGACCTTGAGCGCGGATGTCTTCTCCTGCATCACAACGGCGGTCGGGATACCGAGCACCCGACCCATGTAGGCCCATGCGCTCGCAAAGTTCCCCGACGAAGAGATCGCGGCGCCCTTCTCTCGATACTGCTCCGGAAGGTTGTTGAGCATCGTGTAAGCCGCACGGGCCTTGTAGCTGCCGGTCACCTGCAGGTTCTCAGGTTTGAACCACATCGGCACGCCGAGCACTTCACGCATCTCATCCGAGAAAACCAGCGGAGTGCGAACGATTTGAGCCGGTAAGTTGCGCGCCGCGCTCTCGATGGCCGAGAGGGGCACCAGTTGGGTTTGATCTGACATGGTGCGGTTCTATTTGGCGCCGGGGGCGCCTCCCCCTGCCTGCAACCGGATGTGACGACCTCATTGTAGGATTTAATTGAATATTGAGCGTCGGGATTGAGCCCGATGGGTCGGTTACGCGCAGGAATTCGGCGAATCTCCCCAAGATTCTGTCGCCCAACGGCCCGAAGCACTCCAAGCCGGTGTTTAGCACACATACGTCTATGAGCGTACATCGGAATGAGGAGAACGAATGATGCGAACCAGATTCCGGAGAGGCGACCTCAGGCTCGGAGCGCGAGCGATCCTCTGGGGGGCTGTCCTGTTGATCGCGGCAGCCACGGGCGCCGCGGCGAGCCCGCTGGGCTTTGCGGCGATCATGGGTTCGAGCATGAACCCGACCCTGCACAACGGACAGGTGTGTCTCATGCTCAAACCGGCCGGTCACGAGGAACCCTGGATTCGTGGCGATGTCGTGGTGTTTCGCGTGGCGGGTCAGACCTGCGTCAAACGAATCGCGGGCTTGCCGGGCGACACCCTCTATGTCGTGCGCAACAAGGAAGGCTTCGACGACGAGATCGTGATGGAGTGGCAGTTTGTGAAACTGTCGAAGGCGTTGGCCGGAAAGTACGCCTCACCGACGATCTGGATCGAGGAAGTCATCGTCCCCGAGGGGTTCTGCTACGTGCTCGGAGACAACCTGACTGCGTCGCGGGACAGCCGCTCCTTTGGGGTCGTCCCTCTTTCATCCATCTGCGGCAAATTGGTGGGCGAGAGGTTTGAAGAAGAATCGACCTTCAAACCTGCGGGCCGGTTTGTCTCGATCAGCACAGAAGACCTGGAAACCGTCGGTCTCTGACTCCGAGCGACTACACCAGTTCCTCGATCGGCCGGTGCTCTTGCAGCAAGGGGATCGGCCGATCACTCGGACCAGGTAGCAGCGTCCGGTCCAGATCGATCCCGAGGCGATTGTAGAGCGTCGCCATGACGTCCTTGTAGTGCACCGGGCGCTCATCCGCGTACCCACCGTCCGCCGTTGTGGAACCGATGACCTGTCCGGTCCGCATCCCACCCCCGGCAAGGAGTGCGCAGGAGACCGCCGGCCAGTGGTCGCGTCCCGCAGTGCCGTTGATGCGGGGGGTGCGCCCGAAGTCTCCCCAGACAATCACGCTCGTATCGCGATCCATTCCACGGTCATGGAGGTCCTCAATGAGGGCGCTGACGGCCTGATCCAGCATCGGCAGCCGTTCTCGACACTGGCTGAAGTTCGCGCCGTGATAGTCCCAGCGACCATAGCCGATGGTGACGACTCGTACTCCCGCTTCCACGAGGCGGCGCGCCATCAGAATGCCGTCGTTCCACATCGGGCCGCCGTCATCCACATTCTTCAGCGATCCACGTCCATATCGCTCTCGCGTTTTGGAGCTCTCACGGTCCAGATCCATCGCCTCAAGCACGCGGTTGGAGGTGAGCAGATTGAGCGCCTGCTGGGTCACAACTCCCGTTCCGTCCACCATGCGGTCGGCATCTCGCCGGAAGCGATCCATCTTCTCGAGAAGACGTCGACGATCCTGGAGGCGATTCAGGCTGATGGAGCGCAGCGCCATGTCGTCCGCGACCTGCCCCTGATGGGGCTGGAACGGCCGGTGCGCGATTCCAAGAAAACCTGCCTGACCCGGGTCGGCCCAACCCGGGAAGTCCATCCGGACGGACAGATTGCAGAACGGCGGCGCGGTGGGATGCGTGGGACCCTGAACCTTTGAGACCACCGATCCCAGCGAGGGCCACGCGGCCTGGCGAAACTCGAACGTGGTGTAGCCCGAATAACAAAGGTGAGAGGCATGTTCGTCCCGCGCCCCCACCAGGGAGCGGATGATGGCGCACTTGTCCATCGTCTTCGCGAGGCGAGGCATGAGTTCGCAAATCTCGATTCCCGAGACGTTCGTGCGAATCGGCTTGAACTCACCCCGAATTTCTGCGGGAGCGTCGGGCTTCAGATCGAACATGTCCTGGTGGGGCGGCCCACCGCAGAGGAACACCATGATCACGGACTTGTGCGAACTGCCGCGCCCGGCAGCGGAATCGGCCGCCATCACATCGGTGAGCGACAACCCGCCCATACCGAGTGCGCCGATCCTCAAGAAGTCACGACGGCTGACGCCATCGCAAAATCGTGCTGCGGGACCGCCTTCCAGGGTCAACATGATCTTTTCCGTCCTCGATGAACTCCGCGAAGAGAGTTTCATGCCAGTTCGCGATTCGCTTCGGCGCGTCCTGTGTCAACTTGGAGGCAACTCTCCGAAGGCCGGACTAAGAATTCGTCGGCTCCTGCTCAGCCTCGCCGCTGCGGCTGCGGCCACCGGCACTCTGGCAGGCGGCTTCCCCGGGGCTGATGCGCAAACCCCGAAGGCTGTCACTCTCTACGTATCACTGGACGAGCCTTACGCAAAACCGATCCTGGCCGACCTGGAGCGGCGAACCGGTCTGAAGCTGCGAGTCATCTACGACACCGAGGCGAACAAGTCGAGGGGGCTGGCCCAAAAGATCCTCGCCGAGCGCCGCCGGCCAAGAGCCGACGTGTTCTGGAGCTCCGAGGTCTTGCAGATGGTTCGGCTGGCCGAGGCCGGCGCCCTGGAGGTGTATCGGCCGCCCGCGGCCGAGGACATCCCCCAGGCGTACCGCGACCCGGAGGGTCGTTGGAACGGCTTCGGCGCGCGGTTTCGGATTCTGGTCTTCAACACCAAGCAACTTGCCGCGCGAAACGAGCGGCCCAGCGGGGACCTCAACGAGTTCCTGAAGCCGAAATGGAGTCGGCGCTTCGCTCTCTCCAATCCTCTCTTCGGCACGGCCACCACAGAGGCAGCGGCCCTGAGTCAACTTGCCGGCGATCCCGCCATGAAGTCGTTCTATGCCGGTCTGCTGGCGAACGGAGCCCGGGTGGTGGACGGAAACAGCGTCGCTGCGGATCTCGTTGCGCGGGGTGTCGTGGCTGCAGCACTCACCGATACGGATGACGCCCTCATTCGCATCGACCGGGGCGCGCCCCTCCGGGTGGTTTACCCGTCGCTCGCGGGGAGAGGCTCGCTGCTCATCCCCAACACGGCTGGGTTGGTGGTGGGGGGGCCGAACCCGATGGGGGGTCGGAAGCTGCTGGATGCGCTCGTAACTCCCGAAACCGAGCTGTTGCTCGCCGCCCTGCCCTCTCGCCAGCTTCCGCTCCACCGGTCTCTCAAACAGCGCCTTCCCACCCCAGTCGCTCCACTCGGTCGGATCCCCCGGGCGCCCGTTCGGCTGCAGGAACTTGCTAAGGGTTTCCCCGAGGTGGAGCGCATCCTTCGAGAGCTTTTCTTGCGGTAGAACCTTCGTATGGGGAGATGGGCGCGCTGGTTGTGGGGAGTTCCCGGGCTGCTGCTGGTGGGCCTGCCGATGGCCTGGCTGGTGGTCGCCGCCTGCGGGCCCGGTCAGGCCGAACCGGTACCGCTGTCGGTGCTGGCGCGCACCCTGCGAATCGCGGTCGGGGCGGCGGCGCTCGCCGCGCCCGGAGGATGGCTCTGGGGCCATGCGTCGCTGAAGATGCGGAGCCGGCGGTCCGCCCAACGGATGGATGACCTGCTGCTCTGGCCGCTCACAGTTCCTCCCTACGTGATGGCTCTGGCCTGGATTCTGCTGCTGGAGCCCGACGGACCGGTGGCAGCCGTGTGCCGGTTGCTTCACGTACCCGCTCCCGAGTACTACGGGTGTGAGGTGCTGGCATCCGTTGTGCTGGCCTCTGCCTACTGGCCGCTCGGCGCGCTCTTGATCTCCCGGGTGGTACGGTCCGTCGGGTCGGACCTGATCGATTCCGCAGCGTTGGAACTGCCTCGTACCAGCGCCGTGGCGTTCGTTGCGCGCCGTCCCGCGTCGATTGCGCTGGCAGCATCCTCGGTCCTGGTTTTCGCGCTGGCGGCGGCGGACTTCGGAGTGCCGAATGCGCTGGGGGTTGTCGCCTACCCGGTGGCCATCGTGAATCGCTTCCAGCTCGATCGGGACTCCGCGGGTTCCATCCGTCTCGCCATCCCGCTGGTGCTCAGCCTGCTCCCCTTGCTCTGGCTCTTCACCCAGGTGCTCCGGCGATGCGGTGATGCCGGGATTCTCAGCGTGGATGTCACGCGCGAGTCGATCCGTCGAACGGAGGCTCGGGCCCGTTCGCCTATCGCCGCCCTGGCAATCTCCTGGCTGATGACTTTCGGTGCTCCGAGCGCGATGGTGCTGGTGAGGTCCATGCCCCTCGCCACCTATCCGGCCGTGTGGGCAGAGAGTTCGGATCACTTCCTCAACACGCTGCTGTTCGCTTCCGCGGCCGCGCTGATCACTCCCATCACGGCCGGACTCCTCGTGTGGGCTTCTCGGGGAGCGCAATCCACCACTCTTAGCCTGCTCGTCACGGCGCCACTGGTGTTGCCCGGCTCGCTCCCAGCCCTCGCGTTGATCGACCTGCTCAACAGGCCCGATCCCCTGGGCGCGATTTACGACACTCCGATGGCGCTGATCTGGGGTTACGCGATTCTTTGCTACCCGGTCTGCCACCACCTTTGCGCCGCCGCCTGGAGTCGGGTGGATCCGGTGCTGGTGGAGGAGTGTCGGCTCCAGGGGGGGTCCGAATGGACCTGCCTGCGTGTCGTGGGCTGGCCCGCGCTCGCCCCGAGCCTCGGCGTAGGAGCTCTTCTCACGTTCTTGCTCGCCGCGCGAGATGTGGACGCTGCCGCGCTGCTGAGGGTTCCGAACGGGGACACGATCGCCTTCCGAATTCACGACTACCTGCACTTCGCCCCGGGGCCGAACGTCTCCGCATTGTCGGTGGCGCTTTCCGTCGCGTCCATGGGCGTGATCCTGGCGCTTCGGAGGGCGCTGGAGTGGTTCGGCGGAACGAGGGATGACTCCGTTCCTGTGTTTTCCCGGTCCCGGCCGACGTCCTTTGAAGCGCCCCCATGAGCCTCGATCAAGGCTATGTTATCGATACCCGTCGAAGCCGCTTCGCGCGGCTGACACCCATTCCAGTGGGGAGTGTTCGTCTGGGTCCGGGGTTCTGGGAGCCCCGGGTTCGCCGCACGATCGAGAGCACGCTGCCCTCGCAGCACGCCCTCTGCGAAGAGACGGGGCGCCTGAACAACTTCAGGCGGTTGACCGGCGAGCACGACGGACCGTTCAAAGGTCGTTACTACAACGATTCCGACGTGTACAAGTGGATTGAAGCAGCCGCCTACGGGGCAGCCTCCGAGCACGGGAAGAAGGCAGTCGAGTTGCTGGAAGAGGTCGGCGGATTGCTGGTCCGCGCGCAGCAGGCCGATGGATACCTCCACAGCTACTTCGCCCTCGAACGAGCTGCCGACCGATGGTCGAACCTCCGCGACATGCATGAACTCTACTGCATGGGCCACTTCATCCAGGCTGCGCTCGCGTGCCACCGGGTGACGGGAGACGTGCCGATCCTGGACGCCGCGGTTCGACTGGGCGACTTGCTCGTGACGGAATTCGGCCCAACCGGCCGGGTAGGAGCGTGTGGTCATCAGCAGATCGAGATGGCGATGGTCGATCTGTACCGCGAGACCGGCGACGCGCGTTATCTGGATCTCGCGGGCCGCTTCCTGGATGCTCGTGGGCGAAAACCGCCCGTTCTGGGGGGCAGAGCCTACCACCAGGATCATCGGCCGTTTCGGAAGCTAACCACGGTCACCGGACACGCGGTGCGGATGATGTACTACTGCTGCGGCGCCGCGGATCTCTATCTCGAGACCGGAGAACCCGCTTTGTGGAGGAGGCTGAACATCCTCTGGCGAGCGATGACCGAGCGGAAGATGTACGTCACCGGCGGAGTTGGATCCCGGTATGAGGGAGAGGCCTTCGGAGACGACTTCGAACTGCCCAACGGACGGGCCTATGCCGAGAGCTGCGCCGCGATCGGCGCCTTTATGTGGAGCTTTCGAATGCTCCTGGCGCAGCCGGAGGCCAGGTATGCGGCTCACATGGAGCGATGTCTCTACAACGGCATCCTGGTGGGGCTCTCGGAGGACGGGGATCGCTACTTTTACCAGAACCCCCTGGCCGACGATGGAACCCACCGACGTCAGCCCTGGTTCGACTGCGCCTGCTGCCCACCCAACCTCAGCCGCCTGCTCGCGGCGCTCCCGGGGTACTTCTACGGGACGGACTGTGGCGGGCTCTGGGTCCACCAGTACGCCGCATCCGACGTGGATGTGAACCTCGATGTCGGCCGCGTGCGTTTCACGGTTCACACGGACTATCCCTGGTCCGGCCGCATCCGGGTCGAGTTTCACGAGTCTCCGATGTCGCCGTGGACGCTGCACCTGCGGATTCCGGACTGGATCTGCAGCGAACCCTTGACGGTCGCCTTCAATGGGAGCCCGGTGGCGACCGAGCCGAGCGCGAACGGCTACCTCGATCTCTGGCGAAACTGGACCCCACACGACGAGTTGACGCTGGACTTCCCGATGCCGGTCCGACTTCATCAGACCGGTCACGACGTTGAGGCGAATTGGTTCCGGGTTGCCCTGAGCCGCGGTCCGCTCATCTACTGCGCGGAGGCGTGTGATCTGGGTGGGGCCGACCCTCGGGCCGTGTCTCTCATTCGTGGCAAAGCGTTAACGACCACCTGGGATCCGGACCTGTTGGGCGGCGTCGTTCGGATCGACGGTGAGGGCGAACTGCACCTCAAGGTCGGGGACGACATCGAGAATGCCTGCCCGATCGACCCATTCGACGACCCCAGATCGCCGCTTGACGTTCGCATGGTCCCCTACTACGCCTGGGCCAATCGCAATCCGGGCGCAATGGCGGTCTGGCTTCTGGACATTTGTGGGACTTGAGTCTGTGAATCCAGCGGCTTGAGTACTGAGCGCTCGTCCGCCGCAGCCTGATGGGTGAAGGTGGAGTGGAGCGTTCCGGACGTGCCCTCCGGCGGACCCGTGGTACGTCTGCCGTTCGTCGGCAGGGAACCCACGCGGCGGCGCGGAACCCATGGGGGGTGAGTCCGAAGCAGGACCCCCATCCAGGCCGGAAGGATTGCCGGCGAGGCGGGTCGTCCGGGGGGCGATCCGGACCAGAGGGGTATTTCACAGTGGCAAGACCAGTAACGCTTTTTACCGGCCAGTGGGCAGATCTTCCCTTTGAGACCATGGTCCAGAAGGCACGCGACTTCGGTTACGACGGCGTGGAGTTGGCCTGCTGGGGCGATCACTTCGACGTGCTTGCGGCGCAGGATCCCGCCTACTGTGCGGGCCGATGGGAAGTCCTGAACCGCCACGGAATGAAGCTGTACTCCATCAGCAATCACCTGGTGGGTCAGGCGATTTGCGATCTCATCGATGAGCGTCACAAGCTGATCCTGCCTCCGCACGTGTGGGGGGATGGGGACCCCGAGGGAGTGCGAACCCGCGCCGCGGAGGAACTCAAGGCCACCGCCCGCGCCGCCGCCAACATGGGCTTGAAGGTCGTGAACGGCTTCACGGGCTCATCCATCTGGCATCTGCTCTACTCCTTCCCACCTGTGTCGGCGGCGCAGATCGACGCGGGCTATCAGGACTTCGCGGATCGCTTCAACCCGATCCTGGACGAATTTGATCGGGTCGGAGTCCGCTTCGCGCTTGAAGTGCATCCCACCGAGATCGCATTCGACATCGCCTCCGCCCAACGTGCGATCGATGCGGTGGGGGGTCGTGAGGCGTTCGGCTTCAACTACGATCCCAGTCACCTGGGTTACCAGAACGTGGACTACGTCAAATTCATCGAGAAGTTCGGCGACCGGATCTACCACGCCCACATGAAGGACGTGTGGTGGAGTCCGGTACCCACCGAAGCGGGCGTATTCGGCGGCCACACCAACTTCGGCGACCGGCGACGCTCGTGGGACTTCCGAAGCGTGGGCCGGGGGCGGGTCGACTTCGAGGAGATCATCCGGGCCTTGAATAGCGTGGACTACTGGGGCCCGCTGTCGGTGGAATGGGAAGACATGGGAATGGACCGCGAGGCCGGCGCAGCGGAAGCGGCCGCATTCCTCAAGAAGATCGACTTCAAGCCGAGCAACCGGGCGTTTGACGCGGCGTTCTCGGAGTAGCCGGAGTCGCTTCCCACCTCATTCGTCAACGCCGCGCCCACCGGCGTCGCGTTGACGCCCCGGTGGGTAGGTGCTAACATTCGCCAACACACGGCCTCGGTTACAACCGGGGCCGTCGTCTTTCCGGAGGTCCCCATGTCGCTGCGGGTGCATCCCCTCCTCACCGCCCTGGCGGGCTTCGCCGCCGGCGCGCTCTGCTTTTCGCTGGCAACTTCGCTGCCGGCAAGCGCCCAACTCCAGCAGTTGCCCATCGGCGGCTCAACGATCGTCACCACCGGCAACGGCTCTCAACTGGCGCCACAGCCGATTGAGGTGCAGGCGCTGGACAGCAATCACTTTGTGGTGGCGACGCGCGAGCCGCGCCTGGTAACCATTCCTGGGCGCGAAGGTTCGGCGCAAAACCTGATGGCAACCGTGGTAACTCATTACACGGTGTCCGGCGACGGACGACTGGTGCCGACGGAACATGTTCGAGTCCCGGCGCCGTATCGAGTGGTCCAACTCGAGGAACGTTGACCCCCCAAACCCATGACCGCCCGATTTCGTTTCACTCGACTCGTACGTACCAAAAGCTCCGAGATCTACCTGATCTGGGAGGAAGAAAATCGCGTCGGACAGTTGGATCTCCACTATGCGGGAGAGACGATCCACGCAACTCTCGTTCTGGAGTCGGACTTCTCCGTCACCTCCGAGGAAGAGATGCTCACCCAGATCGATGAAGACATCGTAGCCTCCTACCTGCCTTCGTTCGATCGAAATGACTTCGTGGTGACCGTGTTTCGGGGCAACGAAATTAGCTCCTACACGGACTCGGCGAACATGGGTACGGAAGAAGAAGGAGAGTGATCTCAGTGAAACCCGGCAAAGGATTGGGAGTGCCGTATCGGGGAGCCGTGGCCTGGCCATGGCTCGCGTTGATCGCCGTCGCGGCAGTCTCGCAACTCCCGCGCATCCCGAAGCGCCCCCGTGCGCCGCAGCCCCTGCCGGTCTCATTGACGCTCTCCGCGCTCGGTTCGGGCGGTGAACAGACCGTCCGTTTCCTCCCGGGCAAGCCCAACCCCAGCCGACCGGTGCTCAGCGCGAGGACCGGCGACCGGCCGCTGATTCGCTACACGGTGGCCAATCTGGATGCGGCGAAGGGTGTGGGAAGCATCGTGGTGCACTTCCTGATCCACAAGATCGGCGAGGTGGGAGAAGCTATTCCGGACAATCCCCGCAAGGGATCCTTTCAGGATACGGTCGTCGGATTGGAACTGGGCCCGTCGCGCACCGTCAAAGGCCAGTCAGCAACGCCGATCGACGAGGCCGGTATCTATCTGATCGAGCTGGAAATCCTGGACGACCAGGGCTCACGCCGGCAGATCGCCGCGGCGGACCTGCGCGTGGAGGGACCCGAACTGTGAAGCGAACATCGCATGCGACCTCTGCCGTCATTCTGAGCGGAATGCTGCTTACGGCCGCCACCCCCAGCGCACTCGCCGAGCACTTCGACATCCTGCTCACGCTGCGGAACTCCCGTGGGTTCACCGAGAGTTCATGGGACACCTCACCTCCCGAAGAGGGCAAAAACGGTCGTCCCCGTGTCCAGGCGCTTCTGGGGGAGCCGCTGGAACTGGAGTGGAAGGTGCGTTCCGCCTATCCGCATGGTGTGCTCAAGGATGCCGGAGTTCACATATTCGTGGAGCCGGCGGGGCTGATGGACTCACCTGCCGCGACCCGCGAACGGGCGCGAATCCTGGAGACGAGGCTCACGGCAGACTTCTTGCCGCAGCACGTCGGTCGCGGGCACATCAAGTTTCGAGTCAAAAAGCCGGGAAACTACCTGGTTCGCCTTCAGAGCGAAAACACGGCCCTAGGCCAGGGGCACGAGCACTTCTCGGCGATCGATCTGAAGGTTGAATGAGTTTGGGACCGTCCGACCCCTGGGATGTCATCGATCAGCTCCGACGCCTTCACCTGAGGATGCTCGCGGCGCTTCACGCTGAACTTCGGGCAGCATCCTCGACTGAGCTCTCCCGAGTCGGCGTGGTGCAGGGTGGTGACGCCGTCTACGCCATCGACATGAAGGGTGAGGAGATCCTCATCGAGCACTGCCGGGAGTGGTCGAAAGCGGCGCCATTTCTACTGATCGCGGAGGGTATCACCGAATCCGGTGAGCGGATGTTTCCCGAGGGGGCCGACCCCGCTTCGGCGGAGTTTCGGCTGATCGTGGACCCGATCGACGGCACCCGCGGCTTGATGTACAACAAGCGAAGCGCCTGGATCCTATCGGCCGTAGCGCCGAATCTGGGACCGGAGACCTCCCTCCAGGACATCCGTTGGGCCGTGATGACAGAGGTTCCCACCACCCGAGCCCGATATGCCGACCAGCTCTGGGCGAGCGTCGACGGCGACGCCGAAGGTGTTACGCTGGACATCACCGGAGATGAGCCGGTCTTCGCCCATGCCGCTCGAATTCAACCCAGCCGCGCCACCGACCTGAAGCACGGTTTTGCCTGTCTGGTGAAGTTCTTCCCCACCGGCAAAACGCTCACCGCACAGTTCGAAGAGGCCCTGTTCCAGGCTCTCTCCGAAGCCTCCGATGGGGATGTGCCGTTGGTGTTCGACGATCAGTACATCTCGAACGGCGGACAGATGTACGAGATCCTGAGCGGGCACGACCGATTCATCGCCGACCTGCGTCCACTGATCTTCCGCCGGGTCGGGTCCGGGGAGGGCGGCAAGCTCTGCGCCCACCCCTACGACCTTTGCACGGAGCTCATCGCCCGCAGACTGGGGGCCGTGGTAACCGGGGTCGACGGTCGCCCCCTGAACGCGCCCCTGTCGGTTCATCACAATGTCGCATGGGTCGCATACGCCAACGAAGAACTGCGCGGTCGGATTGAGCCGGTCCTTCAGCGGTTGCTCGCCGAATTTGGGTTGATCTAAGACTATGGCCAGAGTACGCAAGGCGGTTGTTACAGCAGCCGGCGCCGGGCTGCAGCACTATCCTGCCACCCAGTGCTTCCAGAAGGAACTCATCCCGCTCATTGATCGGGACGGCATGACCCGAACCGCCATTCAGATCATTCTCCAGGAGGCGCTGGACGCCGGGATCGAGGAGTTCTGCCTGGTGGTTTCACCCGACCGGGTGGATCAGTTCAAAGACTACTTCCGCGGGCTGGATGAGGACCAGCTTCGGTACCTCCGCGGGAAACAGTGGGCACTCGACGAAGCCGAACGGCTGGAATCCCTGGGGCGGCGGATCACGTACGTGATTCAAGAGCATCCTGAAGGGGACGGCCACGCCGTTCACTCGGCCCGAGAGTGGGTTGGGTCGGATCCGTTCTTGCTCCTGTTGGGAGACCACATCTTTATTCCGGAGGACAAGTCCTGTTCCAGGCAGGTGATCGAGGTGTTCGAGGAGCGAGAGGCCCCGGTTTCGGGCGTCCACCGCACCGACGCCGACTACCTGCACCAGTTCGGCACGGTAACCGGCAGGCGCGTCTCCGTGGAGCCGAGCGTCTACGAACTGACGCTGATCCATGAGAAGCCGACCATCGAGTTCGCTGAGGAAAATCTTCGGACCCGTGGACTCCGCCGCGATGAGTACCTATGCTTCTTCGGCGTCCACGTGATGCCGCCGGCCCTGATGGACGCGCTCGGCCACCTTATCCGGTCGGGGCGAAAGAGTCGAAGCGGCTATCAACTTTCAGATGGGCTGGAGTTGCTTCGTCGCGAGGATACGTTCCTCGCCGTGGAGGTAGAAGGCGCCCGGTTCGATATGGGAACACCGCTCGGGCTCATCGAGACGCAGTTCGCCCTGGCTCTGAACTCCTCATCGCGGCGTCAGGTGATGTCCTGGTTGCCCAACATGCTCAGCTTCTACGACATGGAGGCCCTGAAGTAGCCTCTCGAGCACGGTTTACGGGGTCATCGGCACGTTGGGCACAGGCCGACGAACTCCACCAGGTGACGCTCGATCAGGTAGTGGGAGTCGCGGGCCGCTCCCTCTTCCACATGGTGCATGCCCGGGCAGTCCACTTCGTCGACGCGACCGCAAGCGCGACAAATGAGATGGTGGTGGCAGCCCGGATGGTCCTCGAGTCGACATGGCAGATAGCCACCGGAGAAAGCAACCCGGTGCGCCAGGCCATGCTCTTCCAGCGTCTCCAGGGTGCGGTAGATGCTCACGGTATCGACCGACTCCCCTCTTCCGGAGAGCAGGTCGTGCATCGTGTAGGGAGAGAGCGGTCGATCCGCGCGGCCGAGCACATCGAGAACCAGCCGCCGGCCTTTGGTGATCCGAAACCCCCTGGCTTTGAGGCGGGCCAGCCCAAACTCCACGTACTCCAGCGGTCCCACGTCAGTCTTTCGTCCCTTCAGACGGCGCTTCGCCGTCAATGTTATTTGATCCTCAAATGTCGGGTGCGATAAGAGGAGAGGGCCGGGTTGGGATGGCTGGTCCCAAACAGATCGCTTTGTGCTCAGATGAAGCGCTGGCGAGCGGAAGTCCTCCCGAAGATTCCGGAGCGGGCATGCAGGGTAGCGACATCGATTACGTACTGAAAGTAGCCCGGGAGAACCAGGTCAAGTTCATACGCCTCTGCTTCACCGACATCCTCGGTTTCCAGAAGTATGTGGCCGTCACCGTCTCCCGCTTGGAAGAGGTGCTGGAGCACGGCGCCAGCTTCGATGGTTCATCCATCGAGGGATTCGCTCGCCGCGAGGAGAGCGACATGCGCGCGTTCCCCGATCCCAGCACGTTTCGCCTTCTGCCCTGGCGCAGGAATGAGCATGGCGCCGTGGCGGCCATGTTCTGCGACATCCAGGACCCCGAGGGAGCGCCCTACCAGGGGGACCCCCGTTACGTGCTCCGACGAACGCTGCAGCGCGCCGCCAAACTCGGCTTCACGTTCTACGTGGGTCCGGAACTCGAGTTCTTCTACCTGAAGAGCGGTCGCGGCAGACCCGAAACCCTCGATGAGGGTGGCTACTTCGATCTCACGCCGCAGGATCTCGCGAACGACATCCGGCGAGATACCGTGCTCACCCTCGAGCAGATGGGGATCGACGTCAACTGCAGTCACCACGAGGCCGCCCACAGCCAGCACGAAATCGACCTCCGCTACGCCGACGCCCTCACCATGGCAGACAGCGTGATGGCCTTTCGGCTGGTGGTGAAGGAGATCGCGCAGCGGTATGGGGTGTACGCCACCTTCATGCCAAAGCCCCTCCAGGATCACCACGGAAGCGGAATGCACATCAACACGTCGCTGTTTCGGGGCAGCCAGAACGCATTCTTTGATGCCGACGATCCCCAACGGCTCTCGCCGCTTGCCCGCCACTACCTCGCGGGAGTGCTTCGCCACATTCCGGAGATCACGCTGGTTCTGAATCAGTGGATCAACTCCTACAAGCGCCTGGTGCCAGGCTACGAGGCTCCCACGTTTGCGACCTGGGCGCTGCAGAATCGAGCTGATCTCATCCGAATACCTGCGTTCAAGTTGGGTCGGGAAGAGTCGTTCCGCGCCGAGCTGCGTTCACCCGATGCCGCCTGCAACCCGTACCTCGCCTTTGCCTGCATCCTTGCTGCCGGGCTGGACGGCATCGAGAACGAGTACGAGCTGCCCGCTCCCATGGAGCGAAACGCGGCTGAGTTATCGGATGAAGAACGACAGGCGCTCGGGATTCGGAGCCTTCCCCAGGATCTCCACGAAGCGATTCAACTGGCGCGGAAGAGCGATCTTCTTCGGCGGACGCTCGGAGAGCACATCTTCTCCAAACTCATTGAAAACAAGCAGCTCGACTGGGGACGCTTTCGGGCACGGGTCACCGACTTTGAGCTGGATGAGTACCTTGCGGTCCTCTAGCCGATTGGGCTCATGCATCGCATCCTGATCGTAACCGAAAACGTGAAGAACGCGGGCCCGTGGCAGCACGAGTTGATCCGCGCCGGCTACCCGGTCGCCTGCAGCGGCACTCAACGCGAGATGCTGGTGAAGGCGCTTGCGCCGCGTCCGCCCGAAGTGTTCATCCTCGACGGCACCAGCGCAAAGATCTCGCCCGCCCAGCTTCGCCAACTCCTGGAGCAGGTGTGTCCGGATCACCAGGCCTGTTTGATCTGGTTGGTGACCGAGGAGCTGATTTCAAACCTCGACCCGGCGTGCGGAATCGATGACTTCATCAATCTCCCGGCCAGCGCCACGGAACTACTCGCCCGGGTTCGGCTGCACCTCTGGAAGACCTTGAAAGTGACGAGCGACGACCTGATCATCGCCGGTCCGCTCGTAATCGATCAGGCCAACTACTCCGTGTCGGCAGATGGACATCCTCTGGAGTTGACCTTCAAGGAGTACGAGCTGCTGCGCTTTCTCGCCTCTCACCGGGGACGCGTCTTCACGCGGGAAGCGCTCCTCAATCAGGTCTGGGGTTACGACTATTACGGTGGAACCCGGACCGTAGACGTGCACATCACGAGAATTCGCTCCAAGCTCGGGCCCGGGCTGGACCTCGTGGAAACCATCCGCAACGTGGGCTACCGCTTCAACGGTTGAATCGCGAGGAGTCCCGCCGCTCGCCGCCCAACTGCCTGCTGTGGGGTTAGCCCCCAGAAGGAAGCGCGTTCGCTATGGGTAGCCCCAAACCGGGTTGGAAGAAGCAGTTTCGTCAGGTTTTGCCCGAGTTGGGCCATCGAAACTGGATCTTGATTGCAGACTCCGCTTATCCGGCCCAGACCGGCGCCGTGGAAGTCGTATCCACCGGCGAGGATCACATCGACCTGGTCTCGTGGGTGTTGAAGGAACTCGCGGACGCGGCTCATGTTCGCCCGGTCGCATTCCTCGATGCGGAACTGAGCGCTCTCACGGATGAGCTGGCCCCCGGGGTATCCGAGACCCGTCAGGCCCTCGCGAATGCCCTCGCGGTGTGCGGCTCCACCGCTGTGCTGCATGAAGAACTCATCGCTCGCTTGAGCGCCACTGCGCAGAACTTCAAGGTGCTGGTCCTCAAGTCCACCGGTGTCGTGCCGTACAGCAGCGTCTTCATCGAGCTCGACTGCGGGTACTGGGCGCCGGAGAATGAAGCCGAACTGCGACTACTCATGTCGGCGGGGCGCCGAAAGCCCAGTACGAAAAAGGCCCGGTGATGTCGGAACCCGCGCCGCGCGCGAACGGTGATCAGGAGCCGATGGCCTCCGCGATCCGGCTATTCAGCGCCTGGATGGAGAATTGGAGAGCGTTTCGCGATCAGCCCGGGGCCTCGGTCGCCGTCGTCGACCGACAGGGCGCCGTCTGGACTCGTGGTTACGGCCTCGCGAACCGGGAGCGGGGAATCGCCGCCGACGCGGACACGATCTACCGCATCGCATCCATCAGCAAGGTTTTCACCAGCATCGCGGTGATGCAGCTCCGAGATGCCGGAGCCGTCTCACTCGACGCCCCGCTCTCGACCTACCTCCCGTGGTTCTCCATTCAGGGCGAAACCGGGAGCGACGTGCCGGTGACCCTCCGAGGGATACTCACCCACACCTCTGGTCTTCCCCGAGAAGCAGCATTTCCGTACTGGGAGGAGAACGAGTTTCCCACTCACGACGAAATCGTTCACACCATCCCTTCGCAGGAACTCGCCCACCCGGCGGCTACCCGGTGGAAATACTCAAACCTTGGCTTCACGCTCGCCGGCGAGGTGATCGAGGCGGTGTCGGGAAAGAGCTACTCGGACTATCTGAACGAACTAATCCTGGGCCCGCTGGGGATGGAGAGCACCGCGGTTGAAGTCCCGGAAAAGCTTCGAGATCGTCTCGCCGTCGGCTATGGTCGAAGGTTCCCCGAGATTGGACGCGCGGTCCGTCCGTTCTCCGACTTGAAGGGTGTGACCGCTGCCGGCGGACTCTGCTCCTCGGTGCGCGACCTCTCTCGATTTGCAGCCTTTCTCCTCAATCCGTCGGCCAACCCCGACGTACTGCGCCCCGCCACCCTGCGACAAATGCAGCGCGTCCACTGGCTTCGGCCCGATTGGCGCGGTGGCTGGGGACTTGGCTTCGGCATCACTCGCCAGGGGGAAAGGGATCTGGTCGGGCACGGCGGCTGGCTGGCGGGCTACCAATCCGCGCTCTCCACCTGTCCATCCGAAGGGCTCGCCGTCATCGCGCTCTGCAATTCCGACGATTCGCTTCCGTACATTGGCACCACGGAGAGTGTTGCCGACCGACTCTGGAAGTGGCCTGCTGCTGCTGCTGCGGAAGCGGTCCGCGCCCCTGTGCCGGATCCGACGCCGGAACCCCACTGGCAGGCCTTTACGGGCCGCTATCGCAGCCACTGGGGGGATCGCGAGGTGCTGATCCTGCGTGGACGGCTCGTGCTCATCAGCCCGTCGGAGCTGGACCCGCTCGGGACCCGAGCGTTTCTCGACCCCCGGCCGGACGGCAGCTTCCGCACCCGCAGCGAGGCTCCCTTCGGTGAGGATGGAGACATCGTGCGGTTTGAACGGGCTCCCGACGGACGGGTGACCCACATGCGCACAGGCCAGAACCGCAGCGCGAGGATGGAGACCTGGTCCGATCCCCCGCTATGACCCGTGCCGAAAGCCCAGCTTGAGGAACCGTTCCGGCTCGGAATCGATGCGAGCGTACGCGTCAGCGGCCTGATCAAACGGCACAATCGGAGTCACCAGGGATTCTGCATCCAGTTTCCCAGCGATGAAGAGATCACGTGCCGTTTCGCGCAGGCGGACATAACTCCAGCGCGGTTCTTCCTCGACAGGAATGCTGCACGCACGCGTGGAGATGATGCGGGTGCGATTCATGTGAAACTCCTCGCCGAGTTGGAGCACCGGGGATGACGGGCCGCACCAGGCGCCCACCGCCACCGTCCCCGCGTACCCGACCGAGCGGATGGCAGCTTGAAGGGCGGCCGGGGCCCCACTGTACTCCAGCGCCACATCCAGCCCGTTGCCCTGGGTCAGCGACCTCAGTTCAAGACCCACATCGTGGTGCCGGGGATCAAGCGCCACGTGCGCCCCGAGGCGGAGGGAGAGGTCCCGGCGTGAAGGCACCGGATCAATGGCCGCGACGAGCGATGTCCCGCAGAGGCTGAGCATTTGCACGGCCAGAAGTCCAATAGCGCCCAACCCGAACACCGCGGCACGGTCCCCCAGGCGGACGCCGGCCGCGCGAACCGCATCCAGGGCAAATTCGGCCGGGTCGAGGCAGACCGCCTGCTCCGGGGTCAATCCGTCGGGCATCGGGTGGAAGCGTGCGACGGGAAGCGTGTGCGAATCGCGGGATCCCGACCAGCCGTAGACCCGCTGTCCCACCGACAGAGACGAAACGCCGGGGCCAACCGCCTCGACCCGGCCGACAAACATGTTCCCCAGCTGAATGGGAAACCCGGGCGCAGGCTGATCTCGCGGAACGAACAACCGCTGCTCCGGGTCGTAGCGTCGATCCCCGCCGGGGGCGTGGCCGTGGAAGAGGTGCGCCTCAGTTCCGTGCTTACACGCGGAGAATTCGGTTCGAACCAGCGCCTCACCCTCGCCAGGGGCGGTCTCAATGTAGCTCCTGAGAGCCGTGCGGCCCGGTGCGGGCGCAATCAGTTCAAACGGCATGTCTTGCTCCTCACCCATCGCGGATGCGCCATCGGACTTCTCCCCGGCAACTTCGTGGCTAGGCCGTTCGAACTCCTCTGCCGCGGAGGGTGAGGGAAGCGGAGGATCGGCGTCGACCCGCAGGGAACCGCACCTCGCCGGTCGCGCCGAAGCGACACCCCGGGGGAGCGCTTGTTCATGTCCGAGTTCGACACCGCATTTCAGATGGCCGCCTCGAATGTCCGCTTTGGTCCGGGCATCACGGCCGAAGTGGGAGAGGACCTCCTGTCCCTCGGCGCGCGGCGCACCCTGGTGGTCATCGATCCCAGGCTGCGTGCGCTGCCGACCGGCCAGACCGTTCTCGCGGCGCTCGATGCGGCGGACATTCCACACCAGGTTTTTGACGGGATCTCGGTGGAACCCACCGACGCGAGCTTCCATGCGGCGATTCGAGCCGCCGAAGCGTTCGGGTGTGATTCCTTCGTTGCAGTTGGTGGCGGGAGTACCATCGACACCGCAAAGGCTGCGAATCTCTACACCACCTATCCCGCGGACTTCTTCGACTACGTGAACGCGCCGATCGGCCGCGGGCTGCCGGTGCCGGGCCCATTGAAGCCGCTGATCGCTATCCCAACCACAGCAGGAACCGGGAGTGAAACCACCGGAGTCGCCATCTTCGACTTCGTACAGATGCGAGCCAAGACCGGCATTGCCAACCGCCATCTGAAACCGGCGCTGGGGCTGGTGGACCCGGACAACACCCGGACTCAACCGGCCCATGTCGCCGCCTCGACAGGCCTCGATGTCTTGAGCCATGCCCTCGAGTCCTACACGGCTCTCCCCTACTATCGCCGCATTCGTCCCGCCCACTCCACGCTGCGGCCTGCCTACCAGGGGTCGAACCCCATCAGCGACGTCTGGGCCCTGGAGGCGCTGGAACTCGTCAATCAACACCTGCTCCGCGCCTTCGAGAACCCGGCGGATGAGGAGGCGCGATTCGCCATGCTCATCGCTTCGGCGATCGCAGGAATTGGCTTCGGAAACGCCGGGGTGCACCTGCCTCACGGAATGTCGTACCCGGTGGCGGGGATGGTCCGAGACTACACCCATCCCGGATACGATCCCGACCATCCGCTCGTGCCGCACGGCATCTCCGTGATCCTGCACACGGCAGCGGTCGTACGCTTCACCGCTCCGGCAGACCCCCACCGACATCTTCAGGCGGCGAGGGCGCTCGGAGCCGACACGGTGGGAGCCGATCCGACGGACGCTGGTGAAATCCTCGCGGCGCGGGTACTGGAGTTCTGCCGCCGGCTCGGCGTGCCGAACGGTCTGGAAGCTGTCGGCTACGGGTTGGGGGACGTTCCGGCATTGGTACAGGGCACACTGCCCCAGCATCGGGTCACCAAGCTCTCACCGATTCCCGCCGATGAAGTCGCACTGGATCGCCTGTTCCGAGAGTCGATGCGGCTCTGGTGAGCCACAGAGCGGTTTAGCTGCCCTGCTTCCGGGCCGGGCCCGCGCCGGTCGCGGTCCCGCCGACTTCTCCCACGGCGGCCTGAATTCGCGCGAGCGCAAAGTCGCGGTCGAACGCGGCGTTCGCTCGATTCTGGCCGGCCCTCGCAAGCGATACCTGCGCGTCGGTGACCTCGACAGTAGTACCCACTCCCGCCCGATAGCGAACGTTGGCGACGCGGAGCGCTTCGTCGGCCGAGGCGACCTCTTTCTCGGCCGAGACGATTCTTCGAGTCGCCTCATCCAGATCCAGAAACGCCTGACGGAGCTCCAGGTCCACGGCTCGCCGAAGCTCGTCGTAGTCGGCTCGCTGTCTCTCCAGAAACGCCTTCGCCTCTTCGACGCGGCCACGAACCAGACCCCCGTCCAGGAACGGAAAGCTCATCACCAATCCGGTGTTGTACCGAAAGCTCTGCGGCGCAAAACCGCCGGGGTTGGGTCGGTCGTAGGCCGCATTCAGCGAGATCGACGGGCGCTGTTCGGCTCTTCGAGCATTCACGCTGCGTTCGGCAGCTTTGATCCGAGCATCCTGAGCTCCGAGCTGCGGACGCAACTTCAGCGCGGTCTCCCGGGTGGACTCATACGCGGGCGGGGCCGCATCGGCTGGACTTCGGTAACTCAACTTGACCGGGGTGTTGACTTCACGACCCAACACCGTGTTCA
>SYKE01000249.1 GCA_005798285.1 Actinomycetota bacterium
GCCACCGGTGTTCGGGAGCGTCACGACATCTGCCAGGAGCCTTACCGCTTCTCGGTTGTTGTTGACGGCCCCCCAAACCTCGGACCAATTCTGGACGCCCCGGTTCTGCAAAACCCTGAGCGCGGCCGACACCGGGTCCCCTGAACTCTGTCCGGAGCGCGCCGAGGGGGCGGAGTCTGCGGAAGAACCGGACCCGAGTGTCTGAGAGATCGCATCCAGTCGATCTCGAAGCTCCTGCTGAGTGATATTCGCAAGGGTCACGCGGGGAGAACCATCCGAGGCAATCCGGCGAGCGCGGGATCCGACGGTCAGCAGGTCCACCAATGGGATCGTGGTCAGCGCCTGCGTGGCGGACGCGGCGCTGGAACTGGTGCTGGTGGCTCCCTGCTGCAGGGAGACCCACTGCTCCCGAAAGCGCTCGGCGGGGCTGAGGCGATCCTGCCAACTCGTAACCCCAAAGACCTGCTCCGGTGTGAACTCCGCCATCGTCAGCAGATCGTCAACCGAGCGGAAGCCGGGCGCGGTTTGGGTGGCCGAGGAGGTGTTGGCGCCTGAGCTTTCCGCCGATGCGGACGCGCTCGCCGTGCGGAACGACATGATGGCCGTGACCTGCTCCGGACTCAGGTCGGTGATCTTTTGAAGCGTCTCCTGATCCGCCGCGTTCAGATCCAACTTCCCACATTCATCGGACGCAATGATCCGGTAGCTGTAGAGTTCCGCCTCGGGCCCAATGGGCTCCTGATCGGAGTCGAGCAGCTGCCAGGTCTGACCTTCCGCCGTGTACCCCACTTCTCCACTATCGAGTTCGGCCGCCACCCGCTCGATCCCGGAGTAGGCCGCGTAGTACGAGCGGGCTTTGGCATCAGCATTGCCGGTCGTACGGATCGCGAGCTCGGTATCGTACGCTGCGCCCAGCGTCACCACCAGCGCAATCACCATCATCCAGGCGGCGCCGGCCAGGATCATTCCTCGGCTTCTTCGGCTCATTGGGCGGTGGTCCCCGCTGAGGCCGCAGCAGCGGCCTCGCTGTTGATGAATGCGGCGGATGGGATGGAGAACGTCAGGGTCTCCTGACGCGGGGGCTTGTTCGGATCATTGCTCTCCCCGAAGAACAGATCCATTCGGACGCCCGTGGGCAGACCGGCCTCGCCGTCCCACGTATCCACCCAGTTCGTCTGCGAGGTGCTGTAGAAGAGGTAATTGATGTTGGTGACGCCGCGCAAGAGGAGCGTGGCCCGTGTGTCTCCCTCTGAGTTCTGGCCGACCTGCCCCGGCGTCGTACCTTCAGGGACCGGGTACGCATTCTCCACTCGCCAGAGCGCAGGCTCACCGGTGCGAGGGTCCGGTTCAACCAGGTACTGAAGGAGCGCCGTCTCATTCGCCTGACGGCCCACGAGGAGCGGCTCGGACACGGCAGACGCAAACTGGAAAACCGGGTTGAGCGACGCATTGCCGCCACTGACCAGTCCGAAGACGACCCCTGAGTCCTCGGGCGCCGTCACCGCGCTGTGAAAGTCGCGGGAGATGACCTCATAGGCCCGCCGCAGTCCGCCGACTTCACGAGTCGACTCTCTCAGGCGATCTCGTGCCGTGAAGGTCGCGATAAAGACTCGCGCTCCAATCGTGGTGAGGAGCGAGATCATCACGATCGAGACGAGCAGCTCCAGGAGCGTAAAGCCGCTGCGTCGAGTCACGACGTGCCTCCCCCGGTGGTCGCCGTCGTGCTGCCCTCTTCAGCAGCCGGAGGCGACAGGTCTGGCCGGCGAAGCGCCGTGAGGATCACGCTCAACCCGGTCAGGCGATTCTTGGCCTCCACCGCGATGACATAGAGCCCGTCATAAGAACTCTGCTCGATGTTTGCAGCCCAATCGTACTCGGTGGACTCGTCCACCCCCTGACCCTGGTCCGTACCGATCTGAAGCGTGGGCTCCTTGAGGATCTCCTCCATCTTCGAACGGGCGAACATCATCGCTCGGGAGCGATCCCGTGCGCCTGCCGTTGTCACTGCGCATTTTGCCGTGACGGAGATCGCGCCGACCAGTCCGATCGACAGCAGGATGCCTGCCACGAGTACTTCGAGGAGAGTGACGCCGCGTCGTCGGATCATTGCATTTCTTCCGGATCCAGCATTCGGATCTCGCCTGTCACCGGATCGACCAGGATGCCCCGGCGCTGCCCTTCGGCGTTCTCCAGAATGAGCCGAGCCGCATCCCCCTGCCCTTCGGCATAGAACGTGAGCGGTAGGTCTTGAATGGCTGGAGAACTTTGCGCCCCGGTTTGCTGCTGAAGCCCGAGAGGAGACACCGTCCAGTCAGCAAGTTGAATACCGTCCGGCAGGGTCTCCCGAAGCAGGACTGACTGACCTTCCCCGGCCGCCGATCCTTCATCCATCCCGGGAGTTTGCTGGCTTCCGCCCTGCTGCTGGAGCGCGTTTTCATCCGCTCGGAAGGGGACCACAATCAGTTCGCCCGTCTGGGTGTCCACCATCACGTAGTGCCGGCTGCCGGTCGCTATGGCGCGCGATCGAGCGAACTCCAGGTCGCCCCGGTAAGCATCGATCGCAGCGTCCAGGCGAGAGATGGTCAAAGACGAGACGAATCTCGGCAAGGCCACCACGGCAAAGAGCACCAGAATGGTGAGGACCAGCAGGACCTCTGTGATCGTGTGTCCCCTTCGACGGATCACTGCTGAGCCTGATTGCTGGTAATGTCCGCGTCCTCGCCCGAGCCGCCCTCTCGACCGTCCTTGCCGTAGGACATGATGAAGAAGTCCTCTCCATCCGGGCCCGGCGCCTCGTAAATCCAGTCGTTGCCCCACGGATCCTTAGGAATTGCCTGAATCCCTTCCATGTAGGGTCCGCTCCACTTGACCGGCCTGGGCGAACTCGTCGGCTCTGCGATCAGCGCATCGAGTCCCTGCTGAGTGCTGGGCGGGCCGGAGTTATCCAGCGAGTAGAGGGAGAGTGCCGACTTGAAGTTGGAAATCTGCGTGATGGCTGCTTTCACCTGAGCTTCGCCGGCGCGGTTCAAGAATTTCGGCAAGACGATCCCCGCAAGCAGGGCCAGAATCACCAGCACCACCAGCAGCTCAATGAGGGTAAACCCTCTCCGTCGGGTCCGTCGGTTCACTTTCATTTGTTGGCCTCGGGGCGCTGAACGTCCCATTCAACCGGCTATACGCCGGTGCTAAGTTCAAGTACGGGGATCAACATCGATAGCACGATCGTGCCGATGATGGCGCCCATCACGATGATCACCACGGGTTCCACGAGGGAGATGAGCTGCCGCATCCGGTTCGCCACCTCCGCATCATAGGCATCCGCCACGCGGTTGAGCATCTCGTCGAGATTGCCGGTCTCTTCGCCCACGGCAATCATGTTCGTCACCAGTCCCGGGAAAACCGACGTGGCCCGAAGCGGCCCTGCGAGACTCTCGCCCCCCCGAACCGCATCCCGAACCTGAACGATCGCCCGTTCGATCACCTTGTTGCCGACGGCTCTCTCAGCGACCTCGAAGCTCGTGAGGATGGGTACACCACCTTTGACGAGTGTCGCGAGGGTCCGACAAAATCGAGAGATTGCATCTTTGTGGATCAGACTGCCGAGCAGTGGAACCTTCATCCGCATCCGGTCGATGAAGAACCCTCCGGTTTCAGTCTTTCCCCACATCCGGATCAATGCCACGACCGCAACGATACCCACCAGCAGCCAGAGACCGTTCTGCGAGACGAAGGACTGAACGTTCAAAAGGATGCGCGTGGGAACGGGCAACGGCCTGTTCAAGCTCTTGAAGATCTTGGAAAAACGAGGCACCAGGAACACGAGGATAAAGATCACGGCCGAGAAGCCGGCCACGATCAAGAGGGTCGGGTAAGCCAGCGCGGACTTGATCCGACTCTTCTGCTCTTCCTGAACCTCCAGCGTGTCTGCGAGCCGCTCGAGAACCGTGCCCAACTGACCGGATGCCTCTCCGGCCCGCACCAGACTCACATACAACTCATCAAAGACGTGGGGATGCTCTCCCATCGACTCCCAGAGTGTGCTCCCCCCCTGTACTCCCTGTCGAACACTGCTGAGCACCGACTTGAGCGTCGGGTTCTCGCAATGGTCAATGAGAGTGTCCAGGCTCCTCGCCATGTTCAAACCGGCGTTGAAGAGGGACGCCAACTGGCGGGTAAACAGGGAGAGGTCCGCGCCGGAAACCCGCTTCGGGAAGAGCGACATGGATGCCGACCGGCCCGGGGAGGCCACGGCGTCGCCGACGGGGGCTGACGCCAGGGCCATTTCCAGCCCCATCGGGTACATCCCCTGAGCCTTGAGTCGTGCGACTGCCCCGCCGCGGTCCTCGGCTTGAAGCGTGCCGGATACCTCGCGTCCTTGCGGATCCAACGCCGTGTAGCGAAACTCAGTCATCTTCGGTCGTTACCCGGATGACTTCCTCAATGGTGGTGCCACCCTCAAGCACCTTGCGCCAGCCGTCCTGACGCAGAGTCAACATACCATCCGCGACGGCGCTGTTCTTGATCTGGCCGGCGGACTTGTGGTCCAGGATCATCTCCCGAATTTCATCGCTGATGGCCAGGATTTCGAAGAGCCCGAGCCGCCCCGAATACCCCGTAAAACGGCAGGTACTGCAGCCGGCGCCGCGCCAGTGTTTGGTCGGCACATTCCCTCGGCCCATCTCCCGCTCCATGAGAATGAGCATCTCGTGGGGCGGCTCCTGCTGTTCCCTGCAGTCCGGACAGACGCGTCGCGCGAGGCGCTGAGCCATCACGCACTCCAGCGAACTCGCGGCAAGGAACGGCTCCAGCCCCATGTCGACGAGGCGGGAGACAGCGCCCGCGGAGTCGTTCGTATGCAGCGTGGAGAGGAGGAGGTGACCGGTGAGCGCCGCATGCACGGCGATTTCGACCGTCTCCCGGTCCCGGATCTCACCCACCATGATGATGTCCGGGTCCTGGCGGACGATGGATCGAAGTCCCCGCGCAAAGGTCAGGCCAATCCGTTCGCGCACCTGCATCTGGTTGACGCCCTGCATCTGGTATTCGACGGGATCCTCCACCGTGATGATCTTCTTCTCCGGCGTAAAGATCCGCTTGAGCGAGGCGTAGAGCGTCGTCGTCTTACCAGACCCCGTGGGTCCCGTCACGAGCACCATTCCGTGCGGTCGACTGATCGACTTCCCGTAGACATCGAGCTGATCCTTGGTGAAGCCAAGTTCCTCCAGGGAGTGCTGGATGCTGCTCTGATCGAGAAGTCGCATCACAACCGACTCGCCGTGGAGCGTCGGCAAGACCGAGACGCGGATGTCGATCTCGTGGCCCAGAATGTGGGTTTTGATGCGACCATCCTGCGGGAGGCGTCGCTCGGCAATATCCAGGTCGGCCAGAATCTTGATGCGGGAGACAATCGCCGGGAGGAGTCGCTGCGGTGGTGGCGACTGTTCGTGCAGCACGCCGTCGATTCGGTAGCGCACCTGTCCGCGCCCTTCGAACGGTTCGAGGTGAATGTCACTCGCACGCATCCGCACCGACTCACGGATGATGTTGTTCACCAGGCGCACGACGAGGGCTTCTCGAGCCAGCCTCTGGAGCTCGGCGACGTTGTCGCCCTCCTCGTGAATGACCTCGATCTGCTCTTCTTCCGCAGCGGCGTAAGAGTCTACCAGCCAGCGCTGAACCACTTCCCGCTCGGCGTACGCCGGCCGAATGGAGAGGCCGGTCGCCAGACGCAGGTCATCAAGCGCCGTGAGATTGGTCGGGTCGGCCAGCGCCACAAGCAGTGTGCCGTTCTGCCTCGAGATGGGTACGGCAAAGTGCTTCTGCGCGAGAGCCGCCGGAACCAGCGCCGCGACCTCAGGATCCGGGCGCGCCGACCCGTCCAGCAGCGGCATGCCGGAGCTCTCCGCGAACGCTCGCTGGAGATCTACCTCCGAGCAGTAGCCCAATCGGAGCAGCATCTCCGGTAAGGGTCGACCCGACCGCTCCTGTTCCTGAATAGCTCGCGCCAAGCGCTCACTGGAGAGCTTGCCGGATCGGAGCAGTACCTGTGCGACACCGTTGGTCATCTATTTCCGCCGTGGTCCCGATGGCTAGGCCCCGCCAAGTCACAGACCAACTCTATAGACGTGAACGCCTCCGATCTGTTCAAGCACCTCTTCACCTCCCCACGCGGCGATTTCCTTGCAGAAAGAGGTTCGATCCCCAAATTCGCCTTTGACATTCGTGCAGCACTGTGGCTACAATTACGCCGAATGCTATTCGAGTAGCATTTGAGATCCGCTCCAAGCCACCTCTTCAATGGGATAGGAGGCTCTCCAGCAATGACCAGCACACCCAGCGTCACGGAAACGGGCGCCGCAGCCCTGTTACTCGCACTCATCCTCGCATCCACCTCTGGCTGCAGCAGCGGCGGCGCAGCGATCACCAAAGCCGAAGAGGAGCAGATGCGTAACCCACCAACCCGCCAGATTCCGGCGAGCGCCCGCGAGGCGTTTGACGCAGCCATGCGGGATTCCAAGTCGAAGATCGGCCGAGCACCCGGCGCGCCGGGCGGCTAGCCGCTCAGTCTCGAGACGCCCGTCTCGAACGGCTCCGCCGCTCACACCTCAGTCCGATCATCCATCGTTCCTGTGTTCACGACGCCCCACTCACCCATCGTTCTTCCAGTAAGGGAAAGGTCCCATGCAACGTAAGCAACGCGGCTTCACTCTGATCGAACTCCTCGTAGTTATCGCAATCATCGCGATTCTCGCCTCTATCCTGTTCCCAGTCTTTGCCCAGGCGAGAGAGAAGGCGCGGGGAGCGTCCTGTCAGTCGAACCTCAAGCAAATCGCCACCAGCGTGTCGATGTACCTTCAGGACTACGACGAGATGCTTCCGATGGGCATCCAGAACGACTGGTGGGGCACCTGGGCGCGAAACGTTCAGCCCTATGTAAAGAACCTCCAGGTCTTTCGCTGCCCAAGCGACGGCGTGGCGCCTGATCCTCGCTGGACGCCCTGGGCCGGGCCTCGAATCTCTTACGCCAGCAACGGTCTATTGCTCTGGAATGGCTCGAACTGGGGCGTGCAGGGCGCGATGGGAATGTGCCAGGACTGGCAGGGAAAGCCCGTCCGCGGCCTTGCGGCGATCGGCCGCCCGGCGGACACCATTCTGGTCTGCGAGAAGCATGAGAAGTCCAACCTGTTCGATTGGGGTCCGGGCGTCCTCATCTCCGGCGTGAACTGGTGGGACTCATTCTCGCCCGGCCTCCAGCCGGACGGCAGCCGGCGCGCCGCAGCCTACCCCAACGGACCGGACGGCGGCGTGACCGCACGACACAACGAATTGGCACATTTCGCCTTCGTGGATGGACACGTGAAGGCGATGCGACCGTCTCAGACGAACCCTGATCCCGTGCGACAGCCCCAGAACAATATGTGGGACGCCGCCCGGAACTGATCGGGGCCTTTGTATGACGCAGCGCGAACTGGCCGAAGAGCTCGGTCTCAGTTACGCAACGGTGAGCCGGGTCTTCAACGGCGATCCAAGAGTTCAAGCCAGCACTCGTGCTAGCGTTCTCGCCGGAGCGAAGCGCCTGGGCTACAAGGGAAACCCCCTGGCCCGGGCGCTTCGGATGAAGCGCTCGTTTGCGATCGGGCTGGTCCACCCGAATACGCCCGATGCCTTCTGGGCCGGCATTCTTTCCGGCATGGAGCGCCGTGCTCGGGAGACCGGTTACCACGTCGTGATCTGTCACCGCAGCGCCGACACCCCGAGCCGCGAGGAGATCGAGTTTCTCCTCCAGCGCCAGGTTGAGGCGCTGGTGTTCCAGCCGTTCAACGGTGGTGAGAACATCGAGTTCATCCGCACGGTGCTTTCCGGCGCAACACCGACGGTCGTGTTGGACAACCGCCTCCCAGACCTGGAATCCCATTTTGTGGGGACCGACAGCCGAGCCGGCTCACGAGATGCGTGCGAACACCTGCTCTCCCTCGGGCACCGCAGGATCGCCTGTGTTGCGGGACCCAGAAGCAACTATGCGGCCGAATCTCGGGTTCGGGGATACCGGGAAGCCCTGGCGGCACGGCGGGAGCCATTCGACCCCCGCCTCGTGCGGTACGGCGGTTGGGACGTGCGAGACGGCCTGTCCGGCGCCGAATGGCTGCTGCGTCTCCCAGAGCGACCCACCGCCGTGCTCACGGTCAATGACCGGTGCGCAATGGGACTGATTCGGGGGCTCCGCTCAGTAGGCCTCCGGATCCCCGAGGACGTGTCCGTCATCGGCTACAGCGGCGATCCCATGGGGGAGCTTCTCGATCCGCCGCTCACCACGGTGTTTCAACCGGCGGAGGCACTTGGTCGCGAAGTGGCGGACATGGCCCTGGAACTCATCGCCTCGCCTCACTCGGAGTTGCTCTGCCGGGAGCTTCCTGACGAACTCGTGGTGAGGGGGACGACCGCACCGCTCCGCCAATTGGGCTGAGTTCAGACGCCACGTTTCGGAGGTCACCCATGTTGCGCCGCCTCTTGCTGGGACTGTTGTTCGCGGGGATTGCCTTGATGACGACGGCCGCCGCCGCCCAGGCCCGAAAACCGAACATCATCTTCATCCTCGCGGACGACCTCGGTTACGGCGATCTCGGTTGCTATGGCCAGAAGCAAATCCAGACTCCGAACCTTGACCGCATGGCGAAGGAGGGCCGGCGCTTCACTCAGTTCTATGCCGGTTCCACGGTCTGCGCCCCGAGCCGCTGCGCCCTGATGACCGGTCGACACATCGGCCATGCCCTCATCCGCGGAAATGCAAAGCAAAATCTCGGGCCGGCCGACCTCACGATCGCCGAGATCCTGAAGGGCTCCGGGTATCGCACCGGCCTGTTCGGCAAGTGGGGATTGGGGCACGAGGGGTCCACCGGAACGCCGAACCGAAAGGGATTCGATGAATTCTTCGGCTATCTGGACCAGACCCACGCGCACAACTACTGGCCCACCTTTCTCCACCGCAACGAAACCCGCGTGCCGCTTAGAAACGTTGTGCCGAACGAGGGGCCGGTCGGCCAGGGCGTCGCTACCGTCAAGGTCGACTACAGCCACGACCTCATTGCCGGCGAGGCGCTCAAGTTCGTGGAGTCCAACAAGGATCGCCCGTTCTTCCTCTATCTGGCCGTCACCCTGCCCCATGCCAACAACGAGGGTCGAGATCGAGGCATCGAAGTCCCGGACCTCGATCAGTACGGGAGTCGAGACTGGCCGGAAAATGAAAAGCTCTTCGCCTCTTCGGTAGCCCGATTGGACCGCGACATCGGCCGAGTGCGAGAGCGTCTTCGGGCCCTGAATCTTGATTCGAACACGCTGATCCTCTTCACATCCGACAACGGCCCTCACCGCGAGGGCGGTCACAATCCCGACTTCTTCGACTCCAACGGACCGCTCCGAGGCATCAAGCGCGATCTCTACGAAGGCGGTATCCGGGTTCCGATGCTCGCCGTGTGGCCCGGCAAGATTCCGACGGGATCCCAGAGCGACCACCAGGGGGCCTTCTGGGATGTGATGCCGACCCTGGCCGAAGTTGCCGGGGCGCCGAAACCGCAGTCGGACGGCATCAGCTTTCTGCCCTCCCTTACCGGCAAGCCCTCCGAGCAGAAGCCGCACGAGTTCCTGTACGGGGAGTTCTACGAGGGACGCAGCTCGCGAGCCATCCGCTCCGGCAACTGGAAAGCCGTCTGCACGCCGGCCAACGGACCGGTTCAGCTCTTCGACCTCGCCACCGATCTCTCCGAAACGAAGGACGTCGCCGCCGGCCATCCCGACGTGGTGCGACGCCTCACGATGCTGATGGATCGCGAGCACACCCCCTCCGACCGCTGGAAACTGCCCGGCGAGCGGTAGCGCGGAGCCGACCCATGGAGCGACGGGTGCTCCTCAGCGCCGAAGACCGCCGGGACGAGGTTTCAGGGGTCGGGCGGGTCCGGGATGCCGGACGGCTTCCGGGCGTGCTGCAGAAGCTCAGGCAGCGGCTCGGTGAAGTCGGCGCGGTAGAGGGTGTTCCCTCGAAAGAAGGACAGCCGCCCCAGATCTCGTGACATCGCGATCGGCTCCACCTCGCCGGACACGATTGGAACCACCTGGATTGGCTCTGATTGCGCTACGGCCACCAGCGCCGGCGTCGGCTTGACGATCTTGAATAAGGAGAGTCCTCGTGGGGACCGGTCTTCCCAGAACCGGGTGAAGTCGCTGCCCACCTGATAGCCCATGCCCTCCACGACCGTCTCGACGTCGTCCTCGATCGGGATGACAACGTGCTCATAGTCCATCTCCATTGGGATGGGCCAGGAAACTTCGGAGTTGAGCACGACCTCCGCAGCGCTCCCAACCAGTGCCTTTCGCCGCGCGATGTCGAACACCGCACGGTAGAGACGCCGGCCTTGGTGGACGGCCCCCCGCAGGTAACGGTTGTTGAGCCATTCGGTAAACTCAGCCCGCCACGCGGGCGTCAGTCGATCTCCCTGGAGCCACCAGGTCGTGTCCGCCGGGTTGAGACACAACGGTCGCGCCGAAGGCGAAAGGCCGGAAGCGAGCCCGAGAAGAGCTCGTTCAAATCCGCCGAAGTGAAGAGAGTTCGTGATAGGAGGGGTCCCGGGGGCCATGACCCCATAGGTGTAGACAAACCCCAATGGTTCAGTCCGACGCCACGTTGCCAGCCAACGAGCGCCATCCGGCGATGGCTTCATCACAAGAGTTGCCGGGCGTGCTCGGTCTAGCTTGAAGATGGGGGTCTCGTGCCCGTTTGTCGTCGAAGTGGGGCTCGACGATCCTCCCCGAGAGCCCGTAACGGCCGACGTGAGTGCGACGACGAAGAACAGCCCGGCGCGAAGCCGACACCGATCCGAGTCTGTCCAGGTCACCGTCAACCTCCCCCAGCCCTATGCTCGGCGCCGGCAGCGCTCAATCCGACATCCAGACAGTCGGCGGTCCGCACAGCCCCTGAGTTGGTCAGGGAGCCGGCGGCTCTGGGATCTCCCCGGGGCCCGACGACAAGAGTCGGAGGACCTCGGGAAGAGGTCGCGTCAGATCCAGGCGGTGCAGCGCCGCCCCCCGAGCGTAATAGACCCGCCGCAGATCCTGAGACACGGCCACGAGGACGGAGTCACCGTCGACGAACCGCGCCACGATGGGCGGCTCCTCGTGCGTGGCGCCGACCAGTCCTGCCATCGGCAACCGGATGCGGTAGATCGACACGCTGTCTCGGTACCTTCCCGACCAGTACGGCGCTTCGTCCCCCTCGATGATCTGGTATCCGAGCCCCTCCACCGCGGCAGACAGATCGTCATCGCTGATGCCACCGGACTGGCGTTCAATGGAGTACTCTTCCGGACCCGTCCGATCGGCCGGTCGGATGACCTGATCGGCAATCCCATCATCCAACCACCGTTGCGTGCGGGTGTCGAGGAAGTGCATCACGGGGTCGGGAGTTTCGCCGACCCAGGCCTCCAGATACCGGTCGTTAAACCAGTCGGCGTCCGCTGCGCGACATGCCCGAACCAGTGTTTCACCGCGCAACCACCAGACGGCACGCAGCGGGTCCCAGGTCATAGCCCGGGACGAGCGCTCCAGCCCACGCACCTCCTTTAAGAGGCCCGGCATCGTGCTGAGGAGTGCCGCCGGCAGGCTAGACTCGCGCTGGGAACCGCCCGTTTCCGGGGTCGACTCGTCGTTGAACTCGTCAGAGCGATTCCACGTCACCAGCCAGCGGGAGCCGGCTGGTGATTCCTTCAAATGCGGCAAGATGCCCCGGTTTGCCCCGAGGCGAAACACCCGAGCATCCTGTAACAGACGGTGCTTCCCACCCCAGGCGGGAGGCGAGCGACGAACGCACTCCGCACCCACCAACACCACGCTCAGAAGAGCCAGGACGGTCGCCCGAATTCGACGGTTCCGAGAGACGGGCATGTCTCGCATCATCTCACTACTGCCGGTGGGCGCCGCTCCCTAAACCCCAAGTTTGTAGAGCAGCCACTCGAATCCATGCAGCACGTAGCTCACGGCGAGGAAGAGACTCGTGCCCAACAGCAGCCACATCAGAGTTGGATTGGTGGCAAGATCCGTAGCCCAAGCCGGTACGCCGCCCTGCGATTGGCCGAAACTGAATCCGGACATGGCGCGGCCGGCAGCGAGAACCGTCGTTGGGTAGGCCTTGCTGATCTGCGGCCAGAACAAAACGGCGGCGGTGATGCACGCGATGATCGAAGCGGGGGCCAACACCTTGTACTTCTGCCCCTGCCGGTGGAGGTAGACCGGGCAGCTCAGGCACTGCTCCCGCTTCTCGGCCCAGGTTTTGGGCCTGACCACAGTCGCCGTTCGAGAAAGGTAGCCGGCGGTGCCTCGCGACGCGGCATATGAGCCACCGCTGAGCTGCAGGATGATGTTCTGGTCGCAGTAGCAGCCCCGACCGCTCCGCCAGCACGGTTGCTTCCGAGCCCGGACCGGACACAGCTTCTTCTCGGTGTCGCGACAGAAGGGCAATTCCCAACAGTACCCCAGAAATCGGTCGTTGGGTTTCCTGACCTGCGCCGCCGTTTCGGCGGACTCGGCGTTCGCCCGAGGTCGCCGTGAACTTGCGGAAGCAAACATCAAGATTGCGTGGGCGATCAAATCGATCACTCCGGCGCCGCACATCACCAGGCCCGACATCCCAAACTGGCTCTTCAGATAGAGCCTCGGATTGCCGAGCCGGGCCAGCGCAGCCGGCATCTGTCCATTCCCCGCGACCGCGTCGATCAGCATCGGCGCCGCAAAGAAGAACAGCGCTCCCCCCACCAGCAGGCCGCCACCCGCTTCCGGGTAGGCGTAATACCTCAGGATCAGGCACACCACGAAGACCATCGTCGCGATGCCCATCCCCTGAGTCAGCATCTGCATGTTCGAGAGGTGCCGCTGAAAGTCGGCCGTCGACATGGATCCGCCCGTGGGGCCTGCGCCGCGGAACAGTTCATTCGGATGTGCGACTGCGGCGTAGCCGTAGTAGCCCACCACAATCAGAATGACCAGCCCGGCAACTCGCCACAGGATGGTGAGCAGACTCTCCAGCGAGTCCAGAAAAGGTATGGTGATAACGGTGTCTCGATCCATCGGTTGCCAGCCCTTACTGCCGGAATGTCTGCGGTACGACCCCGCATATTATGTCGCGCCGTGGCACGCCACGGTATCTTACAGGCGCGAGCCTACTCGGTGGGTCCACCGTACCGCCGGGCTGCCGGCACGAGGGAGTCGTTCGGGTACTCCCGCACCAACCGCCGGTAGTAAGCGATCGCCCGCGGGTAGAGTTCGCCCTGCCGATCAGACCAGTAGGCCTCAAGCGACTGCAGCAGGGTGCAGCACAGCGCCGCAGAATAGAGTGCGCGAGGAGCCTGCTTTGTTCCGGCGTATTGGGAAGCGATTCGGTCGAACCGGGTGAGCGCCTGATGAAGCGCAGCATGTTCTCGCTGGTAGCGGTCGCGTTTCGCCGCTTCCGACTCCACGTAGGTAGGCGACTCCTGGAAGTGGCTGTCCGGCTCCAGTCGATCAAACACGAAGGTTCGCCACCCTTTCCAGGCCACCGGGTTGTAAAAGGCGAGATGTCGCTGGTGAAAGACCGTCCGGGCAGCCTCGTAGGCCCAGTTCGCCTTCTCGTCCCGCGTCGCAGCTGACTTCTCTCGGCGATCGCAGTCGAGCAGTTTTCGAGCCAGAACGAGCGGCGGCATCCGTTTGCCCCCACGGCTCCGCATGGAGGGGTGCGCCGCCTCCGCCACATCCAGCCAATTGCCCAGCGGTTCAAGCTCTCGGATCGCTCCCGAGTAATCGCCGGAGCGCAGCAAGCGAATTCCGATGGAGTACCGGACGAGCCTCACTTTCGGATGCTGCGGGAAACGTCTCAAGAAGTCCCGTAGTTGGTCGGGCGACGCCAGGCAATCGAGCAGATAGGCGGCGTCGAGCGTGTAATCGAGCGCAAAGTAGTGATTCAGGGCGACCGCATAGTCTCCGGCCCGTTCCCTGAGAATTGCCGCCGCCTCTCTGGCGCCCCGGCGGTTGACGGGAGTCAGGCCCTCGACGGCGAGTTGCTCGAAGCCGGAAAGAGACTCCCGGGTACGACCCAGCCTCCTAAGCGCCGTCGCTCGAGCCCAGAGTCCGCGATCTCGTGTGGCGCCCGACGGCATCCGTGGGAGCACCCGATCCAGGACACGGATCGCCCGCTCCGGCTCGCCGGCTCGTTCCAGGAGGGCGCCCAATCTCACGTAAACACCCAGGTCCCGTTTGCTCGGCGCCTGTCTCGCGAGCACCTTTACTGCATAGCCGCCCAGTTCCACCAGGGTTGCTCTGGCCTGCAGTCCGTAATCCAGAAGCAGATCCAGGTAAGCTCGGGCGACGGCGTGGCGACCCTCGGTGCGCGTTCGAAACGCACGGTGGTCCGCCAGGGTCATTTCCCGTAACGTCCATCGGGCGGAAAGCCACGAAGGAGTGTCCCTCTCACCCGGGGGGACCTCGGCAAGACACTCTGCGTAAGCCTCCAGCGCCTCGGGATAGCGCTTCAGCCGGTACCAGCAGCCACCCATCATCCGAATGGACTCCGTTTTCAGGCTGCCTCTTACCCGGCCAGCCACGCCTCGATAGGCCGCAGCCGCAGCTTCCAGATCCGCCGGGGCGGGCGGCTTCCTGGAGAGTGCAATCCGATAGCGCGCCCGGGCCGCCATGAATGCGGCCGGTCCAAACGTGGGATAGCCACGCAAGATCGCGTCGAACTCCTCCGGGTTGGGGCGGCGCTGAAAGTGGGCCGCAGCGATCAGGTACTGCCGGTTTCGCTCGAGTGGCTCGGCCCACCGAGTGGCCTGGAGCGTCTGCAGTGCGGCCACCGCACCGGCTCCTCCCGAGCTCACCTGATCTCGCAGCCGCAAGTAGCGCTTGAGTTCCAGACCGACGCCAGTCCTAAGCGCCTCGATCCGCTCCGACAAGCCCGTCAGAGACGGCAATTCCCACGCCTCTGCATCGCCCTTGAGGGCGTTCGTCTGGTCTTCAGGGCGAGATCCATCCGGTCCGCGATTCACTCGCTGCTGCACGATGCCCCACAGCGCGGCTGCCTGACGGTACTGACCTGCGTTCTCCAGCCCGCGTGCGTGCCGGATCAGTCCCTTCACTGCCAGAATTCTCTCCACTTCCCGGTCGTAAAAGTCATTGGTGTCCCCCTCACCTGGGGGGAGCGCCCTCGGCGGAGCGGTCCGGACGCGCCACTGCGACGGCAATCGAAAGAAGTCCGGTCGGGCGGAATTGAAGTGAACGGAGCGATACTCTCCCTCCCAACAGGCGACCAGAGGCGCCGCGGCGGCCACCGCAAGAAGCGCGGGTAGAATCCAGACTCGACGGCTACTCATTCAAGCGTCACCCCCCAAATGTCCCCGAGGGAGTTCCCTGAAGACCGTTCACTCACTCAGACCGCCAAATCGTCGAGCTGCCGGCACGAGAGGGTCGTTCGGGTATTCGCGAATCAGTCGGCGATAATAGCCGACAGAACGGCGATAGAGTCGCGACTCCTGTTGCCGCCAGTAGCTCTCCACCGAAGTCAGAAGCGTGCAGCAGAGCGCTGACAAGTAGAGCGCCCGCGGCGCCCAGGTCGTCCCCGAATACTCGGATGCAACTCGGTCAAAGCCCCGGAGCGCCTGATGAATGGCCGCGTGCTCCTGCTGGTACCGAGCCCGCTTCTCGTCTTCCGACCTGGCATAGGTGGGACAAAGCCAGTGCGAATCATCGGACTCCAAGCGTTCGAAAACGGTCGTTCTCTCCCCTCTCCAAGCCGCCGGATTGTAGAACACCAGATGCCTCTCCTGGAAGACCCGTCGGGCTGACTCGTAGGCCCATCTCGCCTTATCCTCTCGTGTCTGAGCTTGCTGCTCAAGACGCGAGAACCGGAGCAGAGATCGAGCAAGATCGAGGGTGCGCCTCCGAGATGGGAGATCGGAGTATTGGGCAAACCGACCGACATCCCTTGTATCCAGCCAGGTTCCCAATGGCGCCAACTGGGTGATGGCGCCGGCATAGTCGCCCACTCGTAGCAAACGGACGCCGATGGAGTATCGCACCAGCCTGGCCTGAGAATGCCCTGGATAGCGCCTCAAGAATTCCTTGAGCTGCACGGGGGAGGCGAGGCAGTCCAGGACATAGGCGGCGTCCAGTTCGTAGTGGAGTGCAAAGTAGTGGATCAGCGCTCCCGGGTAGTCTCCCAGTCTTTCCCGCAGCACCGCCGCTGCCTCACGGGCGCCACGCCGGATGGAGAAGATGTTTGGCTGAGCTGCGAGGAGCTCAAACGCAC
>SYKE01000250.1 GCA_005798285.1 Actinomycetota bacterium
CCCGTAGATCCTGACCCGCGGCGCCTCGATGATCCGCTCGGCGTCCAAGAACCATGCCGCCGTCACGGTGGTCACCGACGCCTCGGACTATGAGGACGTCCTGTCCGAGCTCTCGGAAAACGAAGGCTCGACGACCTTGGAAACACGACGGCGCCTGGCTCGGAAGGCCTTTGCACACACTGCGGCCTACGACGCCGGTATCGCGGCGTATCTTGAGGCACAGTCGAGTGGAGACAAGCTCCCTCAGGTGCTCTTTGTAGCAGCGGAGAAACTGCAGGACCTTCGGTATGGGGAGAACCCCCATCAGAAGGCCGCGTTTTACGCCGATGCCGTGCGCTCAGAACCCTCGGCGGCGAGCGCCCGGCAGCTTCACGGCAAGGAACTCTCGTTCATCAACCTGCTGGATATGGATGCCGCGCTCGAGCTGGTGAAGGAGTTTGACCGACCCGCCTGCAGCATCATCAAACACACCAATCCGTGTGGCTGCGCGGTGGGAGACACATTGGCAGACGCGTACCGCCTGGCGCGGGGCGGCGAACTCCCGCCTTTCAACCCCCCCGGCTCCCGATTTGGCGGCATCATCGCCTGCAACCGGCCGATCGACGAAGACACGGCGCTGGAGATCATCGCCCCCCAGAGTTATTACGAGTGCATTATCGCCCCCGGCTTTTCAGAGGCCGCGCTCGAGTTGTTCCGCTCGCGAAAGTTCTGGGGGGAAAACGTACGGCTCATGGAGATTGATCCGATTCCGCCGTTCTCCCAACTGGCAGCAGGTTGCAGTGGCGTGGCCAGCCTCGACATCAAGCGAATCGTCGGCGGGTTTCTGGTTCAAGAGCGGGACCTTCGAGAGCAGCTTGCCGAGGAGTTGCAGGTGGTTACAGCCCGGCGGCCGACCGAGCAGGAGTTGGCGGACCTCATGTTCGGATGGAAAGTCGTGCGACACGTGAAGTCCAACGCCGTTGTGCTGGCGAAACAGGGACAGCTGGTTGGCGCCGGTGGCGGGCAGACCAATCGTGCCAGGTCGAGCCAGTTGGCCATCGAGATGGCCGGACATCGAGCAGCCGGCGCTGTTTGCGCCAGCGACGCGTTCTTTCCCATGCCCGATGGTCCCGCGGCTCTCGGCGCGGCGGGCGTGACCGCGATCATTCAGCCGGGCGGCGCCAAGAGGGATGCCGACACGATCGCACTCTGTAACGAATTGGGGGTGGCGATGGTGTTCACCGGAGCTCGACATTTCCGACATTAGCTCGCTACGGTTCCGGGAGTCGCCCGCATGCGACTCCCGGAGCTTGCGCTGGCGGTCGTCAGTCGCCCGCCATCACCCACTCTCGGTTAAAGGTGGCATGTCGGATCGTGGCTCTCAACCGCCGGCCCTGGGCGTCGGTTTTCACGTCCTTGTCGGCCGGATTGTAGGTGTAGGTCGCGTGAAGCATGCCGTCGCGCGTTTCAATCAGCGACGGGTAACCGGCGGATGCCGCCCCATCGGGGGATGGGGCATTAACCAGGTGGCGATTCCACCTCCACGACTTGCCCTCATCCGTCGAGATCGAAACCGCCAACCGATGTCGACCGCGCTCCGTGTCATTGTTAATCAGGGCCCAGGCGCCGTCGCGCAGCGTGATCACCTCTGCTCCCGATCCGGGGTTGAACACATCCGAGTCTCGAGGGGGCGTCCACGTCAGTCCGCCGTCCCCCGACTCACTCACAAGCAGTCGCTGCGGCGGCGTGCCGTTGTCCCGAAAGTACGCTGTCAATCCTCCGTCCCGCTTTCGAGCGATCGAGGGCTGGACAGGACCATTCCCAATCAAGGGGGTGCTCGCCCGCCATGTTGCGCCCCAGTCGTCGGTAATGGCCATGATGGAAAAGTCGTATCCGTCTGAGTACAGCGGTACGATCATCCGTTTTCCCTCATGCACATAGGGGTGCGCGCGCGGCATCCATCCCATCCGGCTGAAGTACTTGTCGCCGCCGTTCTTTCGTCGCAGTTCCAGATACTCTCGAACTCGCTCCCGAGTCTCCCCCTGAAAACGATTGAGATTTTTCAAGTCATCGTCCACTGCGGCGGACACTCGGGAACCGAAATCGGGAGCAGGTTTGAAGAGAACCGGGCTCGGCGCCGTCCAGCGTGGAGGATCGCCCCCCTGATATCGGGTTGAGGTCTGGTGCATCAACAGCGCAGTGTGCCATTGATTCGCGATGATCAGCGGCCAGAAGAGCCACAGCTTTCGCGAAGGGTCGATGATCATCGCCGGGTTGCAGTCCGGAAACCCCGGGGTATCCGCGAGTAGAAACGGCGCAGACCAGTCGCGAGCGCCCCGGCGGAGACGGGATCCCAGGATGCGAACATCGTCCGCAGTTCGCTCCCCCGAGCCCCGATACCAGGAGACCAGCAGGTCGCCATTGGGACACTCCACCACGCAACTTGCGTGGTTGTGGAGTGCATCGAGGGGGAAGACGTCCACCTCCGTCAAGCGGGGCGTCGACTGGAAGGCTCGAGCAACTGTCGGCTGGACCGACGCCGCGCCGCCCGCGGCGAGCAGAAGAGTCCGCCGCGAAACCGAGTGATCTGTCCTCATCGATTCTACTGTCACTTCCTTTCCGCCGAGGTGTCGTTTGGGCGGCGGCACATTCCCAAGAGAGGATACCACCCGACCCGAAGTGAAAAGGGCGCTATGTTTCCCCCGCTCTGGGTTCTACTGACTGGGGGTTCGGTACTTTTCCCAGCTCAAGGCCGGCATTTGTGGAAGTGCGCGGAGATGACCGGGAGGCAATTGAATGGCAGGAATTGTTGGGATCGGCGGTGTGTTCATCCACTCGACCGCCCCCCCCGCGCTGGCTGAGTGGTACTCAAAGAACCTCGGAATCACGACCGAGTACTCTGAGGATGATGACTGCTTTCTGGCGGATATCGAAGACCCCAGAGATCGGCACCGAGTCCAATTTGGAATCTACCCGGCCCAGTCACCGCTGGCGACTACCGGGCGTGCGGTGATGATCCACTATCAGGTGCTTGACCTCGAAGGGTTCCTGCGGCAGCTCACGGCCAAGCAAGTCCGCGTCGAGCGCGTGCTCCGCTATGAGTACGGGATCTACGCGTATGTTCACGATCCGGAGGGAAACGCGATCGAGCTCTTCGAAGATTTGGGAGCATGACACGCCCTCCAACGATCGCTGCCGCTGTTTGTCCATCCTCCGATGAAAGCCTGAGAGATGCCGATCTTTGACTTGCCGCTCGACCGACTACACACCTATCTGGGCCGCAACCCTCGACCTACCGACTTCGACGACTACTGGGCGCGTGCCCTGGCCGAGCTCGACGCGACGCCGCCTCAAGTGCAGCTCGTGCCCCATCCGATTTCTGCGCCGTTTGCTCGCTGTTGGCGCCTCTACTTCAACGGGGTGGGCGGCGCGCGCATCCATGCCAAGCTGATTCAACCTGCCGACCTACCGGCTCCCGGCCCCGCAGTCGTCTTCTTTCATGGCTACTCCGGGAGCAGCGGAGATTGGGTCGACAAGCTTCACTGGGCGGCTCGAGGCTGCACGATTGCAGCCCTCGACTGTCGAGGTCAGGGTGGGCTCTCTGAGGATGCCGGCGGCGTCAAAGGCAATACCCTCCGTGGACACATCATCCGAGGCCTGGATGATCACGAAGATCGGCTGCTCTTTCGGCAGATCTTCCTCGACACCGCACAGCTAGCACGGGTGGTGATGTCGTTGGACGGGGTCGACCCGGACCGCGTGGGCGCCACTGGCGCATCGCAGGGCGGCGCCCTAACGCTCGCGTGCGCTGCCCTGGAGCCGCGAATTCGAAGGGCCGCGCCGGTATTCCCGTTCTTGTGCGACTACCAGCGAGTTTGGGAGATGGATCTCGCCGTGAACGCCTATGAAGAACTGAGGCTCTACTTCCGCGCCTTCGATCCGCGCCACGAGAGGGAGAAAGAGATCTTCACACGGTTGGGTTACATCGACAATCAGTTCCTCGCGCCCCGAATTCAGGCAGAGACCCTGATGTTTACCGGTCTCATGGATCAGATTTGCCCGCCGTCCACCCAGTTTGCGGCCTTCAACCGGATCTCGGGACTCAAGGACGTGGTGATCTATCCGGACTTCGCGCACGAAAACCTGCCCGGCGCCGCCGATCGGATCTACGAGTTCATGGCTGGCTTGTAGACCGTCCCGCCGACTTCACGCGGTCGGAGGGACCGAGACATCGGCCCCTCCAGCCGGATCAGCCGGATCTGCGCAGATCGCGGAACCCTGTAAGCGAATAGCTCAGGTCCACTCCATCCAACACCCGGCACAGGGCTCGAAGCGCAACCCCATAGCCGTCCGATCCCGAGAAGCCCCCAAACTGGCCCCCGCCTTTGAGGTGCGGCTCCAGGTCCACGAAAACTCCAGGGAGTCCTTTCGCCCTCAGTCTGGCCTTTAGTACGGGCAGGTACTCCTTGAGGTCCGTGAAGATCCGCGTGTGGTCCGCGTCGCCGATATCGGCTGGGACGAAGTGCTTGAGTGCGTCCTCAGCGACGTGCCCCAAGACGCGATTCGTTCCGGCGCCGGACTTGCGACCGGGCTCCTGGTAATCCTTCACGTGGAGCCACATCAGGCCCGGCTTCATCGCCTGCCACTCGTGGAACACCTCGGCGGGGCCGTATCCCTGGCACACCAGATTTGCCGCATCAAACACCAGTCCGAGGTTAGGGTGATTCACCTCGCGCCAGAGGGCCGCCTCAAGGTCGCCGTTTCGACCGACGAGATTGGCCTCCACCTCCAAGCCGAAGTAAAGATCCGCATCGCCGCACCGTTCCGCGATCTGGCGAAGCTGTTTCGCCGCGGGTTCGACATGTCGCCACGGATCGTCATCTTTTGGAGGGTAGAAGGAAAACCCACGAATGAGGCGTGTGCCGATCGCTCGAGCCAGTTCGATCGATCGGGCGACCTCCGTTTCGAGATACTGGTCGAACGGCACAAAGCGGTTGTTGGTGCCGTCGTCCACATCCAGGAGTTTCACTTTACCGATCGGCGACGCCAGCGATGAGACCTGCACTTCAAATTCCTGGTGGAGCGCGCAGAGACGATCCACCTCGGAATCTGTGAGTTGCATTGCATTCTTCACGCCGTTCCCAACGTCGACGAAGCGAAGGCTGTAGTGAGACAACCCCAATGCGCGAGAGAGAGTGAGTTGCTCTTCCGCACGCTTGGACACGGGACCCTCGTCCGCCAGGCCCGTCAAAATGAGATCCGCCATCAATGAAACCGCTTCCCGGGTTACTCGTGAGGAACAGCGCCGGATCGCCTGCCCACTCCCTCGTTCGGCGCCGGGGTGGCTGGGGCCTTCCGCACCGGTTGACGCCCCCGCGCACGCGGGATACCCTTAGGCGTCGAACCGCTTCGACGCCCCTCGGTCCCACCGCGACTTGCCCGGGCCGCCATCCACCATGCTTACCGACACATCCACTGATCCCCTTACTCAGCGCAGCCTCTCCGACCGGGTCAGCGCCGGTGAATTCACCCGCGAAGAGCTAGCGGACTACCTGCGCACGATGTGCGAGATCCGTGAGTTCGAGGACGGTCTTTACAACTTGTACCGTGCGGGGCAGTTGAAGGGGGCCACGCATATGTCGGCGGGGCAGGAGGCGGTCCCGACCGGCGCTTGCGCCGCCATCGGCCGTGACGACCTGATCGCCAGCACCCATCGGGGTCACGGTCACTGCGGCGCCATGGGCAACCTGATGGCGCAAAGTGATGCCGAGCGGCAAGCGCATTGGGACGCCATGATGGCCGAACTCTTCGGCAAGACCACCGGCTACTGCCGCGGCCGAGGCGGCTCCATGCACATCGCTGATGTCGAGAAGGGCAACCTCGGAGCTACGGGGATCGTGGCGGGTAATCTTCCCGTCGCTACCGGCGCCGCGCTGGCGGAGCACCTGAAGGGATCCAAGAGTGTCGTGCTCTGTTTCTTCGGGGACGGAGCGACTAACACCGGAGCATTTCACGAGTCCCTGAACATGGGAGCATCGCTTTTGGACGGACTGCCTGTCGTCTACATCTGCGAGAACAACCTGTATGGGATGTCCGTTCCTTTCCATGATTCGAGCGTGGCCGACTGTTCCCATGTCGCATCTAAGATAGAGCACGTGGCAGATCGAGCGGCGGCGTACCCGATGCCCGGCGTCATTGTCGATGGGCAAGACGTGCTCGCGGTCAAGGCCGCGGTCACGGATGCCGTGGAGCGAGCTCGCCGCGGCGAGGGCCCGACGCTCGTCGAATGCAAGACATACCGCTATTACGGCCACTCGCTGAGCGACGCGCGGGCTTACCGATCTCGGGAGGAGGAGCGGAGTTGGCGCGAGCGGGACCCGATCGAGATCTTTGCGCGCCGTCTCGCCGACAGCGGGATCTTCACCCCCGAAGAGATCGCCGGCATCAAGTCTACCGCCAAGGCATCCATCGATCAGTCCATCCGCTTCGCGCTTGAGAGCCCCCTTCCGGATGCCTCCGAGCTCCACGACAATGTGTTCGTTCCGGCGGACCCGATCGCGGCCCGCGCGGAAGTTGAGGCGGAGCGAAGGCTGCAGGACCAGTTCCGTCCCGCCCAGAGCGCCTTCTACGAGAAGTTTTACGAGTCGACCGGGCTGGATCCGCGCAACCCCCTACCCCGGTTGTCCAAGGTGGACTCCGACGCGCTCGCCGCGTCCCACGGCTTCCGCATCGCACCGATGGTGGACGCCCTGCAGGAGGCCCATCGGGAAGAGATGCTCCGCGATGAGGCAGTCATCGTGATGGGAGAGGACATCGGGATCTACGGCGGCGCCTATGGAGCCACTCGCGGCCTGATCCAACAGTTCGGCCCCCGGCGGGTGATCGACACAGCGATTTCCGAGGCCGCGGTGGTGGGAGCTGCATGCGGAGCCGCGATGCGGGGTCTGAAGCCGATTGCCGAGATCATGTACATCGACTTCATCACCATCGCCAGCAACCAGTTGGTGCACAACATCGCCTACAACCGGTATCAGTTCGGCGGCAAGATCAAGGTGCCGTGCGTCATCCGAACAGAGGGCGGGGTGGGGCGATCCTTTGCCGCGACGCACTCGGAGAGCCTCGAGAGCTGGTTCGTGCACATTCCCGGGCTTTATGTGGTGATGCCGAGCACACCCTTCGACGCCAAGGGGCTGCTGAAGTCATCCATTCGCGATGAGAACCCGGTGCTCTTCATCGAGCACAAGGAGATGTACAGCAAGGTTCAGGGGCCGCTTCCTACCGAGGAATACACCTTGCCGTTGGGCGTGGCCGACATCAAGCGGACCGGGAAGCACGTCACGCTGGTAGCCTACAGCCGCATGGTGCACTTCGCGCTGGCCGCCGCCGCGATTCTGGCGCGGGAGGGGATTGAGGCGGAAGTGGTCGATCCACGCACGCTCTGTCCGCTCGATCTCGACACCATCGCAGGCTCGGTCCGGAAGACCGGACGACTGGTGATGATCCAGGAGTGCTACCCCTATGCGAGTGTCGGAGAGAGCATCATCCGCCGCGTGATGGAACATCGCTTCGAAAATGGTCGCCTTGGCTTCACGTATCTGGATGGACCTCCCACCCTCCTGGCGGCCGCGCACACCCCCATCCCGATGAGCACCCCGCTCGAAGAGGCGGCAGTCCCGACCGTGGAGGGGGTCGTCGACACGTGTCGGCGGCTCTGCTAGGTCCGCGCTAGCCCCTCGGCTGAAGGGCCGCTCGCACCGCTTCCGATCGCTTCAACGCGTCCGGCGAGGCAGCGGCGGCCCCGAAAACCTTCAGTCGGGCCCCCACTCGCTCCGAGCCGGCAAACGGTCCTGAGGGGAGTGCTGCTATCCACTCTGCCTCTAACTGAGTGGATGTTGGACTTGCGGGAAAAACCTGGAATTCGACGGGGGTTCCACCCGCATCGTACGAGCGGAACTCAAGTCGACTCCCCAACTTGCGAACGGTTCGTCGGAAGTCAATCCCGGCGCCCACAGGGTTGACCGGCACCACGGGCGCCCCCAGCGTGGTGTCCCAGACCTGAACGCCTCCCGCAGCGTCGCGCAAGACAAGCCGATCCCGAGCCGGGAGGAACTCGGTGGCGACCACTTCTCGGCCACCCGTCTTCAGTGCCTGAAGAGTCCCCAGAGTCACGAGATCCCAGACAATGACAGTGTCCTCACCTCTCCCGAGCGTTGCCACGCGTGCCCCATCCGGGCTAAATGCGATTCCGCTCACCGTCAGGCGATGTCCGTAGAGCCGACCCCGAAGTGAGTAACTGCGGCCCTCGTAGAGAGTGACCTGGCCACCCGCCGGCCTTCCTCCAACAATTCGATCGCCTCCAATCCCCAACCAACGTCCATCCGGCGAGAATTTGACGACGGGAAACGCACCGATGGAGCCCGGGAGCGCCTGGGAGATGCGCCCGCTCCCCAGATCCCAGGTCTGGATGGAGCTCTGGGGCACGCCGCCCGGCACCACCGGGTTCAGGCCGCCTCCGGCCGCAACCAGCCTCGAGCCATCAGGCGACATCACGAGCGACGACATCGGCTCCGGCCGCAGTTCCTGAAGCCGACGTGTCCAGACCGACGAGTCCGCTCCCCTCTCAAACACCCTGAGGGTTCGCGAAGAGTCGACCGTGGCAATGCGTTTGCCGTCTCTGGAGACCTCCAGCGCGACGATGGCGCCGGAGTGCCGCAGAGCCGCAACCGGCGCCGTACTGCCGGCCGCCTCGCCAATGTGCCACACCGTGAGTTCCGAGGATCCCCCGGCGCCGACGGGGTCGATCACGAGATCTCCCGAGGTTACAAGAAGCGGTCCGATCGAGTCGGAGGCGAAAGCTAGCGGAGGTCGCGCCGCCTTGAGCAGACTTGCGAGCCTGCCGGAGTAACAATCCCACAACTGGGTACGGCCATCGTCTGCTGCGGCCGCCAACCATCGCCCATCCGGGGACAAGGTCGTTTCGAGGATCCGGCCTCCTCCGGGAGCGAGCAGTTCGTCTCGGCCTCCCCCCACGACTCGGACCTGCGAGCCGATGCCAACGGCCACCGGCTCACCCGGGTGGGACGGCGATAGGATCCCTGCTCCCGGATAGGCTGTTTCGGGGTCCAGCCGAAGCGTCCCCTCTCTGGCGCCCATCGCACGGCTGAACACCACTCGCCGACGTGTTACCGCTGACGGCCCTCCAGGAGTGGCGAGCATCAGCACACAACTCTCTACCGCGGGGCGACATGTAGCGGCGGGCGTACCCAGGCCGACGCTTCTCAGCCGCGCATCGCGAACCGGGCCCCGAGCGCTCAGGCTCCACCGTTGGACTTCCGGTTCGCCGGAGCCCAAGACTCCGAGGACCCAGATCCCCCCATCGCCTCCGCCACCGGCAGTGAGGACACGAGCCATTCCGGTCTGGACGGCCGTCTGGCGCATGAGTTGTGGACCAGACCCCAGCCAGAGGCCGAGTTCACCGCCAGTCTCTACCAGCAAGAGCCGGCCCTGCGGAGCGAACGCTCCGCCTGCCACACGAAGCGTCTGCGGGGGAACCGCCTGAGTAGCTCCGGATCGGGATGAAAGTACGGCCGAGGATCCATCTTCGCCCACGACCAGGAGCCGGCCGCCATCTCCGGCAAACATGACGGATCGCGGAGGCGCTGCAATTCGACTCGTCCAGCGAAGAGTTCCCGTCGAACCGGAAAACACCGCAATCTCGCCGCCCTCGAATCCCACAGCGAACGTGTCGCCAGAGTTCGTCCAGGCAATGCACCTTGCAGCGGAGCCGTGAACTGTCGGGCGGGCTCGAACATCCCACCCCGAATCGATGCCACGGGTCCAGAGGCGGAGTTCCCCAATCGCGTCGCCCGTCACGAGACGCGTACCGCCCGGAGCCACGCCCGCCACCGTGACGGTCGCGGCGTGGCCGACCTGTGGAACTACCTGCAGCGGAGACGTTGCAGACTCCCGCAGGGCTGGACGCTGGGCGCCCACACCGGACACGCTGACGCAAATCGCAGCGCAAGCCGCGACACCCCATCTAACAGGGGGGGGAGGAGGTGTCGAGACGGCGCGTCCGATGCGGAGCATCACTTCCCCTCCGCACAGCTACGCCGGCTACCTGCGGGTGTACACCCACTCAGACACAACGTCACCCACCGTCTTGAGCGACGCAGCGCTGCACTTATCCGGCGTGTCTTGCAGGGTGTGCCAGTACCGGTGGTTGGGACCATAGTCAAAGTCGATCAGGTCGATGACCTTCAATCCCTTATCGATGAGCGGCAGATGATCATCCTGGATCGGAGAGCCCTCGGTATTGGGAAACTCCCTCTGATACCCGAGCCGCCGGGCAATTCGATAGACCTCATCCACGACCGAGCGAGCCGCGCTCACGGAGTAGGGCTCGCGAGGGATCGTCAGGTTCTTATCTCCCACCATGTCCAGCAGAATGCCGGTTCGGGGCACGTCCGGCGGCAGATGGCCCGCGAAGTGGCGTGCGCCCAGGAACATCCGGTCCAGTCCTGGGCCATAGTCCTCACCATCCACAAAGAGCAGCATAACGGGCACGGACGGGGGACTCGACTTGAACTGACGGGCCAGTTCCATCAGCACTGCAACGCCGGAGGCGCCGTCATTCGCGCCGGGTATCGGCAGAGCTCGACGGGCGGGATCCGTCTCCTCATCCGCCGTGGGTCGAGTGTCCCAGTGAGCCGCCAGGAGAACGCCCGCTCCCTTGCCGGATCCGCTGAACCGAGCGATCACATTCGTCATCGCGAGGCTGTCGCCACCCAGAGGGTAGCTGAAAGACTGCGACTCCACCCGATCCGCCAGTGGCTTCAGGGTGTCCAACATCCACTGCCGGCATCGCTTGTGGCCGGCGGTGTTCGGAACACGGGGGCCGAATCCAACCTGAGTTGAAATGTGCTGGAGTGCCCTTGCGCCATCAAACGCGGGTTTCGGGGCCGATTGGGTGCTCGCCGCGCAAGCCGTCAGCAACAGCGCGCAGCTCAGAGCCGCGAGTGATCTAGGACGCATCGAATCCCTCCGGAAGGCGCCAAGCACCGCCGCTCGGCTCTAGCCGCGACCCCGAAACTGAGTAAGATAGGCGTGAATGAAGCCATCAATCTCGCCATCCATCATTGCAATGATGTTTCCGGTTTCATGATTCGTCCGAACATCTTTCACCATGGTGTAGGGCTGGAAGACGTAGGAACGGATC
>SYKE01000026.1 GCA_005798285.1 Actinomycetota bacterium
AACTCGCTATCTGGTGAACGACGCCTGCGTCCTCGCCGGAAAACCGAATGTTTACGGCTCCATCTTCCGATTCGAGGGTCAGGCCAGTGTCTTCTGGGCCGAGCACGGGCCCTGCTATCGCTGTCTCTATCCGGAGCCCCCTCCCCCAGGGATGGTGCCAAGTTGCGCCGAAGGCGGGGTTCTGGGCGTTCTGCCCGGCATCATCGGCTGCATCCAGGCCACCGAGGCGGTGAAGCTGCTTCTCGGGATCGGCGATTCGATGGTGGGTCGGCTGCTTGTCTTCGACGCGCTTCGGATGCGCTTCCGTGAACTGAAGCTGCGGAAGGACCCCGAGTGCCCCATCTGTGGTGAGAACCCGACGGTGACCGAGTTGATCGACTACGTCGAATTCTGCGGGCTGCCGGGACATCAGGACGCCCCCGCGGCGACCACCATTGTCGAAATCACCCCCGCGGAACTGAATGCCCGCTTCCAGACAGGTGACCGCCCCTATCTCCTGGATGTGCGCAATCCGGAAGAGTGGAGCATCACCCACCTCGAAGGAGCCAGCCTGATTCCGCTGCCGGATCTGGATCGGCGTTACACCGAACTCCCGCTCGACAGCGAGATTGTCGTGTACTGCCGCTCGGGCGGCCGCAGCGCAAAGGCAGTCGAGTTCCTTCAGGGCAAGGGCTACCGCAATCTGAAGAACTTGACCGGCGGTACGCTCCGCTGGTCGGACGACGTCGACCCGTCGGTCCCCAAGTACTGACCGGTATCAGCGGGCCGATCCCTGGGTGGGGTCGGCCCGTATCACTCGGGCGAGTAGTCCGTCACCGTCAAACCGGGTAGTTTTCTCTTCAGGTCATCCACTGCCGCTGCCTTCAACCGGATGTCGGTGATCAGCAAATGGCGTAGTGCAGGTAGTTCCGCAAGATGCGTCAGGCCCGCAGTGGTGAGTCGTGTCCCGTAAAGGTTGATGGCCCTGAGGCAGCGCATTCCGCGCAGATTTGCCAACCCCGCGTCTCCCACCGCACACTTGGCCAGATGGAGCTCTTCCAGATTGGGATGCCGCGAAACGGCGGCGAGACCCCGATCGGTGACTCGAGTATCCGCCAGATAAAGCTCCCGCAGAGTGCTTAGCGCGTCCATTCCTAGGAGCGCCTCATCGCCGAAGTCGGTCCCCTCGACATGGACCGCGCGCACCGCGCCCGATCCGTCTCGTCGAACGAGACTTACGGCACCCAAAGCGTCCAGAACGCTCCGCCCCTGCCGCTCCGTGAAGAGCCCGATCACCGCGCTCAGCGGGATGGCCGACCCATCCAGGTTCAAAGTCTCCAGCTTCCGCAGCGGCTCCAGGTGTGCCAAACCGTCCGGAGTGATCCGAGAGCCGCTGAGGTTGAGGTCCCGCAGTTTCCGCAGCGGTCGCAGTGCCGGGAGGCCGCCATCGCCGATGGCGCACCCGTTCAGCCGCAGTGCTTCCAGATGCACAAGGCCCGAAATCGCCTCCAGATCGGCGGGCGACAGGTCGGCATCCGGGATGGTGAGTATCCGAAGAAGCGGACAGTGCCGCAGCGTTGCAATCACCGAACCCGGTATACCCGACGGCAGCGAGAGTTCCTCCAGCACGGTCAATGACCGGAGCGGGGCGAGATCCGCGAGAGTAGCCGGCGTATCGGAGAGATCGAGGGAGCGAAGGGCTCGGAGTGGAGAGACCCACCCCAGGCCCGAACCGGCGAAACGGGCGCCTCTCAGTGTCAGCGATTGGAGTTCCGCGAGCCCGGCGATCCGTTGCAGCGCCTGGTTGGATAGTCGCCCGCCGGACAGATCGAGAACCTTCAGTCCCGCCAATCTGGCGACCGAGACGAACGCCGCATCCGTGAGGTGAGGCATTCCGGCCAGCGTGAGGTCTAGCAGAGAGCGCATCTCTACGAGGGCGCCCACGCCGCGATCCGTCACACTCCTCGCGTTGAATATCCCAAGACGGCGAAGATCAAGCTGGCTAGCCAGGAAGCGGAAATCCTCGTCACCGACCCCCGGAGGCAGCACGAGATCGGTCAGTGAGGGAAGGGTCGCCAGTACGCTCAGACCGCCCGATCCCACGTCGCGCTGGCGCCGGAGGTCCAGGCGCTCCAGGCGCTTATGGCCCTTCAGAGCTTGAAGGCCGGCGTCGTCCGTGAGCGGGGGCAATACGATTTCACGCAAGCTACTCAACAGCGCGGCTTCGGCAATCCCGGCGTTACGCTCCACCACCATGGAAAGATCGACTCGCTCCAGCCGACCGCCGGAGTCGAGCGCGAGGGTTGCGCCCCACGATTGGAGCCTGGCCAGCGCCGATGCATCCGCCCTGGTTGAACTCAACCCACCAGTTCCCGAATCGGCTCACCGGCGGGCAAGATCGGCACAGGGCGCCCCGCGGGATCGAGCAACGTGCGGGTCGAATCCACCCCCATCGCGTGATAGATCGTGGCCAGCAGGTCCGGGTACCCCACCGCGCGTTCGCTGGGATACTCGCCGCGATCGTTTGTGGCGCCGATCACCTGACCCATCTTCAGGCCGCCACCGAACACCAGCGCGCAGCCGGCCTGACCCCAGTGTTCCCTGCCGGGGCAGCCTCGATGGACATGAATTCGAGGGGTCCTCCCGAACTCCCCAACCACCACCACCAGCACATCCTCCGCCATTCCCCGGTCTTCAAGGTCCTCGATCAGGGCACTTAGCGCCTGGTCGAACTGAGGACCCCGGCGGCGCATGATGTCGAAGATATTGCCGTGCACCGCGTGGTCATCCCACCCGATCATCGTTCGATCGTAGTCGCCGCGACCGTCCGGGCTGAAACGAACAGCCACGACTCCGACTCCCGCCTCCACCAAGCGGCGCGCCAGCAGACACTGCCGTCCGGCCAGATGTGAGCCGTACCGCTCCCGAGTTGCTTCCGCCTCTCGCGACAGATCGAACGCCTTTGCAGTGCCGGCCCCGGAAATCAGATCGATGGCCTGCCGCCGAAAACCTGCTACCGCGCCGACCTGCGCAAAGCCCGCGGTGTCCGGCGGAGGCGCCGCCTGCCGGGAGTCTGTCGACTTCAGCAGCGAGAGTCGGTTTTGAAACCGTGGCCCTGCCTCCAACGCCTGGATGTTTTGAACCGAGAACGCCGGTTTTGAAGGATCTCCCATCACCTGAAACGGACCGGAGACGGAACCGAGAAACGCGGGCCCTCCCCGATGCAATCCGCCTCCGATGTCGACATACTGGAGCGCTGAGGGCGATCCAGCGCTGCTCGCCTGCTTCCCCGCCATGGCGCGACGAGGATCGGTGACAGCGCGCAAGGCTGCTTGCTCGCCGCTGCGCATCCGGTTAATCACACAGGCCAGATCGGGAAAGCGGCTCTTACCCTGCAACGTGGCGTCTTCCCATCCGGTGAGCACATTGTGAGAACCCACCACGTGATCGGAAGACGATTGGTGGAGCGAGCGGATAACGCTGGTGCGATGCGCGAGCCGGGCAAGTCGAGGCAGCACTTCGCAGTAGGCGACACCGGGAAGCGTGGTGCGGATGGCGCCGAGTTCGCCCCGGATCTCCGCGGGCGCGTCGGGCTTGGGGTCGAAGGTCTCAAAGTGGCTGGGGCCGCCATCCTGCCAGAGGAGGATGAGCGAGCGCCTGCGTTCCCCCGCCGGATTTGCCGCCGCGGCTCGGAGTTGCAGCCATAGGGGAAGCGAGGCGACACCGCCCGCCGCCAGCACCTGCCGGAACAGGGCTCGTCGGCTCAACTCGTTGTTAATGAAACCCCATCGATCCGTGGAAGGCATTCGGTGTTGCGCCCCGCAGAGGCCTCTGCGCCCGGTGTTGATGTGCGAGTTCGCTCTCCCAGCAAAGTTACGTCGAGAACCGGGAACGGATCGGAATGCCGCCCGAAGACGCAAAAAAACCCCGGCAGAGCATGCTCGCCGGGGTCCTTCAAGATGCGGAAGGAGGGACTTGAACCCTCATGGATTTCTCCACACGCCCCTCAAACGTGCGCGTCTGCCAATTCCGCCACTTCCGCAAGTGACGCCGAGATATTAGCATCCGCCCCCGGAGCCGTCAACAGGATCCGGGGGCGAGAAGCGCGCGCATCCAGCCGGATTAGTGACTTACCGGCGTGACATCCTCATGATGAAGCTGAGGATGTACCAGAACAGCAGTGCGATGTTGGCCACAATTCCGAGCGCCGCCGCCACGTGCTGCGTCGGGCGGTAGGCGTGCACCATCTGCTGGGTGGAGTAGAGGATGCTGCCGGCCGCCAGCAGGATCATGGCGCCGCAGAAGACGAGCCCAAGCGTGAAGCCAAAGACCATGCTGAGCAGCATGATCCCCACAGCCACGATGAATCCGACCTTCAGGATGGCTCCGAGGAACGAGAAGTCGGTCTTGGTGGTGAAAACAGTGAGCGTGAGCGCAGCGGCAAGCGTCAGCGTGAGGACGCCCGCTTGGAGAATGATCTCGGGACCCCGGGTCATCGACACGGCTACAAATAAGAGCGGCATCAAGATCACCGCTTCCGCGATCAGGTAGAGACCCAACCCCTGATACTGCTTTTGGGACGACGCGTCGCTGAGAGACCACTTCTCCGCGACATGGGACGCCCACATGAACAGGCCGATGCTGATCAACCAGGTGATATTGCTGCCGGCCATGATCGGCACCAGCGCAATCGCAGGGCTGTTCAGCAGGATCGCTTCCAGGACGGCGAGCACCGCAAGCGACGCCGCGACATGGCCATACGTCTTGCGAAAGAAGATCGCCCGTTCGGCGGGAGTTGCCTCAGCAACCGAAACTAACGAAGGTGAGTCGTAATAGACCTCTGCGACACGCATCTCAAATTCCCCCGGAAACGGATCGATCCCGTTCATCTTCGATCCGCGACAAAGAGCCTGACCTCATGTTACGCATCCCGAGCCAACTCGCCTACATGATACCTGCCGACGGCTGACCTGTCAGTGGCGTTGTGGGTGCGACTCGACAGAGAGAGACCTGCTTCCTCAAGTTCTCAACGGAGATCACCCCGGCCGAAGGGCTAGAAGCTCGTCCCAACTCTCCGCGGATTCGAGTTGCTGCGACCACCAGGTGAGGAGTGCGAGATCCTCAATGCGGCTCAATTCGACCAGGTGCCGCTGCTCCGGCGCTCCCAACCTCGGTCTGGCGCTTGCCGTCAGCAGATCCCGCATGAGCTCGAGTTTCCCCAGGAGCAGTCCTCGCTCCAGGCCTCGCGCCTCACCTCGCGCCTCACCTCGCGCCTCGCCTCGCGCCTCGCCTCGCGCCTCGCCTTCCTTGAAGGCAGCCTGCAGCCACTCCTGAACCGGGGGGTAGTCCTTGAGCATGTCTTCCTCCGTGAGAAACACCTTGTGAACATCGTCGCGCGGAAAGTACCGGGTTGCCAGGGCGATCGATGTCGCAATCATGTTTGACTTTATCTGATTGCTCCACGGCTGACTCAAGATGATCTGCCGAACGGCCCCCAGAATCTCGATTCGAGGTTCGTCGAAGCAGAGCACCAGCGCCGGCGCCAATTCCGGGTACTTTCCGGCCAGAATCGAGGGCGCGAGCTCCCAGAACCGCAGCGCCGAGAAGCCAAACCAGGTTTCCAGGGGCCCGAGTCGTGTCATGAACTCAGTGGGGAACGTCCGCCGATCTCCCTGTTTGAGGTACACCGCCAGGAGAACGACCTCGCAGTCGAGCTGCTCCTCCAGCGCGGCAACCTTCCACATCCAGCGCCGGCGAGTCTTGCGATCCGGAACGTTGACGGCGTATTCCAGCATCACCGCCGTCTCCTTGCCGTCTGCAGAGTCCGTAACCATCAGCACGTGATCGGCTCGGTACTCGGGGACTCGAGTGATGGTCGGGTCCTCAAATCGACCCGTGAGGTCCGTGATGTCGACGCCGGCCGCATTGAGCAGGCTCCAGAACCCATCGCGAAGGAGGGTCTTGATCGTGGCGTTCAGATCGACATCACCGGCTTCGTGAACCGGATCGGACTCGGACTCAGTAGAGAGCAGGGGGCGGTCATCGGTTGACATGGCGATTCCATCCACCAGGGCAGTTCAGTAACAACCCATCAGTATTAGCGTCACACTACCATTCTCAGCCGGTGTCCGAGTTCCCTCCCAGTGGCGGCAGAAGCCCGTATCGGTAGTTCCGTTGGGGATGCGTGGACCCGAGAACCGGCAAGAGACGTCGCCACGGCGCGACAGGGGTGGTTGGTCTGAACTAGAATCAGGCGTCGCGGACCTTCGATCGAGAAGATCGGATGCGGCGGCAGATGCGCGGACTCTCAAAAACCTGATGTCGCTCCTAGAAACTCTGCAGAACCACCCCGCGGCGCGGATGCGAATCGCTCTGGCCCAACTCAACCCCACCGTGGGAGATCTTGAGGGGAATACCGACCGAATCCTGAGAGCGCTTGAGGAGTCTCGCGAGGCGGGCGCCCAGGTGGCGCTGTTCCCGGAGCTGTGCATCACGGGCTACCCTCCCGAAGATCTGCTGTTGAGGCCCAGCTTCTTGAAGCAAAACCTGGCCTGCCTCCGCCGGATCGAACAGGCAACGCGGGACATGATCGCCATAGTTGGCGTTGTAGATGTCCGTGAGGACATCTACAACGCTGCGGCAGTGCTGGTCGACGGCGCCGTTGCCGGCGTTCACCACAAGTTTTTTCTACCGAATTACGGAGTCTTCGACGAAGAGCGCTACTTTCAGCGCGGAAGGCGCCACTCGGTCTACCGGTTCGGACCCCTCGTGTTCGGCGTCACCATCTGCGAGGACATGTGGTACCCGCGTGGACCCGCCCACACTCTGGCGAATGTGGGTGGGGCACACGTCATCTTCAACCTCAATGCTTCTCCGTTCCACGCCGAGAAGTGGCGGCAGCGGGAGCAAATGCTCTCGGTACGCGCCAGTGATTCGGCGTGCTTCGTAGCCTGGACGAATCAAGTCGGCGGCCAGGATGAGTTGGTGTTCGACGGCCATTCGATGGTGCTCTCGCCCGATGGGGAGGTGATAGCTCGTGCCTCGACTTTTGAGGAGGATCTCTTGATCCATGACTTGGATCTCAGCGCCGTGACCCACGCTCGGCTCGCCGATCCCCGTCGGCGAAAGGAAAAGCAGGCGTTGGTTGCGACGGGGGTAGCGGTGGAAGAAGTGGTGCTCGCACTGCAGCCCCGCTGGAGCTTGGACCGGCGCGGACCGACCATGACGGAGCCTCCGGGTCGACTCGCCGAGATTTACCGTGCTCTCGTGGTGGGAACCCGGGATTACGTGAACAAGAGCGGCTTCTCGGGAGTCGTGATCGGCATTTCAGGCGGGATCGACTCGGCCCTCGTGGCTGCGGTTGCCGCGGATGCGTTGGGGCCGGAGCGAGTAACCCTCGTATCGATGCCGTCCGTGTTTTCATCCGCCGAGACCCGCAGCGATGCGGCGCGAGTGGCGGACCTCCTTGGCACCCGCTTCCTGGAGATCCCGATTCGGGAACTTCAGGAGACCTGGGCCCGAACTCTGGATGGAGTGTTCGCGGGCACCGAGCGGGGGGTCGCCGAGGAGAATCTCCAGGCCCGGTGCCGGGGCAACATCCTGATGGCGCTTAGCAATAAGTTTGGATCGATGGTGCTCACCACCGGC
>SYKE01000251.1 GCA_005798285.1 Actinomycetota bacterium
GGCGGTGGTCCCGGTGGTGGACCTGGCGGGCCAGGGGGCGGACCCGGCGGACCGGGCGGTGGCCCTGGTGGTCCGGGTGGTGGTCCGGGCGGACCCGGCGGTGGCGGCCCAAGGATGGACCCTTCCAAGATCAGGGACTTCAACCCGATCAATCCGGATATCGCCACGACGGGGATGATGGGAACGCGAGCCAAAGATCGTATGAAACTCATCAATGAGTTTCTGGCAGCGCGGGCTGCCGGAAAGAAGGCCACGTTGTCGCTGCCTCGGCCCGGAGGGCCTGGCGGCCCAGGTGGACCTGGCGGCCCGGGTGGACCCGGCGGCCCGGGAGGTCCCGGCGGGCGTCCGCGCTAATTCACGGCCAGGCTTTTCTCGATCAGCAAAGAGGGGGAGCACTCTTCGAGTGCTCCCCTTTATTCGTGGCTAGGGATTTACGTTGCCTCCGGACTCCCACCGGGTTCTTCGCCGTCGTAGCGCAGAGCGGCCGCGTAGCCGTGAACAAACGCTCGCTGCGGTTCCTTCTCGACTTGAGAGAGCGCCGGAGCCATGGGCAGATGTCGCTCGAGAAGGGTCAGAGCATAGAACGAATACGAACGCCCACCCCCGCCCTGACAGTGAATCAATACCTTTGGCTTCCAACTGATGCACTCGACGGCAGCGATCACGGTCTGGCGGAAGTTCGGAGGCAAGTCGCGGGAGAAGTCCGAAACCAGACACTCCACCCAGAGCAAGTCGAGTTCCGCCAGGCGAGCACGGGCGCCCTCGCCGACCGGGTGCAGTGAAAACAGGCACTGAATCCCCTGCGACACCATCCAGTTCACATCGTCCGCTGTCTGTGGGGCGCCGGAAATCGCCACCCGGCCGTCTTCGACCTCAACGTAATTCCGAAGCATCGGTTCGAACTCTCCTTAGGGTCGGATGCCCGAGATCGAGAGCCGCACCCGGTACAGGCTGGTTCGAGCAGTCATATAGAGGGTTTTGCCGTCGTCGCCCCAGTGGCAGTTCGCCGGAGGTTCGGGGGGCTTGATGGTTCCCAGATGGGCGCCATCCGGCGAGAAGACCCAGACGCCTCCCGGCCCTGTGCCGTAGACGTTGCCTCGAGTATCGACCTTCATCCCGTCCGGCAGGCCGTCCTCCTTGCTGGATGTGACGTCGTGGAAGATTCGGCCCGCTCCCAGGCTGCCGTCCGAACGGACCGGATAGGCCATCCAGAGCTTCCGAGCCGCATCCGAGTTGGCGACGTAAAGTGTCTTGTCATCAGGTGAGAACGCCAGCCCATTCGGACGAGTCAGTTCCTTCGTCAAGAGCGTCACCTTTCCGTCTTTCAAACGGTAAACGCCGTTGAACGCCAGTTCCTTACTGGGGTCATCATCCTGTTTGGGCAAACCGTACGGCGGATCCGTGAAGTACAGCGCGCCGTCCGACTTGAAGATCACGTCGTTGGGGCTGTTAAACCGCTTTCCGTCAAAGCGATCCGTCAGTGTCTCGAAGCGGCCTGGCGCGGCCTCGACGCTCACACGCCGCCCGGAATGCTCGCAAGAGACAAGCCGGCCCTGTCGATCGAGCGTATTGCCGTTAGTGGCCGCGGAACGCGCGCGGTAGCGGGTCACAGCGCCCGTCTTGGGATCCCACTTCATGACGGCATCGTTCGGAATGTCGCTGAAGAGCAGCACTCCCTGCGTGTTCCACACTGGACCCTCGACAAACTTGAACCCATCGGCCAGCTTCTCGATCCGGACGGATGGAGGGGCCACCGCGTCCATCAGCGGCGACTTGCGCTCGATGGTTCCCGACTGAACGGCGACTCCGGCGTCTCCGGCGCTGAAGGTGATTGCTGCTGCAGCTCCCATCCCCAGCGCGGTTGTCCATCTCAATTGACCCATCGCCTCACCTTCCCGTTCTGATGCAAAGCTCTCGCATGATTTCATCCGTCGCCGAATAGGCCTCGGCCACCCACTCCTCGATGCGCTCGGGCTCCGGAGAGTACTCCAGCTCGATGGATACGACTCCATCGTACCCGGTGTCACTCACGGCGCGCAGGTAGTCCGCTATGGGGGTGCTCCCGCGGCCCGGCGGCAGGTCTCCGTGCACCTTTCCATCACAGTCGGACAGGTGGACGTGAGAGATGCGGCCGGCCAGCTTCGACACATCCTCAATGGGTGTGCGAACCAGGTGCAGGTGGCTGATGTCGCAGTTGGCTCTCACCGTGCGCGGGAGGGCCACTTCGTCCAGAAACCGAACCATCGTATCTACGCTGTTCAGCAAGGAAAGGTGGAACGGCTCCAACTCCAGTGCGATTTCCAGTCCCAGGCCGGCGGCATACGCACCAAGGGCTCGCACGTTTTCGATCCCGACCCGCCATTGTTCCACCGGGGGGATGACTTCTTGCTGCCAGACATACTCTCCGAGCACCAGCAGCAGGTTCCTGGCGCCGTACTCATAGCAGAGATCCAGGTACGCTTTGCAGCGTTCCCGATGGAAGCGTTGAACACTCGGATTGAAGTCCACGAGTCCCACTGCCACGCAGCAGATGGAGACAATCGGGAGTTCCAGGCGGTCGGCGGTGTCCTTGATGAGACGGCGCTCTCGGACGTCGATGTCGAGGGGATCGGTAAAGATGTCGACCGTATCGAAACCGAGTTGCCGTGTCTTCTCAAGTCCCCAGGCAGTCTCTCGGCCGGCCTGAGCCCAGGCCGAATTGATGAGACCCAATTGCATCGGCGACTCCAACCGGCGGCTACACTGCTCATCCCAGGATGAAGGCGCACGGCCTGCCGGCGGTGGCGAATGGCGTTATCCGCTGGAAGAATGACCCCCCGTCCGCCTGCGGTTCAAGCGGACGGGGCGCCCCGAGAACTACTTCTTCTCGGCGGGTGCGGGCGCCGGCGCGGCGGGGGTGTCGAAGCCCATCACGACTTCAACTCCCGGGAGCGCCTTCTTCAGCGCGTCCGCCCCGGCGGGCGTCACTTTCGTTTGCCAGAGATAGATGCTCTTCAGCTTCTTGAGGTTTCCGAGTTGCCCAAGCCCTGCGTCGCTCACCTGAGTCCCGTAGAGGTTGAGGTAAACGAGGTTCCCCAGCTTCCCCACTGAAGCCAGTGCGCGGTCCCCGACTTTCGTCCCCTCCAGATGCAACCTCTCCAAATCGGAGAGCGATGCGAGCTGAGCGATGCCGGCATCAGTAACCGCAGTCCGGGCCAAATTCAACTGTATGACCTTCTTGAGGCCTTTCAGCGGCGCAAGCGCCGCATCCGTGACGGGGCTACTCGCCAGATTGAACGCCACCTCAAGGCGGAGATCGTTCTGAGCGATGGGCGCCACGCGTCCACCCAGCTTTTCAATCTGCGCAATCGCCGCGGCATTCGGGTCGGCCGGCGGCTTTGCCCCCGCCGGGGGCTTTGTGCGGGGCTTCGCGGCCGGTTTGCCCGCGGCCGGTTTCTTGGCGCCGGCCTTCTGGAATGCCTCGGCGGTCCCGGCGAAGAGTGCCGTCAACAAAAGGGCCCCACTTGCCCTTGCCAGATCGCGCCTACCGTTCTCCATAGTCCTGCTACTCCACTGTGCTTGCTGACCGGATCAGCCAAACCCAACAACTCAAGCTGAGGGACCGAGTGACTGTCCCAATCGTGCCCGGCGCTCCCGCCGGAGGTTACTCTACCCCAACGAAACGAGCCTTGAGCGCCCCGTAACTGCGCTCATGCAGTACGTATTGGTCCACAAAAACCTCGTAAAGTTCCTCCGGACTTGCGGCCCGCACCCGAGCAATCTGCGATTCTCGTGACAACTGGACCGACAGTTCCCGTTTGCGCGGTTCAAACACCGCCGGCGACATGGTCCGGACCTGATCCAGAATCCGACCCGCGGTCTCGATGCGCGACCTGATTGTCGGATCGTCAACCTGCGGCGGACGATCCGGCCGGGTTCGGTCCCCCGATGCCGCGCGTTGCTCAATGAACCTGCGCATGGTCCCGGAGTTCATCCCCCCTCCCATTCGGAACGCGGTCCAATCGCGACTTCTCTGATACTCTTGGGGCGGCAGTGTCCGCATTTCCTCCAGTTCACGCTGGAGCTGGTCTGTCGGTGTGAAGCCCCCCAGAGTAGTTGCATAGAGCCGCTGTTCCAGCAGTTTGTCACGGGCAACCCCCATCAGGCGCTCGGTTTGCTCCGGGCTGAGCGACTGAATAAACTTGATGATCGCCGTGGCGGACTTCCGCTTCTCTGCCGTGACCTTTCCAGTCTCGTCCGAGAGGAGCCGACGCTGCGTCAGATCGAGGGAAAGCTCCAACTCGGGGTCCTTGAAAACCCGTGGGAGCTCCTTTCTTCCGCTCAGCGCCAGATCCTTCAAGCGTGGAGTGTTGGGCTTTCGGACACCCAACACTCGAGTGTCGTGGTCCGTCACGAGTCGCAGGAGCTCGGTACCCTGATCGCGGGTGAAGCCCACCTCGTTCAGGCCCCGCAGGATCGGCAACTCCTCGAGCATCCGTTCTACCAGGGCCGCGTCGGCTTCTGCGGCGCGGCCAGCCGTCTGCGCGCCGGCGCCGCTTGACAGCGCCGCCAGGAGCGAACAGATCACGCCACCGGCTAGGAACGATTTCATCGTCCCCCTCCCCATGTCGCGACCCGGCGGAGCAAACCAGGAGTCGCGGGATGAAGCAAGTGAAACTCAATGAACTGCTTGAGCGCGGCGTCGGGAGTGATCGAGTACATCGTCATTCTGAGTTGCGTCAGCATACCCGGTTTCGCCGCTACATACTGCGGTTCCGTCATTCCGCGGGCTTGTTGAGCGAACTCCAGAACGCCGCCGCGGGCGGCGGCCCCCGCCCCGCGCGCCGCCGCAGCTTGAACCGTTCGAGCGAACTGCTCATCGCTCATCTTTCGCATACCGTCCAACATGGTCGAGACTGCGGCGGCTTGATCCGGTCCCGCTGTTGGATTGCGTCGGTTCAGGGTAGTTCCCCGCTCGGAGGCGCGGATACCGAGCCGGCCCGACTCGGAACTGGGACGAAAGCTGTTGACCGCCTCAGCCTGGATGATCTGCATCTGCTCGCGGCTGAAGATTCGAGGCAACTGCTCCCGAATGCTGACCACGAGATCCGCCACTGCACGGCTCCAGGCGCTCTGGTTGACCTGGAGAGCCGTACCCACCTGACCTTCGATCGGCGGCGTCTTCTGGCCTGCGGCAGCGGTACGATAGACGGATCCGACCGGACCGGTCAGACGAGCCAGCGACTGGTTCTCCCGATCCCGAACGGATTTGAGGCGCTGCTGAGCTTGATCCAACACGCCGGCGAGCTTTCCCGCCTGGGACGGGGTGATACGCACTCGACCCAGCACTCGAGTGAGCGCGAGCTCAAATACGACTACCTCGGCGTCCTGCCGAACCTGGTCGTCAGGACCGGAGGCGCCCGACGGCATCTGTGCTTGCACGCCGCCCACGCAGAGGAGTACGAGCATGCCAACAAACAGTCGTGGTTTCATGGTGATTTGGGTTTGTCTCCTAGTTCACCGTTCAACTGGCTCGATCACAAATCCTCGCCGGCTCCGAGGTCATGAGTCAAGACGTGTCGAATGAAGATTTCGACGAAACTTCTCAGGATGTCCAGGCCGTGCCCCATCCCCCAAAGTCGGGTGCAGCGCTGGGTGTCGTGCTGCCAACCATAGGTAGTGGAAGCTGTTTGAGAGAGAGGGCGTCTCGCGTTGCGCACGCTGAAAGCGGAGCCGGAGAATCTGACGGTGGGCCTCGTGGGCGCTGCCGCCGGTCTGACGTTGGGCCTGGGTTCATCCATCCTTCTGGGCGGCGGGTGGCGCCTGCCCGTGTCCTGGCTGACCGGAGCGCTCCTGGCCGGGGCAGGTGCCTGGATCGCGATCCTCAACAGCACCCGGTCGACCGCGCGGCGACGACTGGACGACTCCACGCGGCAATTGCGCCGGTTTGCGGAAACGCGAACTCAGCTCCTGGAGGAGCTGAGCGAAGCCGTCCTGATCCTCGACGGCAGCGGTCGCGTTGAATATGCCTCACAACGTCTGTGCGACTTTACGGGGAACACCGCACTCCCACGACAGGATGAGCCCCTTGCCTCGCTGCTTGGCGCAGCCGATCGCGAGGAATTGGGTCGGGCCTGGGAACAGTTCCGGCGAATCCACCGCTCCGAGTCGGTGGTTCGACTGCTTTCTCGAAGCTGGAGTACGGGTTTTCCGGTCCATCTGCGTCTCAGCAGGCTGCCCGAGGAGGGGAGCGAGCAGGATCGCATTCTTGTCGCGCTCACCGATCTCTCGGAAGTCCGGCGCTCGGCCGATGAGTTGACGGAGGCGGGCCATCGCGTTCAGACGGTGCTGGCTGGTGTTTCA